>JAFWYZ010000138.1 GCA_017517465.1 Clostridia bacterium | reverse complement strand
GGGCCATGTCCTGCATTTCCTTGATGGTGCACAGATCCTCAAAAAAAGCATAGCAATCTTCTATCGTTTCCAGCCGGCAGATGGCCTGCAGCAGCCGGTCCATGGACTGATTATGTAAATGGTGCATAAGAAGCTCCTTTCGTGGTTTGGTACTTCGGCATTTTACCACGGTAAAGCGATAAAGTCAAGGCCGGATTGCTTTTATTTTGCATCTTGTGCCGCATGGTTTGACAGAAAATGAAAATATTATATAATGTAGGGGTGCATTTTCGTGGGAAAATGCATTTTTGCAGCAACAAAGGAAGAGGCGAACAACAATGGAAAACCGTGAAAGACTTTCGTCCCGGCTGGGGTTCATTCTGCTCAGCGCAGGCTGTGCCATCGGCTGCGGCAACGTTTGGAAATTCCCCTGGATGGCTGGGAAAAACGGCGGCGGCAGCTTTGTATTGATCTATATCCTGTGCCTGATCGTGCTGGGCCTGCCGGTGATGATCATGGAATTTTCCCTGGGCCGCGCATCCCAGGCCAGCCCGGTGCGCATGTATCAGAAGCTGGAAAAGCCGGGCCAGAAATGGCATGCCCATGGGTACCTGGCGCTGTTTGGCAATGTGTGCCTGATGAGCTTTTATACCGTGGTGGCCGGCTGGCTTTTGTATTACTTCCTGAAGTTTGTTACCGGCCAGTCTGCCGGCCTTGGCTTTGGCAAAATGATCGGCGATCCTTCCGTCAACATGATCTTCATGGGCATTACGGTGGCGCTGGGTTTTTTGTGCCTGTGTTTCAAACTGCAGGGCGGGCTGGAAAGGATCACCAAGTACATGATGGTGGTTCTGCTGATGCTGATGGTGGTGCTGGCCGTGAACAGTGCCACTCTGCCCGGTGCTGCAGAAGGCCTTACCTTCTACCTGAAGCCGGACTTTGGCAAAATCGACGCCGGCGTCATTGTGAGCGCCATGAACCAGGCTTTCTTTTCGCTTAGCCTTGGCATTGGCTCCATGGCCATCTTTGGCAGCTATATCGATAAAGAACGTTCCCTCATGGGGGAATCCATCAACGTCATTTGCCTAGACACGTTCGTGGCCATCACTGCCGGGCTGATCATTTTCCCCGCCTGCGCCACCTATCAGGTGGAAGTGACCTCCGGCCCCGCCCTTCTGTTTGATTCCATGGCAGCCGTGTTCAATAACATGGCAGGCGGCCGTATCTGGGGCAGCATTTTCTTCCTGTTCATGGTGTTTGCAGCCTTCTCCACCGTGCTGGCGGTGTTTGAAAACATTCTGGCCTGTGTCCGGGAACTGACCGGCTGGAGCCGGCCCAAAGGCTGCCTTGTGTGCGGCATCGGCCTGTTCATCACGTCCACCACCACCGCCCTTGGTTACAGCGTGCTCAGCGGCTTCCAGCCTTTTGCCGAAGGCTCTGCCTTCCTGGATATGTGGGATTTCCTGGTCAGCACCAATCTTCTGCCCATCGGCTCTCTGATCTTCGTTGTTTTCTGCTGCAGCAAGCGCTATGGCTGG
>JAFWYZ010000137.1 GCA_017517465.1 Clostridia bacterium | reverse complement strand
GCCACGAACATGCAGGGACCGTCAAAGTTCTTGGCGATCAGGGTTTCGGGGGTTTCGGGGCCGAAGTTGCCCAGGAAAACCACCAGCGCGTTGCATTCGGCGGCCTTCACATCGGCAACAGCCTTCAGCATATCGATTTCGTTTTCCACGGTGACGGGGCATTCGTACAGGCCGTCGCCATAGGCCTTAACGATGTTGGCGCGGCGCATTTCGCTCAGGGCGATGGGGAAGCAGTCACGGCTGACGGCGATGATGCCCAGCTTGACTTCGGGGATGTTCTGGAACATAGCAAACCTCTCCTTTTTTTATTAGATGTCGTTTTTGATATCGATGTTTTCACCCGTCAGAGCGATCTGAGCGCCCTGGGATGCTTCATCACTTTCGGGATGGGCCAGCAGCCACTTGTTCCGGGCCCACAGCTGACGGTCCATCACATTGGCGCCGTCACCCGGCCGGTAGTCGGTGTTGGTGTTGAGGGGCAGGCCTACCAGCACCTGGAAGCCCTTTTCGGGATCCGCATGGCAGGGGGCATAGTGCAGCGTGGTGGCATATACTTCCACCAGCATGCCGGCGGGCACCTTGAAGGCCTTCACCTTGGAGGTGTCCAGGATGCCGTTTTCGATTTCACTCTGCAGGGCGATCAGCAGGATGAAATCTTCGGTGCCCAGGTTGAATTCGCTGTCGCGATGGTATTCCAGGCAGTTCAGCTTGGTATTATGGCCGTTGCAATAGCCCAGCTGGAAGGGCATGCCGCCAAAGAGGGCTTCGCCGATCGCTTCTGCATTTTCAGCAGCGTGCAGCACGTCCACCTTGGGGATGTATTCCACGTTTTCGGGCTTGTTGCAGGTCTTCAGAGCGGCCAGAATGCCGTCCACGGGATAGCCTTCCACAATGCGGCCGTAAGGCTTGAAGGCAGGATCGGTGACAGGATAAATGTGCATGATACTTCCTCCAGTTCATTTCAATCCATGATATTTCTTCGATAATTGCATTATAACATAGTTTTCCGTTGAAAGAAAGTGCAAATCCTTTGGGAAAGTGCAAGTTTTTTTCTTTTTTAACATAAGTTCGCATTTTCTGCGTGTTTTGGGGCAAGGGATGATGTAAATATCCGCGGTTTGCCCCGTCAGAAGTGCAGAAAGGATATTGCCCGGAAGAAAAGAACATGGTAAAATAGGCCAAACGATGTCATAGAAGGAGATACCGCAATGAGCGATCTGAAGAAAGTGCTGCTGCTGGGGGATTCCCGGCGGCAGGGATATGAACCCTATGTGCGTGAAAAGCTGCAGGGGCGGGCGGAAGTATACGGCCCTGCCGAAAATGGCCGCTGGGCAGGCTATACCCTCAATTCCCTGCGCTTCTGGCTGAATGAATTCCCCACCCCCGATATTGTGCACTGGGGCTGCGGCTTGTGGGATCTGGGGGACGATTATCACATCGGCCGGCCCTTTTCCCTGCCGGAAGAATTTGAAAGCGCGGTGGAGCGCACGGTGATCGTGCTGCGCAAGCTGTTCCCCGGGGTGAAGATCATCTTCACCACCATCATGCCCGTGGGCGCGGAAGACACCACCGGCATCCGCTCCTATAACGATATTATCCGCAAGGTGGCGGAAAGGAACGGTATCCCCGTGGATGATTTGTTTGCCCTGATGTGGGACAAAATGGTCACCTATGACCGGGGGGACGGCCTGCACCTGAACGTGGAAGGCAATAACATGGCCGCCGATCAGGTGGTTTCCGCCATTGAGCAATATCTGTAAGTTCGAAAAGCACCGGCATCCGGTGCTTTTTTGACAGGGCTTACCGGCCCAGTGCCTCCAATACATCCTGTGCGTTGGTGTCCGGCTTCACCTTGGGCATCACGTGGGAAATGACCCCGTTTTCATCGATGATGTAGGTGGTGCGCACCACGCCCATGGCGGTTTTGCCGCACATTTTCTTTTCCTGCCACACCCCAAAGGGCTCAATGGCCTTTCGTTCCGGGTCGGACAGGAGGATGAAGGGCAGGTTGTATTTTTCGGCAAACTTTACATGGGAAGAAACGGAATCCTTGCTGATGCCGATGACGGCGATGTCCTGTTCCCGGAACGCATCATAGGCAGCGGCAAAGCCGCAGGCCTGTCGGGTGCAGCCGGGGGTATTGTCCTTGGGATAGAAATAGAGCACCACTTTTTTGCCCAGGAAATGGGAGAGGGAAATCTCCTTCCCCGTCTGATCCTGAAGGGAAAAATCCGGGGCTTTCTGTCCAACGTTCAGCAGCATGTATCCATACCTCCTTGAAAGGAAAATTTCTGTTTCACTTTTGATATACACCGTTATTTGCGACTTCAAACAGAAAATCTGATGGTGAAAGAATGAAAACAACGCAAGAGAGAAAAGTGCTTACCCCTGAAGGGGAAATCTGCTACACGCTGGAGCGGAAAAAGGTAAAAAACCTGAACCTGCGGGTGAAGCAGGACGGTACTGTGCATGTATCCGCCAACCGGCTGTGGACCGGGGAACAGGTGGATGCCTTTGTGAAAGAAAGGTATGCCTTTGTGTTTGATGCGCTGCAGAAGCTGACGCAGAAGGAACGGCTGCCTGCCTATCCGGTGCAGTTTGAAACAGGGGAAGGGGTCATGCTGATGGGGGAAGTGCTGCAGTTGCAGGTGATCCCCTATTCTGCGGAGGGCATCAAGCAGCAGGGAACAAGGCTGTGCCTGTATGTGAAGGAAGGAAAAAATACACAGGCCCGGCAGCGTATTTTTCAGCGCTTCTGGAACAATGCCTGCCTGACGGTTTTCTAGGCCAGCCTGTACAGGCAATATCCGTATTTCAAAGGGCAGGGCATTCCCTTTCCAGAACTGAAAATCCGGGAAATGAAAAGCCGGTGGGGCAGCTGCCATGTGAAGAAAAAGCAGATCACGCTGAACAAACGGCTTTTATGCGCCCCGGAGGAATGCATTGATTATGTGGTGCTGCATGAACTGTGCCACCTGATCCACCCCAACCATTCCCCGGATTTTCACGGGCTGATGAGCCGCCTGATGCCGGATTGGAAGGCACGGAAAAAGAAACTGGAAAAGACGGCGGGGAGCACGCTGTAAAGGAGAAAAAGAACATGCAGGAAATCGCACCGGGCATTTTCCGGGTTCCGCCGGTCAGGGAGCCCCTTTCCTCCGATGTATTTGTGGTGGAGGGGGAAAAACGGTTCTATGTATTTGATGCGGGCGCGTCGGATGCGGCATATGAAGCCATCCGGAGCCTGCCAAAGCCGGTATGGATGATCCTCTCCCATTTTCACCGGGACCACATCGGCAATATGGAACGGCTGTCTCCGGAAAGGGTGCTTTGCGGCGTGCGCACCCGGAAATATGTGGAAAGCGGAACTGCGGTGGAGGAGGAAATCCGGTTGGATGACGGTGTGCTGCTCCGGGTGCAGCCCGTTGTTTCTCCCCATGCACCGGGGTGCGTGATGATGACGGTGAACGATACGTACACCTTTCTTGGGGATGCGGCCTATGCACGGCCGGGGGAAAAACAGGGGGAGGCAAAGGGCCTGGTAAACGCACTGAAGAAACTGAATACGCATTACCTGATCGCCAGCCACAATCCGGAAAACCCTGTGGAGGAAAAAGAAGCGGCGCTGCGGGACATCCGCCAATATTTCGGAATATGAAAAAAACGCATCTGCAGAGACGCGTTATTATGTAGAGGAAGGTTTACCCCTCCTCGTCATGAGTCGCGGGAAATACAAGAAATTCAAGCAGTTATGGCTTGAAGGGAAACCTTCAAGTACATAGCTGCTTTTTCTATTGCAGCAGAAAGCGAGGATACCCCATGAAACTGACCTATCGCCGCTGCGGAGACTACTACCTGCCCAACATCGGCAT
>JAFWYZ010000136.1 GCA_017517465.1 Clostridia bacterium | reverse complement strand
GAAGGCAATGCTGCTGCGCTGAACTTCACGAACAAATACGAAGCCGAGGGCAATGTTACCTTCGAAGGTACCAAGACCCTGGAAGGCCGTACCCTGACCGCGGAAGATGTATTTACCTTCGAAATCGCTGAAACGGGCACGGATAAGACCTGGACCGCCAAGAATGACGCAACCGGTAAGATCGGCTATCCCACCATTGAATACACGCTGGACGATGTGGGCGACCATACCTACACCGTGAAGGAAACCAGCGCGGACGGCAACGGCATCACTGTGGATGGCAATACCTACACCGTGACAGTGACCGTTTCTGACAACGGCGACGGCACGCTGAAGATCACCACCAGTGACAATGCTGCTGCGCTGAACTTCACGAATACCTATGCAGCAAACGGCGAAGTGGTGCTGTGTGTGACGAAGCGGCTGACCGGCCGCGATCTGGCTGAGGAAGAATTCAGCTTCCAGCTGAAGGATGCGGCCGACAATGTGCTGCAGACCAAGACCAATGACGCCGATGGAAAGGTGATCTTTGACAGCATTGCATACGAAGCCGCCGGCGAATACAAGTACACCATCTCCGAAGTGAAGGGCGAATCCGGCGGTGTCACCTATGACGAACATGTGGTGAACGTGACGGTAAATGTCACCGACAACGGTGACGGCGAATTGACGGCTGAAGCGGTATACGAAGGCGAAACCACCTTTGTGAACGCCTATGAAGCCGAAGGCAGCTTTGAACTGAAGGGTGAAAAGCAGCTGATTGGCCGCGAATTCAAAGAAGGCGATACCTTCACCTTCAAGCTGTCCGGTGATGAAAATGCCAAACTGCCGGAAGTTGTGGAAGTGACGGTCACTCCCGATGAAGGCAGCAGCGCTGCATTTGCCTTTGCCACCATCACCATCGATGAAACCGATCTGGTGGACGGCGCTTACACGGCCACCTATACCATTGAAGAAGTGGCTGGCAACATCTCCGGCATCACCTATGATGAAAACAAGCATGCTGTGAAGGTGGAAGCAAAGGACAACGGCGACGGCACGATCACAATTGATGTAAAGTATGAAGATGGCGAAAAGGCCATTCTGAAGAACTACTACGGTGCTGTGGGCCAGTGGACCCTGACCGCCAACAAGACGGTGGACGGCGAAGCGGCAACGGAAGACCAGGTGTTCGACTTCGGCCTGTACGAACAGGGCATCCTGGTGGGCAGCATTGTGAAGAACGAAGCTGGCCTGATCACCTTCCCCACGGTGACCTATACGGAAGAAGACATTGGCGAACATATCTACACCGTGAAGGAACTGGGCTTCAGCGGCACTGTATCCGATACCTTCACCTATGAATGCGACACCACCGAATACACGGTGGCCGTGAAGGTGGAAGATAAGGATCAGGACGGCGAGCTGGAAATCAGCTGCCGGATTGAAGGCGCTGAGACCATCACCTTCAAAAACACCAGGCTGTGGAAGGTTGCCCTGGAAAAGAGCGACCGTAACGATACCTCCATCAAGCTGCCCGGTGCTGTGTACACCCTGTACAGGGATGCAGCATGCACCGATAAGTATGCCGACATCACCACCGGTGTGGGCGGCGTAGGCTTCCTGATGAACGTGCCTGCCGGCACCTACTGGGTGAAGGAAACCAAGGCACCTGCCGGTTACGAAGTGGATCCCGAAGCGTATGAAGTGAAGGTTCCCAACGGCGAAGATATTTCCAAGCCTGTGTTCGTGCCCGTCAGTGACTATCCCATGGAAGGCAACCTGACCCTGGATGTGGAAAAGGTGATGGACGGCCGCGCATTCCAGGCCGGCGATACCTTTACCTTCACCATCAGCGCGCTTTCCGGCACGCCCATGCCTGAAAAGACGATGGTCACCATCATGCCCGAGTCCGGCAATACGGCCAAGGTGGACTTTGGCAAGATCGAATTTACGTTTGAAGACGTGGGCAAGACCTATGAATACACCGTGAAGGAAACTGCCGGTGATATTCAGGGCATCACCTACGATACCAAGTTCCACACCGCTGTGGTAAAGGTCTCCGAAGGCAGCAATGAAAACATCATTGCCACCGTGACCTATTCCGACGGCGAAAAGATGATCCTGACCAATACCTACACCGCCAGCAACGAATTGAAGCTGGATGTGGAAAAGGCCATCACCGGCCGTGCGTTTATGGCCGGCGACAGCTTCACCTTCACGGTTGAAGCAGCCGAAAACGTGCCTATGCCCGAAAAGACGGAAGTGACCGTTGAACCCACTTCCGGCACTGTGGTCGTTGTGGACTTTGGCAAGATCACCTACTCTCAGGCGGATGTGGGCAAGACCTACGAATACACCGTGAAGGAAATGGCCGGTGAATCAGGCGGCATCGCCTATGACGAAACCGCCTATACCGTGAAGGTGCAGATCACCGACAACGGCGACGGCACCCTGACGGTGACCCCCGCCTACGAAAAGGGCAGCCGCATCACCTTCACCAACACCTACACCGCAACCGGGACCTATCAGCTGAAGGCTGTGAAGCATCTGGACGGCAAGGCATTGGAAGAAGGCCAGTTCACCTTCGTGCTGATGAACGGCGACGGCAAGGAACTGGAAACCGCCAAGAACGGCGCCGACGGCAGCATTGCCTTCAGGGCCATGACCTTCAACCAGAACGATGTGGGCAAGAGTTATGCATACCGCATTGCTGAACGGAACGAAGGCGTGCTGGGCTACATCTACGACACCACGGTGTACGATGTGAAGCTGAACATTCTCGATAACGGCGACGGTACCCTGACGGTGAAGGCTGACGGCATTCCCGAAAGCGGCATGGTGTTCGAAAACGTGTTCAACGAACTGGCCAGCTTCTCCGTACGCAAGGAATGGCAGGGCAAGGAAGGCCCGGCCATCACCCTGATTCTGTACCGCAACGGCCAGAAGATGGAACCCCAGCCCCAGTACGTGAAGAACGGCAACCTCTACATCTACGAAAACCTGCCGGTATATGACGAAAACGACAAGAAGATCGTCTACTCCGTCAAGGAAGCGTTCATGGACGGCTACATGACCATCTATGAAAACACCGGCGATTACGCCAAGGTCACCGACCAGGTGATGAACGGCGGTAAGATCATCAACCGCAGCGTGACGGACTTTGCTGTGAAGAAGGTATGGGAAGGCCTGGCAGACGGCGAAGAAGCCCCGGCCATCACCCTGACCCTCCTGTGCAACGGTCAGAAGGTGGATAAACCCACTCCCACGCCCGACAAGAACGGTTGGTATCATTACTACAACCTGCCCGCCACAGTGAACGGCGAAGAAGCGGTGTACACCGTTGTGGAAGAAGCACTGGATGGCTTTGCCACCAGCTACCTCCACGGCAGTGTGGAAGTGGAAGAAGCCGGCAACGGCGATACCATTGTCAACCGCAAGATCCCCAAGACCGGTGATGAAAGCATGATCGGCCTGTGGAGCGGCATGACGGTTCTCTCCGGCGCTGCCTTCATCCTGCTGATGAAGAAGCGTAAGGCGATGAACTGACCGACAAACAAATAAAGGCCCGGGAGCATGGCTCCCGGGTTCTTTTTGTATGGAATAAGCCGGGCTCATTTTGGAACCCGGCCATGATGGTATTCTTCAGTTGGTTTTATCTGTTATATTCATCCAGCGTCAGATCGCCGCTGACAGAATTCATCTGGATATCACAGTCTCCATTGCCACGGGTATAGTTTTTGCTGTCATCCGTGTTGCCCAGCATATCGCCGCTGATCCGGCCGCTGACACTGTCCATGTCCGCCGTAAAGCCGGTGCCTTTGGGCAACTGTACCGTAACACTGCCGCTGACAGAATTGGCTTTGATGCTGTCCGGTTCTTTGGCGAAGCACAGCAGCATATCGCCGGACACGGTATCCGTTTTCACGGTTTCTGCCCGGTGCAGGGTGACCTTGGCTGTGCCGGAAACGCTGTGGATATCCACGCAATCTGATTCTGCCAGCTCGGCATTCACATGGGCGGATACGCTGGAAACCTGCACTTCATCCAGATTCATGCTTTCGGGCAGGAGCAGTGTCAGTTCCTTATTCAGATTGGAGAAATTGATCCTGCCGGAGCGGCCGTACTTCACATACAGGGTATTGTCATCCAACAGCCAATGCACCTTTTCAGCATCTTTCATTTTCCGGTTGGCCGTCTCGGTCAGAATGATGTCATCGCTGTCGTGCAGGGCAATGTTGACCTGGCCGGCGATCCAGTCGATATCGATGTTTTTCACTTTTTTGTCAATGGTGCAATCACCGGAGGAATAGCGGCCGGCATCGTCATAGTGGTAGCCGATGAAGGAGAATGCGCCGGGCAGGTAAATGGCGACCAGCACCAGACACAGGGCAATTACGATCAAAATACGGAACAGTTTCTTCATGGTTCTTTCCTCTTTCCTTGCGTCGGTATTTCCGGGAACAATGAAAGAATATCACAGGCAATGGGGCAATACCAGAAGAGGGGAATTACAGCATGATTAGAAATCGGTGAGAACAAAAAAGGGCCTGAAACCCTATGTGCGGAAAGAAACATCAAAAGCACAGCGGTTTGATTGACAAAAGGCGCAGCGGGCTATAAGATAAAACTGATTTGTAATAAAAGGAAGTGCGCTGATGAAGATTATTGATTTGCTGAAAAAGCCCCGGCTGAGCCTGTCCTTTGAGGTGTTTCCCCCAAAGACGGAGATGGGCTTTGAAAGTGTAAAGGTGGCTACGGAGGAGATTGCCCGGCTGCGTCCTGCCTTCATGAGCGTTACATACGGCGCCGGCGGCGGCACCAGCCGGTATACGCTGGATATTGCCAAAAACATCAAGGAAATGTATGATGTGCCCACTCTGGCCCATCTGACCTGTGTTTCCTCCACCCGGGAAACGGTGAAGGAAAAAATCCGCGCCATCCGGGAAGCAGGGATCGAAAATGTGATGGCCCTGCGGGGGGATATTCCTGCCGGTATGGAAAATGAGGACAGAAGAGGGTGGGACTACCGGTATGCCATTGATCTGGTGCGGGAATTGAAGGAAGAAAACCCGGATTTCTGCATTGGCGGTGCCTGTTATCCTGAAATCCATCCGGAAAGCAGCAATCAGAAGGAAGATATTCTGCATCTGAAGGAAAAGGTGGATGCGGGCTGTGCGTTTCTGACCACCCAGATGTTTTTTGATAACAATCTTCTGTATAATTTTCTCTATAAAATCCGGGAAGCCGGCATTACGGTGCCCATCATTCCCGGCATCATGCCCATTACCAATGCCAATCAGGTGGATCGTGCCATGAAACTGTCCGGTTCCTTTATGCCTCAGCGGTTCAAGAGCCTGGTGGATAAATTCGGCAGCGATCCGGCGGCCATGAAGCAGGCAGGCATTGCCTATGCCACCGACCAGATCATTGACCTGTATGCCAACGGCATCACCAATGTGCACGTATATTCCATGAACAAGCCGGATGTGGCGGAAAAAATCCAATGCAATCTGAGCGATATTCTGGGGAAATAATGATGCAGGTACATCATGTGACGGTATCCCTTGGGCCTGTGAATGAAAGGGAAGCGCTGCGGTATGCCCGGTGTGATGCGGGAGATATACAGGTGCTTTCCCTGCTGAGGGAATGCGAAAGGGAAATGGGGGCAGCGCAGGCACGGGTGTGCTATATGCAGCTTCCCTGCAGCGTGACGGAAAAGGAGTGCGATTTCGGGCTGTTTTCCGTTGCTTCCCGGGATCTGGCAAAAAACCTGCAGGGGTGCAAAAGTGTTATCCTGTTTGCGGCTACCCTGGGCATGGAAGCGGATCGGCTGATTGCCCGGCATCAGCTGCTTTCCCCGGCAAAGGCCATGCTGCTGCAGGCATTGGGGGCAGAGCGGATCGAAAATGGCTGCGATGCATTCTGTGCACAGATGAAGGCAGAGGGGCTGCAGCTCAGGCCCCGGTTCAGCCCCGGGTATGGGGACGTGGACCTTTCGGTACAGAAGGATTTTTTCAGGGTGCTGCAGTGTGACAGGCTGCTGGGCCTGTATCTGAATGACAGTTTGCTGATGAGCCCGTCAAAATCGGTGACGGCTTTTATCGGTGTGGAAGGTGAATGAAATGAATGTATTGGAATACATGAAGGATCATGTGCTGATGATGGATGGGGGAATGGGCACGCTGTTGCAGGCAAAGGGCTTGCAGCCCGGGGAGCTGCCGGAAAGATGGAACCTGTCCCATCCCGATGTGATTGAAGACGTCCATCGGGCTTATTATGCTGCCGGCAGCCATGTAGTGTCCACCAATACTTTCGGCGCCAATTGCCTGAAATATGATGATGCGGAACTGGAACAGTTCATCTGTGCCGGGGTGCAGCTGGCAAAGAATGCCCGGGACAAGGAAAAAAACGGTGCGCCCCGGTTTGTGGCCCTGGATATGGGGCCCACGGGGAAGATGCTGAAGCCCTTCGGGGATATGGCATTTGAAGAGGCGGTTTCCGTTTTTGCCAAAACGGTGCGCATGGGGGCTGCCTGCGGTGTGGATCTGATCCTGATCGAAACCATGAATGACAGCCTGGAAACCAAGGCGGCGGTGCTGGCAGCCAAGGAAAACTGCGATCTGCCGGTGTTTGTTTCCAATGTGTACGGTGCTGACGGCAAGCTGATGACCGGCGCGGATCCTGCGGCCATGGCGGCCATGCTGGAGGGGCTGGGGGTGGACGTGCTGGGGTGCAATTGTTCCCTGGGCCCCCGTCAATTGCGCGGCTCGGTGGAAAAACTGCTTGCCAATGCCTCTGTGCCTGTGATGGTGCAGCCCAATGCCGGTCTGCCCCGGGTGGAAAACGGCAAAACGGTGTTTGACGTGACGGTGCAGCAGTTTGCAAAGGAAATGGCTGCCATGGTGGACATGGGGGTGCGGGTCGTTGGCGGCTGCTGCGGCACCACACCGGCATATATTGCTGCGGTGAAAGCGGCAGTGAACGGCAAAACACCGGTTCCGGTTATGGATAAAGGGAAAACGGTGGTTTCCTCCTACAGCCATGCGGTGGCGTTTGGCATGGCGCCGGTGCTGATCGGTGAAAGGATCAACCCCACCGGTAAAAAGCGGTTCCAGCAGGCCCTGAGAGAAGGGGATATGGCCTATATTCTGAACGAAGGGGTGCGCCAGCAGGAAAAGGGCGTGCATGTGCTGGATGTGAACGTGGGGCTGCCGGATATTGATGAAAAGGACATGCTGCAAAGGGCGGTGCAGGAATTGCAGGCGGTGATGGATATGCCGCTGCAGATCGATTCGTCCGACCCGGTTGCCATGGAAGCAGCCCTGCGCTGCTACAACGGCAAGGCCATGATCAATTCCGTCAGCGGCAAGGAAGAGAGCATGCAGGCGGTATTTCCGCTGGCCAGGAAATACGGCGGTGTGGTGGTGGCCCTGACGCTGGATGAAAACGGCATTCCCGAAACGGCGGAGGGCCGGGTAAGGATTGCGGAAAAGATTCTGCAAAGGGCTCAGGAATACGGCATTGCGAAAAAAGATCTGGTGTTTGATACCCTGGCCATGACCGTCAGTGCCGATCATACAGCCGGTGTGGCCACCCTGTCTGCGCTGAAGGAAATCCGGCAGCGGCTGGGCTGCCATACCTCTCTGGGGGTATCCAATGTGTCCTTTGGGCTGCCCTGCCGGGACGCGCTGAACGGTGTGTTCTTTGCGCTGGCGCTGGAAAACGGGCTGTCTGCCGCCATTATGAACCCCCATTCCGGGGAAATGATGAAAACCTATGCATCCTATCTGGCCCTGAAAGGGCTGGATGACAACTGTGCCGGGTACATTCAGGCGGCGGCTCATTTTGGTACGGAGCAGGCCGGTGCTGCGGGTGCGGCTGCGGAGGAGATCACCGGCAGCGAACTGCAGCGTGCCGTGATGAAGGGCATGAAGGAGCAGGCCGGGGCCATGACCCGGGGGCTGCTGGCCACCGTGCCCGGGCTGGAGATTGTCAACAATGAGATCATACCTGCGCTGAACAAGGTGGGGCAGGGGTTTGAAGAAAAGAAGATGTTCTTGCCCCAATTGCTCATGAGCGCCGAAGCCGCAAAGGCGGCCTTTGAGGTGATCAAAGAAAGCCTGGATACGGAACAGACGGCGGAAAAGGGCCCGGTGGTGCTGGCCACGGTGAAGGGGGATATCCACGACATCGGCAAGAACATTGTGAAGCTGCTATTGGAAAACTACGGCTATCGGGTGCTGGACCTGGGCAAGGATGTGCTGCCGGAAACGATTCTGGAAACCGTGCTGAAGGAAAAGGCACCGCTGGTGGGGCTGTCCGCCCTGATGACCACCACCGTGCCTGCCATGGAGGAAACCGTTCGCCTGCTGAAGGAAAAAGCGCCTTTTTGCAAAACCATGGTGGGCGGCGCTGTGCTGACACAGGAATATGCGGACAAGATCGGCGCCCATCATTACTGCAAGGATGCCATGGAAGGCGT
>JAFWYZ010000135.1 GCA_017517465.1 Clostridia bacterium | reverse complement strand
TTTTTACTGGAGGCGCAGTCCAGATTCGAACTGGAGCATAAAGGTTTTGCAGACCTTCGCCTTACCACTTGGCTACTGCGCCGAAAAAATGGAGCGGTAGACGAGGCTCGGACTCGCGACCTCCACCTTGGCAAGGTGGCGCTCTACCAACTGAGCTACTACCGCTTATATGGTGCCTTGGGGCGGAATCGAACCACCGACACTGTGATTTTCAGTCACATGCTCTACCGACTGAGCTACCAAGGCTTATGGCGACCCGGAAGGGGCTCGAACCCTCGACCTCCAGCGTGACAGGCTGGCATTCTAAACCGACTGAACTACCGGGCCATATGTGGTGGGAACAACAGGGCTCGAACCTGTGACCCTCTGCTTGTAAGGCAGATGCTCTCCCAGCTGAGCTATGCTCCCCCTCCTGCGTGCTGCATTTACGGCACGTTTGATATAATACATCATTGCTTGCCTTTTGTCAAGCATATTTTTCACTTTTTTCTGCTTTTCTTGAAAGTTTTTTCATCGCATGGAAATTGGCGGCATGGCAAGTTCCGCTTCTCCCTCCCCTTTGGGTACTTGGCAAGAGAAAAGGGAGAGATGCGCTCTCTCCCTTTGATGGTTCATTCAGTCGGCAGCCAGATTGTCGAACAGCGTATATTCCGCAAGCCACGCCAGCTTGATAGTATCCAGCGGGCCGTTTCTCTGCTTGGCCACGATCACCTCAGCGGTGTTATCCGGCTTGGGATCCGTCCGGTTATAGTAAGCCGCACGGTGCAGGAACATCACCACGTCCGCGTCCTGCTCGATAGAACCGGAGTCACGCAGGTCGCTCAGCATGGGCTTGATGCCGGTGCCGCCGCGCTTTTCATTGGCACGGGACAGCTGAGCCAGGGCAATGAGCGGCACCTTCAGCTCCTGGGCAATGGCCTTGAGGGAACGGGAAATTTCGCTCACTTCCACCTGACGGCTTTCCGCCTTCTTGTCGCTGCTCATCAGCTGCAGATAGTCCAGCACAATCAGGTCCAGCCCCTTATCCATCATCAGCCGGCGGCAGCGGGAACGCAGCTGGCCGGGAGTCAGGCCGGAGGTATCGTCGATATACACTTCACTGGCAGCCAGGGGGGCCAGCGTTCTTGCCAGCTTCACCCAGTCTTCATCCTTCAGCTGGCCCTTTCTCACCTTCTGCATGTCCACCCGGGCATCACAGCACAGCATACGCATGGCAATCTGCTCCCGGGGCATTTCCAGGCTGAAAATGGCCACTTTGAAGCCCTTGCGGGCAGCGTTGGTGGCAATATTGATGGCGAAAGACGTTTTACCCATGGAAGGACGGGCACCAACCAATATCAGTTCGCCGCCGTGGAAGCCGGTGGTCAGGTTATCCAGGCCAACAAAGCCGCTGGGCACACCGGAAATGCCGCCCTTGAGCCGGGCCAGTTCTTCCATCTGCTCATAGGTGCGGCCCATCACTTCCCGGATGTGCTGCAATTCTTCCCCACCGGAGCGCTTCATGGCAATATCGAAAATCAGTTTTTCCGACAGCCCCAGCACTTCGGGCAGCTCCTGCTCCTGGGCATAGGCAGCGTGGGAAATTTCCCCGGAGGCCTGGATCAGCCTGCGCAGAATGGATTTTTCGGACACAATGCGGATATAGTAACGCACATTGGCGGTGGTGGGCACAAACTGGGTCAGCTCGATCAGATATTCAATGCCCCCCACTCCGGGCAGGGTGCCCCGCCGGGCAAGTTCCGTATTCATGGTGACCAGGTCCACCGCCATATTGGACAGGGTCAGCTGCTTGGCCGCGTCAAAGATCTCCTTGTGGGCCGGGGTGTAAAAATCCTCCCCGCTCAGCATTTCCACCGCAGCAGAAACAGCCCCGCTGTCCTGCAGCATGGCACCCAGCACAGAGCGTTCCGCATCCGTGCTGTGCGGGGGGATCATTGGCATCTGCTGGTTATCCATACGGGGTGCATCCATCAGTTTTCGCCGCCCATCACTCGAACCGTCATTTTTGCATTCACTTCGGGGTACAGCTTCACCACCACTTCCGTTTCACAAACGGTACGGATGGCTTCCTTCAGATCGATCTTGCGCTTATCCACTTCCACGCCGTACTGATTTTTCAGCGCATCGGCAATTTCCTGGGCGGTGATGGAGCCGTACAGACGGCCCTGGGCACCGGCCTTGGCCTTCACCGTGATCACCTTGCCGCGCAGCCCGCCGGCCTTCTTATCGGCTTCAGCGCGCCGCTCCATTTCACGCTGCCGCTCCGCAGCCTTTTTGCGTTCCAGTTCCTTGGCCGCACCGGGGGTGGATTCCACAGCCAGCTTCTTGGGGAAGAGGAAATTACGGGCATAACCGTCGCTGACGTTGACGATTTCTTCCTTCTTACCGGTGCCTTTCACATCAGCCAACAGAATCACTTTCATTTTATATATCCTCCTTTGGTTCCGGAGGCTTGCGCAGCCCCCGCAGATTTACAATTTGGTCAATGATGCCAAGATAGGAAAGAATGCCCACCCCAAAGAACACACAGGGCAGCACCACGCGCCACACACGGCGGGTGCCCTTGGCCTTCTGGGTGAAGTTCAAAAGGGCAGCGCCCTGCCAGATGAGAATGGCATTGGCCGCATAATAGAGAACGGCACCGGCCATCATCAGGGCAGGCTGATCGTTGATCCGCAGGAAAGACCCTGCCACCCATGCCAGCCCCACCTTCCAGCCCAGCCCTCTTGGTAGATGCCACAGGCTGAAGGGCGGCATATCCAGCTCCGGCAGCGGAAGGGCACTTTCAGCCTTGCCCCCTTTGGACAGCTGCTGCTTCTGGTACAAAAAACCAAACCGCTGGGAAAGCAGCAGACAGGCCACACCGCTGAGGATGCTCTGCTGCACCATCACCTGGGGAACGATGAGCTCCACCGCCTCCTGCACCAGCGCACCGACGGACAGCAGCATATCCTGCCGCACCGCATCGGACATGGCAAACAGGCTGGTACCGGGCAGAATGATCAATTGATTCTGCAGCGTTTCCGTCAGGCGGATCATGCCGGTGGAATAAAACTGCAAAAGCATTTCATCCCGCACAGGGGAAGCATCGATAAAACCGGCCACCGCCTGACCCGCCGCCTGATACAGCTGATGATCAAAGCGCATCTGCAGGCTGTAAAAAACCAGACACAGGGGCAGCATATGGGCCAGGATCATGGCACCGCAGGCCTTGAAAAAGTCCACCTTTTTCCAATGGACAAACAGATAGGTGCCGAAAACGGCCCCCAGATACACACCGGCCATCCACAGCCCAGCCGTGCCCAGCCCCTTTCCCAGGGCCAGCACACCGGCCATCAGCGCCGCCAATGCCGGCACCATGCCGCCGCAGGAAGCCGCTATGCAGCTGCCGATGGGCGTCACAAACAAAACAAACAATACAGCATAGATTTCCATGCCGGGCATTGCCCCAAAGATAATCAACGGCAACACCAGCAGCACTGCTGCGATCACCGCCGCCGAAGCGAAGCGGATCATCGGAAATGCTTTCATTCAGGGTCTCCTTGCAAGTGGTTATAAACATCCGTTTACATTGTACGCTTTCCCCCGCCTATTTGTCAAATACCTTCCGTGAATTTCATAAAAAACAGCATTTTTCCGCAATTTTCACCCCAGTTATACTGGCATTTTTCGCCAAAGGATGGTATGCTATAGATACATCAAGTACGTTCAATGAGAAAGGACCTATCCCATGGATCAAGCAAAATATCTGGATGCCATGTATCAGGAAATCAAACCCGCCCTGGGCTGCACAGAGCCCATTGCCGTAGCACTGGCTGTGGCCCGTGCCAAGGAAACGCTGGGGTGCCTTCCTGAGAAAGTGGATCTTTATGTCAGCGTCAATATTCTCAAAAACGCCATGGGCGTTGGCATCCCGGGCACCGGCATGGTGGGCCTGGAAATTGCCACCGCTCTCAGCTGCATCGCCGGCCAATCCCAGTACGGGCTGGAAGTGCTGTCCGGCGCCACTGCCCAGGATTGCGAACAGGCCCGGCAGATGGCCCGGAAAAGCTGTATCCACGTCCACACCAAGGACACCGATGAAAAGCTGTACATCGAGGTGCATGCCTCCGCCGGGGAGCACACCGCCATCTGCATCATTCAGGGCACCCATACCGCCATCACCCATGTGCAGCTGGATGATCAGGTGATCGAGCATTACAGCGCCGTGTCCCAGCACCCCGGTGCATCCTCCGTCTACAACATGGATGTGCAGGGCATTTATCATTTCATCACCACGGTGGAGCTGGACAAGCTTTCCTTCCTCAAGGATGGCCTGGCCCTCAATGACACCATTGCCCGGGAAGGCCTCCGGGGTGAATACGGCATGCGGGTGGGCAAGGTGCTGCAAAACGGCAGGGCCATGGAGGACATGAGCCTGTCCGATTATGTGTGCTCCTATACCGCCGCTGCAGCCGATGCCCGCATGGCCGGCAGCACCCTGCCCGTCATGAGCACTGCCGGCAGCGGCAACCAGGGCATCACCGCCAGCCTGCCCGTAGCGGCTGCCGCAAGGAAGCTGGGCTGCGATGAAGAAAAAATGCTGCGCGCCCAGGCCCTCAGCCAGCTGATCACCATCCACATCAAGTCCCACATCGGTAAACTCTCCCCCCTGTGCGGCTGTGCCATTGCCGCTTCCGTGGGTTCATCCGCCGGCATTGTGTTCCTGATGGGCGGTGGGCTGACGGAAATTCTCTATGCCATCCAGAACATGATCGCCGACATTTCCGGTCTCATCTGCGACGGCGCCAAATCCAGCTGCGCTCTGAAAATCGCCAGTTCCCTGGCCAGCGCCATCCAGTGTGCCAAGCTTGCCATGGCCGGCGTAGGCGCCACCAAGCTGGACGGTATCATTGCCGAAAACCCGGAAAGCAGCATCCTGAACCTGGCCAACCTGGGCGCCGCCGGCATGGAGCCTGCCGATCAGGTGATCCTGAACATGATGATCACCAAGTAAACCGCCTTGACAGAAAAAAGAATCGGTCATATAATGAACCGGTCAGGAAGAAATCACATGCCTGAAAAGAAAGGAGGTGCCGTTTCGTGCGTTGGACCATGGTGAATGTACTGCATCAGAAAGGGTCTGATATGCCCCAGCATGGGGGTAGTGCGCCCATTTTTGCGGTCATTTGCCAAAAAACACCCGAAAACGGCTCCTGCTGAAGGCATCTGCACCGCTGAAAAAGCGCATTATCTCCTTACTAACATTTCAGAAATAGTAAGGAGATTTTTTTATGTCTTTCAAAAAACAACTTCGAACCCTTTATTCCTCCTCCGTCCTTGGAAACCTGTCCCTCACCGGTGCCTGGGTGGCCATTCTGGCTGCAAGAGGCTACAGCCTGGTGGACATCAGCCTGGCCGAAACCGTGTTCCATATCACCAGCCTGATGTTTGAAATTCCCTCCGGTGTGCTGGCGGACGTATTCGGCCGGAAAAAGATGCTGATTGTCAGCACCCTCATGCGGATGATCGGCAATCTGATCATGATCTTTTCCAACAACCTGTTCACCGTGTGCCTGTCCATCGCCTTTCATGCCCTGGGCTATAATTTCTCCTCCGGTTCCGGAGATGCCCTGGCCTTCGATTCCCTGAAAGCAGAAGGGCAGCAACACCGCTTTGCCCGCTATGAATCCAACCAGCTGATCATCTACCGGCTGTGCAGCGGCCTGTCCACCCTCTGTGCCGGCTTTGCCCTGCAAATCGGCCACCGCCTGGCCTACAGCACCGATCTGGTCACCAGCCTTGTGCAGCTGGGCCTGCTCTTTTCACTGCAGGAAATCTGCCCCGGCAAAACGGACGGCAGCAAAAAGCTGACCCAAACAATCCTTCATTGCTTCAAAGAAAGTTTTGCCTTTATCCTGCGCATGCGAAAAGCACTGATGCTGATGCTGTGCAATGCCCTGATCGGGGCTATGGATATTCTGCTGCTGTTCTTCCTGCAGGCCAAGCTGCCCCTGAAGGGCATGCCTGCCTGGGGTCTGGGTATTGCCCTGCTGATAATGGAAATGGGCGGCATCCTGGGGGCCCGACTGTCTCTGAAATGCAAAAACATGCGTTATGGAAGCCTGTTTCTTTTTTCTGCTCTGTTGGTAATGTGCGGTATCCTGATGGAACACAGCCCATCCTGCATCCTGATGGCCGCAGGCGGCTTTCTGTCCGCCGTGGGGGACGATGCCCTGCAGGTAAAAACCAATACCCTGCTGCAGCATATGTTCCCCTCCCATCAGCGTGCTA
>JAFWYZ010000013.1 GCA_017517465.1 Clostridia bacterium | reverse complement strand
TGATCTGGAGAGTGCCATTCAGGGAAGGCAGACCATGACCCTCAACCGCACCGGCGGCGGAAAGCTGATGCCTGTCACCAATGAAGAGGACACCTCCGGCTATACCGCACAGGTGGTTTCCCCCATTATTGCGGATGGGGAGGCCATCGGCGCCGTGGTGCTTTTGTCCCGGGATCAGAATGCCCGGATGGGGGATACGGAAGTGAAGGTGGCAGAAACCGCCGCCAGCATTGTGGGCCGCCAGATGGAGCAATAAACAGAGCGTTTGCAAAGAACGACCAAGATCAAACTGAAACAGCAAGCAGGAAAAGGCTTGCTGTTTTTTGTACTGCTATGATAAAATGAAGGCAGCAAACCTGACCGGATTGAAAAGTGGAAAAAACGGATAAGGGAAGGGGATTTGTGATGCTGGAACAGATCATCAATCGGTTTCCGGGAGTAAGTTGTGCTTATGCGGATGCAACAGGAAAAGTGACAACAGAATGTTACGGTGTTTCCGATAAAGAAAAGAATATCATCGTAGATGATCGTACGATCTTTCCGGCTTTATCTGTGTCAAAGTTTGTCACGGCCATCTGTTTGATGAAATTACATGAGGAAAATAAGATCAATATTGATGCCCCTGTGAATCGCTATTTACACAAATGGAAGCTGCGCACGGTGGAAGGGAGCGAAAGTGACGCGACGATCAGGATGCTGATGTGTCATACGGCGGGAATTGCAGATGGGAATGACGCCTTCTATGGTCTTCGCCGCCAGGATGCACAGGTTCGCCTGCTGGATATATTGGATGGGAAAACGTCATATAATGACCGTCCTGCACGGGTGGAGAAAACGCCCGGAACCGCTTTTGAATATTCCGATGCGGGTTACTGTGTTTTGCAGCTGCTCATGCAGGAGATAACCGGCAAAAACTTTGAAACTGCGGTTCGGGAAATCATATTTGATCCGCTGCATTTGGAAAACACCTTCTTTGCATCGCCGGAAAATCTGGCATATTATGAAGAGCATCATCAGATGGCGACCGGCTACGGCGAAGACGGCTTGCCGATTGTGGGAAGATTCCCTTCATGTCCGGATCTTGCGGCTTCGGGTCTGTGGAGTACGCCCCAGGAACTTCTTCAGCTTGCGAAAGCGTTTGTAGCCGCATTCCATGGCAAAAGTGATTTTCTGCAGAAAAAAACAGCAAGAGAAATGGCGGCGCCGGTGGAGAAATTTCAATGGACGGGGATTGGCGTTTTTTTCGCAGGCGAAGATATGCTGATGACACAGGGATGGGGAGAGAACGGGCAGTGTATGATGAAAATGAATTGCCGTACAGGTGCGATCTCTGCCGTCATGACAAACCAGAATCCGGATATGGGTCAATCGGAATCCGGCGTTGAATGGATGGTGAACAGGAATTTGGTTTGACGGGAGCAAAATGCATATTTCCTTCTTTTTCCGTGCATAATAGGGGCGAAGGGAGGTGCGGGAAATGGAAAAGGAAACATGTATCCTGTGCGGGGAAAAGGTTTTTGCCGGGCTTCATGTGATGGGCTGCCTCATTTGCTTCCCCTGTGAAAAGCGGCTGGTTCACGGCATGGCTACCCCCAGGACGGTACGAAAAATGCATGCTGTGCACGCTTGTGTACCCTCGGAGGGTTGATTTTTCCTGCATAAAAAGTTACAATACATCCGACCGATTATTTTTCGGAAGGGTGTTTTTTGTATGCTTCCATACCAGACGGTATTTTTTGATCTGGACGGTACCATCTGCGATTCCCAGCCCGGCATTTATGCCTGCGCTGTGTATGCACTGGAAAAGATGGGCTGCCCCATTCCCGATGATGCCACGCTGCGCCGCTTCATGGGCCCGCCGCTGGCAGAATCCTTTGCCAATTTCTGCGGCATGACGGAAGAAGAGGCCATCCGTGCCTCCAACTTCTACCGTGAACGCTATAACCCCATCGGCTGGAAGGAAAACCGGGTTTTCCCCCGGATCCGCCAGCTTCTGTGTGAATTGAAAAAGCGGGGGGCTTTTGTGGCGGTGGCCACCGGCAAGCCCCAGGCCTCGGCTGAAAAGATCCTGTCCTACTTTGGTCTCACCCAGTATCTGGATGCTGTTGCCGGGCCTCAGAACGGCGAATTCCACATCAGCAAGCAGGAACTCATCCGCCGCGCCATGCCGGAAAATGCCGGAAAATGCGTGATGGTGGGGGACACGGTGGGGGACGTGGAAGGTGCCCGGGTCTGCGGCATTGATTCCGTGGGTGTTCTGTATGGCTATGGCGTGAATGAAGAAATCATGGCATCCAAACCCACACATATTGCCGAAACCACGGATGATCTGTGCAATATTCTTTGCCCCGGCATGGAAAAGGGCAAGGGCTGGTTTGTAACGCTGGAGGGTGTGGACGGCTGCGGCAAAAGCACCCAGGCGGCCATGCTGAAGGAAAAGCTGGAGCAGTTTGGCTACACCGTGCACCGCACCCGGGAACCCGGCGGATGCCCTCTGGCGGAAGAAGTGCGGAAGATGCTGCTGGCCAAGGAAGACGGCGGCATGTGCCCCGAAACGGAGGCGCTGTTGTTTGCCGCTGCCCGTGCCCAGCACATTCATCAGGTGATCCTGCCCAAAGTGGAGGAAGGCACCATTGTGCTGTGTGACCGGTTTGTGGATTCCTCCATTGCCTATCAGGGGGATGCCCGGGGGCTGGAGAGGGAATGGATCATGGAAATCAATCGGGTGGCGCTGACGAAGGGCATGCCCTCTGCCACCCTGTATCTGCGCATGAGTGCGGAAGATGCGTTCCGCCGCCGTCTGGCTGAATCGGAGCCGGACCGGATTGAACAGATGGGCCTTCAGTTCCAGCAGAAGATCGAACAGGGCTATGAACAGCTGATGCAGGAATTCCCCCAGCGTTTTGTGGCCGTGGATGCCACGAAACAGCCGGAGGAAGTGGCCCGGGAAGCGTTTGAAAAATTGTTTGACCGGATGAACAGGGAGGGAATCCTGTAATGCGTGTGGTGGTTGGCATGTCCGGCGGCGTGGACAGCGCCGTTTCTGCGCTGCTTCTGAAGGAGCAGGGCTATGACGTGGTGGGCGTTTTCATGAAAAACTGGGAAGAACAGGATGAAAACGGGGTTTGCACCGCGGAAAGCGATTGGCGGGATGTGCAGGATGTGTGCGAATTGATCGGCATTCCCTACTATTCCGTGAATTTTGCCAAGGAATACCGGGACCGGGTGTTTTCCCTGTTCCTGAGTGAATACAAAAAAGGCCGCACCCCCAATCCCGATGTGCTGTGCAACCGGGAAATCAAGTTCAAGGCATTTCTGGATTTTGCCATGCAGCTGGGTGCAGAAAAAATGGCTACCGGTCATTTTGTGCAGACGGATGCGGAGGGCCATCTGCTGCGGGGTGTGGACGGGAACAAGGACCAAAGCTATTTCCTTTATATGATCCATCGGCAGCAGCTGCTCAAGTCCATCTTCCCCGTAGGCGGCAAAACCAAGCAGGAAGTGCGTGCCATTGCGGAAAAATACAACCTGCCCGTCTGCAAAAAGAAGGATTCCACCGGTGTCTGCTTCATCGGTGAACGTGATTTCAAGGCCTTCCTGCAGGGCTTTCTGCCGGCACAGCCGGGCCAGATGGTCACCCCGGATGGGGAAGTGGTGGGCAGGCATGACGGCCTGATGTACTATACCCTGG
>JAFWYZ010000134.1 GCA_017517465.1 Clostridia bacterium | reverse complement strand
TGGCGGTAATAATCCAAGGGCGCATAAATTTCATCATGCCCCACATAGGAATCCACCCATGTCGGCAGGCTCTGCAGCGCATAAACCTGCTTTTCAGCCGTCAGTGCAACGGGCACTGTGATCAGCAAAATAGGAGCCAGCGCCACCAGAAATACCACCACACCGCGCAGGTTGCGGTAGCTCATTTTTTTATCCTTTGCATCCACCGGCTTTCCTTCTTCCAACCGTGTATGCACAATTTCACCCAATGCCACTTCGCCGTCCCCGTTGTTGGCACCGTGGGTATACATCACACCCCCGCACACAACCAGAACCAGCACATTGGCAATGATCCGCAGCACCGTTCCAAGGGCAGAAAGGGAAGAGCCTGTAATAACATACAAAACGGTGAAAAACAGATATGAGCCCAGCAGCTTCAAGGCATTTTTGATATTGCTGCCGATCCATATATCTCCCTTATAATACGGCTTATATACAACCGGTGCTTTGTTTTTCTTTTTCGTCTGCATTTGTCATGCTCCTTTATTTTTCAGGTTTCGTATACATCACCGGCACCCGTGCCGTGGCAGCCATCAGCATTTCGTAACTGATGGTTCCGGCCCAGTCAGCCATTTCATCGGCCGTGATTCTTTCTTCACCCTGTGCACCCAGCAGCACCACCGGTGCCCCGATATACAATTCGTGATCAGAAAGTGCGGTCACATCCACCATGATCTGGTCCATGCACACTCTGCCAAGCACATTGCATCGTTTTCCGGCCACCAGCACCTGCGCTTTTCCGGACAGCGAACGGGAATAACCGTCCCCATACCCCACCGGCAGCGTTGCCACCTTCGTTTCCTGCTTTGCCTCAAAGGTGCAGCCATAGCTGACAAAAGCACCGGCAGGAATCGTTTTCACATATACGATTTCCGTATGCCAGGAAAGCGCAGGCCGTACTTTGTACGTGCTTTTTCCTGCCTTGCAGCCATACAGCGCAATCCCCTGCCTTACCATATCATACCGGGCCTGAGCAAACCTGGCAGAACCGGCACTGGCTGCTGCATGCAGCACAATGCCCTTGGGCAAAAGGGCTGTCATTTCGTCAAACAGGGCCATCTGCTGCACGGTATAGGTTTCTTCCTCTCCGTCTGCATCGGCAAAGTGGGTAAAGGCGCCGGTCAGCTGCACATGGGGGCATTTTTCAAGCGCCTCCAGGATCGCCTGCACCTCTTCCACGCTTCTCACACCGATGCGGCCCATACCGCTGTCAATTTTCAGGTGCACTTGCGCTGTTTTGTGCTGCTCCAGTGCTGCTTTTTCCAGCATATAGATCCGTTCGGTGTCAAACACCGTCTGGATCAGCTCCATCTTCACGCTGGCAGCGGCACCTCTTTCGTTCACACCGCCAAGCACCAGCACAGGCGCTGTAATGCCGGCATTGCGCAGCTTTTCCCCTTCTTCCGGGATCGCAACGCCCAGATAATCGGCCCCGTTTTCAAGTGCCACACGGGCCACCTGCACAATACCATGGCCGTAGGCATTGGCCTTGACCACCGCCAGCATATGCCTGTCTTTTGCGGTTTCTTTTTTCAGCAGACGCACATTATGCGCTACCGCATCAAGATCCACCTGAATATACGTTCCCCTGTACTGGGGATAAAACGAATGCTCCATTGTTTCCCAATTCCTCCTGAAAGAAGCGTTTTCTTTTTTTCTTTCAGTATATGTTTTTCCCGGCTTCAGCCGTTCAAAATTTCTCACCGTAAATTATAGCATACTTTTCATTATTATGCCATGATTATTTTTTACCCTTCCCCATCTTCTGTGGCGGCATTCCCGTCCGTCACCCGGATGATTGGGCTGTCGGTTGTTTCCTGATAACCCAGGATGGTCTGCAGGTTCACATGTTCGATGCTGTGGAAGATGTTGCCGAATACACCGGGAGTCTCAGCTTCCAGCCGGGCAAGCAATTCCTTCATTTGTTTTCGCTTTCCCCCATCCTCACTCTGGGTCACCTGGCAGGCACAGCGCAGCGTATCCAGCCCCATGAATTGCTGCCAGGCAATAATATCTCTTTCACGCACCAGATAGAGGGGGCGTATCAGCTCCATGCCTTCAAAATTCTTGCTTTTCAGCCGTGGCATCATGGTCTTGTATTCGCCGCCGTAAAACAGCGACAAAAGAATGGTTTCCACTGCATCATCCATATGATGGCCCAGGGCAATTTTATTGCAGCCCAGCTTTTTTGCCTCTTTGTACAAATATCCCCGGCGCATGGATGCACACACGTGGCAGAACCCTCTGCTGAGGGTTTCCAGCGCTTCAAAAATGGGGCTGTCAAATACATTCAGTTCAAACCCCAGCTTATGGGCATTTTCAATCATTTTTTCCCGGTTTTCTTTTGTGTATCCAGGATCCATGGACAAATAGGACACCTTAAAGGGAACATCGCTGTATTTGGCCATTTCACGCATACAGGTAGCCAGGAGCAGCGAATCCTTCCCGCCGGAAATGCATACCGCCACATGATCCCCCGGCTCAATGAGATGATAGTTTTTCACAGCCGCAATAAACTTCCGCCAGATTTCTTTTCTGAATTCCCTCTGCACACTTCTGGAAGCCATGACTTCTGCTGTGTTTTTTTCCATTTCGCTCATGCTGCATCACCTCATTCCGTTTCCCCTGTATTATAGCACATTTCATTGATTTGGGCAGCCCATCGTGCTATAATCTTTATGATTATTTTTGCTGGAGGTTTTGCAATGCTGAGTAACATTTGCGAAATCATGAAAAAGGCCGGAAACATCATCCTGAACGCTTCTTTTTCTCCCATTCATGAAAAGGAAGGCCATTTCAATTTTGTCACCGATACAGATGTTGCTGTACAGGACTTCCTGAAGGGCGCTTTTTCTTCCCTGTGTCCGGGTGTGCTTTTCTTTTCCGAAGAACAGGAAAACCAGGCGCTCACCGATGCCCCCACCTTTGTCATCGATCCCATTGACGGCACCATCAATTTCATGCGTGACCGCCGTCAATCCGCCATATCGGTGGCATATTTGATCAATAAGCAGCCTATTCTGGCCGCTGTATGGCAGCCCTATACCGGGGAAATGTTCACTGCCGAAAAAGGAAAAGGGGCCTTCCTCAACGGAGCCCCCATCCATGTATCCGATACACCCTTTGAAAAAGCTCTTGTGTCCTTTGGTACATCCCCCTACGATGCCGAACTGGCAAGGCGCACCATGAAATGTGCCCAGGCTTTTCTCCTGCAGGCCGGTGACCTTCGCAGAACAGGCAGCGCCTGTGTTGATTTATGCGATGTGGCATGCGGCAGAAGCGATCTGTTTTTCGAATTGCGCCTGCGTCCCTGGGATGTGGCTGCCGGCAGCCTGATCGTTCAGGAAGCAGGTGGCATATACCGTTCCCTGGGGCACGATACACCCTATTTCGACGATGCCTGCGGCATGATCTGCGGCAATCCCCATTGCATGGAAAGGGCGCTGCGCATTCTTTCCGAAAACAGTGCGATCTGAACCTTATACGCTTTCTTCAGACAGGCTCATGCCTGTCTTTTTCATGCTGCGTTTCAGCCATCCGCCCTTGAAATAATACACGACAAACAGCACACTGGTAATGCTCCATGTAATGGGATAGCAGTACAGCGTGAACGGCACACTGCCTTTTGAAGGGGCAATCACAAGCAGCCAGATCGTTCTCATCAGGCAGATGCCCACCAGCGTCATGATGGTCGGGATCAGCGTATCCCCCACACCGCGTACCGCACCGGAGAAAATTTCAATGCAGATATAGGTAAAGAAGAAGGGAGCCAAAGTACGCAAAATCTCCATCCCCTGCAAAACCACCGCTTCTTCATTGCTGAACAGCCTGAATACAACAGGGCCGAACATAAGCAGAATGAAGCTGACGATCACCGTGGCCCCCATGGCCATGGCAAGGCAAACACGTACACTCTTTTTCATCCTGTCAAACTTTCCGGCACCGAAATTCTGTCCGGTAAAGGTGGTGATGGCTATGCCGAACGCACTGATGATCATCCAGAACGTACCGTCCATCTTCCCCCATGCCGTCCATGCCGCCATCACAGTGGTGCCAAAGGCATTGATGGACGACTGTACAATCACATTGCTCAGGCTGTACATCACGGACTGAAGCCCTGCAGGCAGACCGATTTTCACGATTTTCCCAAGAATAGAGGTATCAAATCCCAGCTTCCGGACCTGCAGCTGATAAGAATTGCTGCTTCTTGTCAAAACCACAATCACCAGCACCGCGCTGACCGTCTGGGACAGAATCGTAGCCAGCGCCGCACCGGCAACCCCCATTTCAAAGCCCAGTACAAACAACACATCCAGCACGATGTTCACCATGCAGGAGGCAATCAGGAAGTACAGCGGCCGTCTGGAATCCCCCACCGCACGCAGAATGCCCGAACCGATGTTGTAAATCAGGTTGGGAATCATTCCGGCAAAATAGATCCGCATATACGTCTGTGCATACGTCATCACATCATCCGGTGTATTCAGAAGCTTCAGCATAAAGGGGGTCAGCACAATCCCCAGCACCATGATCGCAAAACCGCCGCTGACAGCAAGCGCCATACCTGTATGCACAGTTTTGCTTACTTCTTCGTTCCTTCTTGCACCGTAATGCTGTGCAAGGATCACCGTAGCACCGGATGACAGGCCCACAAAAAAGCCCACAATCAGATTGATGAGGGTGCCTGTGGCCCCGCCCACGGCAGCCAATGCTTCCGTGGAAACAAATTTCCCCACAATGATGGCATCTGCGGTGTTATACAGCTGCTGAAAAAACGTCCCCAACAGAATGGGGAAAAAGAACGTAAGCAGTTGTTTCCAGATCACGCCTTCTGTAATATCCACTTCTGCTTTTACACGTTTTGCCACGTTGTTTCCTCCTCCATGGAAAGCAAGAGGGAAAAACGGCGTTCCGCTTTTCCCTACTCGTTTACAGGTTTCTTTCCATCACACGCAGGCACATACGTCCGTTATGATAGGGGCATTTCCATTCATCCACCATGGGCTTGCCCAGCGGCTTGCCTTCCACCGTGGTATAGGCATACCATTCTCCGCCTTCGCGCTTGTCGATGGTTACCTTCTGAATGTACTTCCATACTTTTTCGATATTTTCTTTATATTTGGCATCGCCGGTCAGTTTCCAGGCATTTTCAAAGCCCAGTACCGCTTCCGCCTGTACCCACCATACACGCTTTACGTCCACAATGCCTTTTTCGCATTCATTATGGAATCCTTCTTCCGTCATGGCACGTTCCAGTACGCTGTTCAAAAGATCCAGGCACATTTCGCGGTAAGGTGCTCTCCCTTCTTCATCAATCACCGCTTCAACGGCATCCCACATCAGCCAGCTGGCCTCCACATCATGGCCATAGCTCTGCAGATCGATCATGCTGTTGAAGTCAGCATCATAGAACACTTCCAGCCTGCGCAGATCCTTGTTGTACATCACATTCAGGAAGCAGGAAAGCGCATCCTGTGCCGCTTTTTTCACTTCATCATCACCGCATGCCCGGTACAGTTCCGCATACGCTTCCAGCACATGAAGCAGGGTGTTCATGGTGCGGCTGGCCATCACGCCGTTTTCGGACAGCTTTTCGTTGCTTTCCGGGCCAAAGTCATACCGGAAGGCCTCGCCGTAACCACCCTCATCCCGGCACTTGTCCTCGATCACCCGGTACAGTGCCATGGCACGGTCCAAAGCTTCCTGTTCACTGGTGGCACGGTAATATGCCGCCAGGCCATACACAGCAAACGCCTGACAATAGGTGTGCTTGGTGGTGTCAATGGGCTTTCCGTCAAAGGTGACGGACCAATACACACCGCCGCGCTCCTCATCCATGAATTTCTTCATGAAATCGAATGCCTGCTTTGCATAAGGCAAATACGCATCATTTTTGCAAATACGGGCAGCAGTGGAAAATGTCCACAAAATGCGGCTGTTCAAAATACAGCCCTTCATGGCATCCTTTTTCAGCGTCAGATCCTCTTTCACAAGGCCATAAAAACCGCCGAAATCATCATCCTTCAGGTTCATCCAGAAAGGCAGAATTTTTTCCTTCAAGTGGTCAGCCATCTGTTTTGCAAACATGTTACTCCTCCCCTTTCATGTCTACTATTATAATCCGTTTAACCTGATAAATCAACCCTGTTTTGCCTTGATTTACAAAGGTTTTGAGTATTTACATACAATTGGTTTCATGTAAATTTTCTTTTATATTTAATATTGATTTAATCTGTTCTTTGAACAAAAAAAGATGCCTGGCCGAAACCAGACATCTTTCTTTTTTATTGCATTACTTGCTGTATTTTTCCCGCTTGATGTAGTGGGTGTGCAGCAGTTCATGAGCCTTGTGGCTGTTGGGAGCGCCCAGGTAATCAGCATACAGCTTCTTCACCTGTTCGTTTTCGTGGCTCTTGCGCTTGGCCTTACCGGCATCTTCGCCGTAGAGAGCCTTGGCGCGTTCCACCTTGGGATCGCAGGTCAGCTTGGTCTGGGCAGACACGATGGGCTGACCGCCGCCGGTCACGCAGCCGCCGGGGCAGCCCAT
>JAFWYZ010000133.1 GCA_017517465.1 Clostridia bacterium | reverse complement strand
CACCGTTGCCCTTGCCACCAATCTCTTCGGTTTAAGAGATATGCTAGTTCCTTCCAATGTTCCCGAAATCAAGAACGAAATGGTGCTTTCCGGCTATACCGACAGCCCCGAATACATGGCTGCCGCCGAATGGAAAGCCTTCGCGGACAGCTATGACCTGGACAATTCCATCCCGGCTCAAATCGATCCTGCAGGGCCCGAAGACATCCTTCTTGATGAAAAATACATCCATTACAACGTGTACACCCCGGAAATGGGCAGCGAGTTGGACCGGATCGCCGCCAAATACGGCCTGACGCTTTACGGTAACTTTATCAACGAACTCCCCGGTTCCCTTGTCGAAAAGCTGATCGTGAACGACGATGCCGAATTCACCGACAGCGCCTGTAACAGTGTGCTGGGCGGCTATATGTTCGATGACGGTACCTTCCATTTTGACGGTATCTTCGATGCTTCTGCCGGCCGGCTGTCCGTCAATTATCAGTTCCGCCACTCTGTCAAGGGTGTGTTCGACCCCACCTTCCTGAACATCGGCGATATTGAAACCTATCAGGAGCAGGCGCTTGTCACCTCTTCCGGCGTTCAGCTCATGGCCTCCCTGTCTGAGCAGCAGGCGGTGCTCATTGCGGAACTGGATGACTGTTTCATCAGCATCAACGTGATGGGCGGAACACAAGAGGGCATCACCTTTGACGATCTGAGGGATCTGGCCAATACCTTTGATTTTTCCGTGATCGAAAACGGCACTTACATGGCCGCAGAGGATATCCGGAAAACTGACGATACCGCTCCGGAGCAAATTTTCATTGAAGTCAGCCGTGAAGGAAACGTGGAAAAAATCCCCGTGGAAATCATCTGCCTCATTGATTCCGGCTCCGTGATTGCCACGGCTCCCGAATACTTCACCCACTCCGTCCAAAATGGTACCGATATATTCTCTTACGATGTCTGGCAGGGCGAACACGAAGTGTACTATTCGGTGCGCACCATCCTTGGCAGCAACCCGAACCAGATTTGCGAAGAGCTGATGGAAAAGCACGGCAAAAGCTACACCTCCAGCAATGTGTTTGCCGTCAAAGTCGGCCGTTATGATGGCACCGCCTTACTATTTGAAAACGAAGCCGCCTGTCAGCGCCATTTCTTCATCATCCCCGCCCATAACAGCTGCACCCTGATCGAAGCCCAGTTCGATGTTGAAATGTACGAAGGTCTTTATCAGATCATGCTGGCCCTGTTCGATACCCTGGAGATCGGCTGAGAATCAACCGTTTCTCCTTCCACCGCTCCATCGCCTATCCAGCCAATGCCATCTCTCTCAGCATTGGCCTTTTCTATATTGGCTATTGATTACCAGCTTTCCGTCCAGGATTAGAAAACCCAGCCCAGAAGCATCCATTCTTCGTTCTGCCAATCAAACGGCGCACAACGAAGAAGGAACCGTGCATATCTGCCGCCATTCGATCAAAGGAATCATTACAGAAGAACATCGAAACAAAAAACGGAAAGCCTTGATTTCCAAGGCTTTCCGGGGATTTTTTTGCTTTTGTCATTCCCACTCGATACGTTGATTTTTATTCCTAAACATTTCCGTTTAGTGTCAATAATTCCTCTTTCAACGAAATCACATTTTATCTCGTTTCGTAGATATTATATCATCTTTTTTCGTACGATGCAAGTACCAAAATGCCGTTTTTCACCCTTTCAGACGCATCACAGTATCACGCAAATGCCCCTCAAACCCTT
>JAFWYZ010000132.1 GCA_017517465.1 Clostridia bacterium | reverse complement strand
ATGGAAATCCTCTCCATCGCCGAACCCCTGCCCATCTCCAAGGATGCCGCCATCGACAGCCGCCTGGACTATCGCTGGGTGGACCTGCGGAGTGATCGCAACACCCTCATCTTCAAGGCCCAGACCGAAATGGTGGCCGCCATGCGCAATTACCTGCTGGGTGACGGCTTCATGGAAATCCACACTCCCAAGCTCATCGGCGCTGCCAGCGAATCAGGCTCCGACGTGTTTGAACTGAAGTATTTCGACCGCAAGGCTTACCTGTCCCAGAGCCCCCAGTTCTACAAGCAGATGGCCATGGCTGCCGGCTTTGACCGCATTTTCGAAGTGGGCCCCGTGTTCCGCGCCGAAAAGAGCTTCACCAACAAGCATGCCACCGAGTTCACCGGCTTCGACCTGGAAATGAGCTACATCACCTCCTTCCGTGACGTGATGGCCCTGGAAGCAGAACTTTTGCAGGCTGCCCTGAAGGCCGTGAACGATAAGTACGGCGACAAGATCAAGGAACTGTTCGGCATGGAAACCGTGGTGCCCACCCTGCCCTTCCCCGAAATGAAGCTGGCAGATGTGTACAAGGAGCTGGAAGAACGCTACGGCTACACCTGCCCCGAAGAAGAAAAGAACGACCTGACCACCGAAGCGGAACACCTGTGCGCCAAGCTGAGCATGGATAAGTTCGGCCACGAATTCCTCTTTGTGACCGACTACGGCCCCCAGAAGCGCGCTTTCTACCATATGCGCGACGAAAACGGCATGCCCCTGGGCTATGACCTGATCTGGCGCGGCACCGAAATCACCACCGGCGCCCAGCGTGAACACCGCTACGAACAGCTGCGTGCGCAGGCCGATGAAAAGGGCCTGGGCGAAGACGTGAAGTTCTATATGGACTTCTTCCGCTACGGCTGCCCGCCCCACGGCGGCTTCGGCCTGGGTGTGGACCGTCTCACCATGCTGCTGCTTGGCATTCCGATCAAGGAAGTCATGTTCCTCTTCCGCGGCCCCAACCGCCTGACCCCCTGATTTTATTCACAAAAACTTTACGGCACACCTGTGGCATGACAGCCCCAAGTGTTGCCAAAGACAAAAAAATCTGTTATACTGTTTCATATCTCCAAGGAGGTGCGATCAATGGCTCAGAAGAAAGAAACGCTTCCCGTCAAGGTTGATGTGGATTTGCAAAACGGCGGAACCATTACCTACGCAAACGAAGTGATTGCCACCATCGCGGGTGTTGCTGCCAACGAAATTGACGGCATTGCCGGTATGTGCGTCAGCGGCGGCTTCAGTGAAATCCTGGGCCGCAACCGTACCATCACCAAGGGTGTTAAGGTAGAAGTGGGCAGCCAGGAAGCCGCTGTGGATCTGTACATCGTGGTGGAATACGGCCAGCCCATCCAGAAGGTGGCCCAGGAAGTGCAGGAAAACGTGCGCAAGGCCCTGGAAAGCCTCACCGGCCTGCATGTGGTCCGTGTGGATGTGCATGTGCAGGGTGTCAGCTTTGAAAAGGAAAAGAAAGCTGCCCTCACCGGCATTGAAGCAGCCAAGAACCCCCGGCTGACGGAAGCAAAGACGGAAACCGCCCCCAAGGCTGAAGTGCCCGTCAAAGAAGAAGCAAAAGAAGAACCCAAAGAAGAAGTGAAGGAAGAAGCTCCGGTTGAAGAAGTGTCTGCCGAAAAGCAGGAAGACATCCTCAACGACGAAGAAACCTTCAACGAAGAAGTGCTTGAGGAACAGGCGCAGCTGGACGGCGAAGAAACCCCGGCCCAGGAAGCGGCTCCCGCTGAGGAAGAACCTGCTGCGGAAACCAAGGGCAAGGGCCGCAAGAAGGTCCCCGGCCGTAAGCGCTGCTGACGGAAAACTGAAGAGGTGTTAAAATGAAAAAATTTCGTTTCTGGCATCGGATCATCCTCATCGCCGGCGCACTGCTGGTGATCCTGCTGGGCCTTGGTGTGGCGCTGCCCCTGCTGCCCTTCTTCCCCGAAGAATATAAGCTGGCGCAGCTGCTGGCCATCAAACCGGTGAAGTATGCCTATTTCGGTGTAGCCGTGCTGAACGTGCTCTATGGCCTGTATCTGTTCACCATCCCCCACAAGTTCACTTTCCGCCGCAAGGATTTTGTGGTGCAGCAGACGGAAAACGGCGAACTGCGCATTGCTGTTGTGGCCATCAAGAACCTGGTGCAAAAGTGCGTGGATATGCACGAAGAAGTGCAGGTTTCCTCCATGCGCATCAACAATGCCCGTGGCGGCATCACCGTGGGGCTGAATATTTCCCTGGCCAATAATGTGATCATCCCCCTGGCCGTTTCCTCCCTGCAAAAACAGATCAAGCAGTACCTGCTGGCCTCCTCCGGCATCGAAGTGAAGGAAGTCAAGGTGGCTGTGGAAACCGCCAAGGAAGCCGCCAATAATTCTCCCTATCTGGTCACCGATTCCGAACCCGAACAGGAAGACACGGCAGCCCGGGAAAAGAAGCAGCCCATCCATCAGCGCCTGTTCAAGCGCGATGCGGAGCCTGCCACCATGCCCGCTGCCCAGCCCCAGGCTGAAGAAGAGCCCGTAGCGGAAGAGGCCGCTCCCCAGCAGGAAGCCCCTGCCCGGGAAGAGGCCCCCGTTCAGGAAGAACCCACAGAAATTGCCGAACAGGCACAGGAGGAAGAAAGCAATGAGTGAAAACAAGCAGTCCAAATTCGAAACCATGATGCAAAAGGTCTTTAAGGTCGGCACCCCCGAATGCGCTATTTTCTGCTGCGTGATCGCTCTGATCATGGCCATTCTGTTCCTGTCCATCGGCTTCTGGAAGACCCTGCTGATCGTGGCCCTGCTGATCGTGGCCCTGTTCATCGGCGGCGTTTCCGACAAGAAGGGCACCTTCAAGAAGGCTGCCGACAAAGTGGCTCCTGTGAAGGACAAGGTGTACCAGATGAAGGATGCCCGCATCTCCAAGGCCATCAAGGATGCCAAGGAAGCCGAAGAAAAGGCTGAAGATGCTGTGGAAGATGCCCAGGAAGAAATCGAAGAAACCAAGGAAGAAATTGAAGAAGCCGTGGAAGAAGTGAAGGAAGAAATCGCTGAAACCGTGGAAGAAATCAAGGAAACCGTGGAAGAAGTTACCGAAGAATAATCATTTATGGGGGAAATGACCCATGTCTCGTAAATCAGCACGCGCTGCCGCAGTGCAGATGGTGTTTGAAAACATGCTGGGCGGCGACGGCGGTGAGGATACCCTGCAGGGCCTCATCGCCTTCACCCCGGAAGAAGGCGACACTGCCTTCATCGATCAGGTGCTTCAGGGCGTGGAAGAAAATGCCTTCGAAATCGATGATCTGATCGAACAGAACCTGAAGGGTTGGGCCCTCAGCCGCATTGCCAAGGTAGACCAGGCTGTGCTCCGGGTGGCCATCTGGGAAATGTGCTATGACCGCACCACCCCCGATGCCGTGGTCATCAATGAGGCCGTTACCCTGGCCCAGCGGTTCAATACTCCCGGTGCGGGCAAGTTTGTCAACGGTGTGCTTTCCGCTGTGCTGGAAAGCCGCAGCGGGGACAAGGCATAATGCTTTCGCTGGGGCTGGATACCAGCAACTATACTACATCAGCCGCCCTTTGCTCCTCCCACGGGGAGATCCTGCAAAGCAGGCGCTTGCTGCCCGTCAAAACGGGTGAACGCGGCCTTCGCCAAAGCGAGGCCGTGTTTGCGCATGTAAGACAACTTGCCCAGCAGGTGGAAAACGTGATGAAGGAGGCCAAAGAGCCTCTTTCCTGCGTATGTGTTTCCATCTCCCCCCGGGACGGCGAAGACAGCTACATGCCCGTTTTTTCCGTGGGTGAAATGGCCGGCCGCGCCATTGCCGCCGCCCATCATGTGCCCTTTTTCACCACCACCCACCAGCGGGGCCACATCCGCGCCGCCAAGGTACAAAGCGGCCTGGAAGCGGATCGATTTCTGGCGCTGCATCTGTCCGGCGGCACCACCGACGTGCTGCTGACGGACGGCGATGCGCTGACCCCTCTTGGCACCTCCATGGACCTGCATGCAGGCCAGCTGGTGGACCGGGTGGGAGTGGCCATGGGGCTTCCCTTCCCCAGCGGGCCCCATCTGGAAAAGCTGGCGGTACAGGGCAGGGCTCAGGCCCTGGTGCCCGTCAGTATGGACGAGAAAAATCTGCAATGCCATCTTTCCGGCGCAGAGGCTCAGCTGCTGCGAATGGTGAAAGACGGGTATGCGCATGAAGATATTGCGGCGGAAGTATATTCCATCCTCTGCCGCACCGTGCTGCGGCTTCTGAAAGCGGCAGCAGACCAGACCGGCACCCATCACATCCTGCTGGCAGGGGGCGTGGCCTCCTCCCGGCTGTTCCGTGAACTGGTGCAGGAAAGAAATGAAAAACGCAGGCTGCATCTGAAATTGCACTTCGGTATGCCGGAATACTCCGGCGATAACGCTGTAGGTGTGGCGCTTATCGGCCTGGAAAAATTACAGGGAGGCTGAAGAAAATGGCTCAATTGTTGGACGGAAAGATCATGGCTGCTGCCGTGATGGACGAACTGAAGATCCGCGTGGATGCGCTGAAGGCAAAGGGCATCACCCCCGGCCTGGCCGTCATTCTGGTGGGGGACGATCCTGCCAGCCAGGTATACGTACGCAATAAGGGCCTGGGCTGCGAGCAGCTGGGCATGACCTCAGAAACCATCCGTCTCCCCGGTGATACCGATCAGGAAACGCTGGAAAAGATCATTGACGAATTGAACGGTGACGACCGTTTCAACGGCATTCTGGTGCAGCTGCCCCTGCCCAAACATCTGGATGAAACCGCTGCGCTGGCAAAAATCCTGCCCGAAAAGGATGTGGACGGCTTCCACATCGAAAATGCGGGCAAGCTGTTTACCGGCCAGGACGGTGTGGTGGCCTGCACACCCAAGGGCATCATGTACATGCTGGAAAAAGCCGGTGTGGAACTGACGGGCAAAAATGCCGTGGTGATCGGCCGCAGCAACATCGTGGGCAAGCCCATTGCCATGCTGCTGCTGGATGCCAACTGCACCGTCACCATCTGCCATTCCCGCACAAAGAATCTGGCTGAACACACCCGCAATGCCGACGTGCTGGTGGCTGCCGTGGGCCGTCCCCGGTTCGTCACTGCCGATATGGTGAAGGAAGGTGCTGCCGTCATCGATGTGGGCATCAACCGGGTGGACGGAAAGCTGTGCGGCGATGTGGACTTTGATGCCGTGGCAGAAAAAGCCGGCTATATCACCCCCGTTCCCGGCGGTGTGGGCAAAATGACCATCTGCATGCTGATGATGAACACCGTGGAAGCCGCTGAAAAGAAAGCGAAGTAAGTTCTATGGCCTGGACACTGACCGTCACACAATTGAATGAATATGTGAGCCGGTCACTGGCCGGTGATCCTGCGCTGCGGTTTTTATCCCTGCGCGGTGAGATCAGCGACCTGAAAAAGTATGCTTCCGGCCACTGGTATTTTATCCTGAAAGACGAAAACAGCCGCATCCAGTGCGTATGTTTCCGTCAGAAAAACATGCTCATTTCCTTCCCCGTGGAAAACGGTATGAAGGTGGTGCTCACCGGCGCTGTGGGATTGTACACCGCCAGCGGCAGCTACCAGTTTTATGCCGATACCATGAGCCTGGACGGCATGGGCGAACTGTATCTGAAATACGAGGCCATGAAGGCCCGGCTGATGAAGGAAGGCTTATTCGACGTCAGCCGGAAAAAGCCCCTTCCCCTGCTGCCCCGGATGATCGGCGTGGTCACCAGCCGCTCCGGCGCTGTGATCCATGATATTGCCACCGTTACCCGCCGCCGCTATCCCGGCATGCAGCTGGTGCTGCGGCCCTGCCTGGTGCAGGGCGAAAACGCTGCCCCGGATATTGCCGCCGGCATTGCCGAAATGGCCCGGGTGCCGGGGGTGGATGTGATCATTGTGGGCCGCGGCGGCGGCAGCATGGAGGATCTGTGGGCCTTCAACGAAGAAATCGTGGTGCGCGCCATTGCCGCATGCCCCATCCCCATTGTATCGGCCGTGGGGCACGAAGTGGACGTGACCCTCAGCGACCTGGCCGCAGACGAACGTGCCGCCACCCCCACCGAAGCCGCTGAAAAATGCGTGCCGGAATACCGGGCGGTGGTGCAGACCATTGAAAAATATAAAGCAGCCCTGCTGCGGGCCGGACAGAACAGCCTGCTGCGGCAAAAAGCGTGGCTCACTTCTCTGGAAAGCCGGCTGAACCGGGAACACCCTTCCCTCCGGCTGAAAAAGGCCCGGGGCCAGGCGGATTTGTATCATGCCCGGCTGCAGATGCTGATGGAAAAGAGGCTGAGCCTTCAAAAGGCACAGGTGCAGCGGCTTTCAGACACGCTGCGTGCCCTTGGGCCCCGGCAGGCCCTGCAAAGAGGCTATGCCTTTGTGCTGGCTGAGGGAAAGCCCGTCACCAGCGTGGACGATGCACAGGAAAACATGACCCTGGTGCTGCAAGACGGCACCTTGCAGGTGCATGTGGACGCAATCCGGAAGGAGGATCCCTTTGGCGAAGAAACAGCAATCCTTTGAGGATAAGCTGCTGGCGCTGGAAGCGCTGGTGGAAAAAATGGAGGGGGGCAACCTGCCTCTGGAAGAATCATTGAAAGCCTACGAAGCCGGAATGCAGCTGTCCAAAGAGCTTTCCGCTGCCCTCACCGATGCGGAAAAAAGAATGCTGGAGCTTTCCGGCGGCAACCTGCTGCCCATGGAGGATGCGCCGTGAACGTAAAACAGCAGCTGAGCCTGTATAAAACCATGGTGGAACAGGCACTGGAAGCCCTTCCTTTCGAAGGCGCGCCGGACAGGCTGAAGGAAGCCATGCGCTACAGCCTGCTCAACGGCGGCAAACGGCTCCGGGGCTGCCTGGTGCTGGCCGCCTGTGAAGCGGCGGGGGGCAACATAAGCGATGCCCTGCCCTTTGCCTGCGCGGTGGAAATGATCCATGCCTATTCCCTCATTCATGACGATCTGCCCAGCATGGATAACGATACCCTGCGCCGGGGCAAGCCCACCAACCACATCGTCTTTGGTGAGGGCATGGCCATTCTGGCCGGGGACGGGCTTTTGAGCCACGCATTTGAGGTGATGGCCGCCTGCCGTGCTCCCGGCGCCTTCACGGCCCTTTCCATGATGGCAAAGGCTGCCGGGGTATCCGGCATGCTGGCGGGGCAAACCCTGGACATCACTCTGGAAGGCACCCAGCCGGACAGGGACACCGTACGCCAAATCCATCTGGGCAAAACGGCTGCCCTGCTCACCGCCCCCGTCATCGCCGGGTTTGCCCTGGCCGGTGCGGATGAAGACACCCTGGCCGCCGGCCGTGTGTACGGCGAAAACCTGGGCCTGGCTTTCCAGATCGTGGATGATCTGCTGGACCTGGAAGGGGATGCTGCCCTGATGGGCAAAACCCTGGGCAAGGACGTGCAGGAGGGGAAGATCACCTGGCCTGCCTGCGTAGGCGCACAGCAGGCAAAACAGGATGCCGCAGCCTGCATCGAAAAGGCAAAAGCGGCCCTGAACATTCCGGCGCTTCACTCCGCCTTCCTGCAGGAGCTGGCTGAATATACCCTGCACCGTGTGCAATGACCCAAGGAGGCAACGTGGACCAAGCAGCAACTTTTTTTCAAAACCGCATCATCATGGCCGGTCTTTTCTCCTGGGCTGCGGCACAGCTGATCAAGGTGCTGATCACCTGGTGGGTGGACAAAAAGTTTGACTGGCGCAGATGCTTCGGCATGGGGGGCATGCCCTCCTCTCACTCCGCATTTGTCTTTTCTGCTGCGCTGATGTGCGGCCTGCAGGAAGGCTTTGCTTCGGCGGCATTTGCCGTTTCCTTCATCCTGATGACCGTGGTGATCTACGATGCATTGGGTGTGCGGGCCGAAACAGGAAAGCAGGGCGCTGTGCTGAACCACATCATCCGGGAAATTCTCATTGAAGGCAAGCCGATCACGGAAGACCGTCTGAAAGAGCTGGTGGGGCACACCCCTCTGGAGGTATTGGGCGGTATCCTGGTGGGCCTGATCATAGTAATCATCATGGCATAAGGAGGCACAAATCAAATGATGGACAATTTTCGTGAAGAAAGCGTAAGCAGCCGCAAATCCGGGTTCGATTCCCTGTTATATGCTTTTTCCAATGTGGTGTGGGTGCTGCTGGGCATCTATGCCTTTATGGAAATCCAGAACGTGATCAACGTGGCCTTTGCTCAGGGCTTTTCCGTGGGCCTGCTGATCCCCCTGGCATTGTCGCTGGTGGCCGGCGGTATTGCGGTGCTCACCTTCATCAACAAGGACAAAATCAAAACCGAATATGAATACACCTTCACCAACGGCCAGATGGACTTCGCCAAGGTGTTCAACAACAAGCGCCGCAAGAACCTGGGCACCATGAACGTGCGCAATGTGGAAGCCTGCGGCATGGTGGCCAGCGGCTCCTTCAACCGCTACATCAATATGCCCGGCATCAAGCGCACCAACTGGTTCCTCAACCGGGATGCCGAACTGTTCTACTTCTACTTCCAGAAGGATCAGCAAAAGCGCATCATCATCATCGAGCCCAGCGAAGAAATGGTGGGCCTGATCAAGAAGTACATCCCCCAGGGTGTCTGGCAGAACAACTGATATGAGCATTTATCTGGATAACAGCGCCACCACCCGTCCCTGTGACGCGGCGGTGCAGGCCATGCTCCATGCCATGCAGGAGGATTTTTATAATCCTTCTGCTTTGTATGCCCCGGCTATGGGCCCGGAAAAAATGATGAAAAAATGCCGGGATGTGATTCTGCAATCGGTGCATGCTCCCCAGGGCAGCCGGGTGGTGTTCCTGTCCGGCGGTACCGAGGCGGATAACCTGGCCATCCTGGGCCAGCAGAAAAAATGCCGGGACAAGCGTATCCTTTATTCCGCCGGAGAACACCCTGCGGTCAAGGAAGCCTGTCAGGCGGTGGAGGGCGCACAGGCCGTGGCCGTTCCCTATACACGGGAAGGGGTCGTGGATCTGCAGGCCCTGGAAGAGTTGATGGACGAAAGCGTGGCCCTCATCTGCATCATGCAGGTGAATAACGAAACCGGTGCTATCCAGCCCCTGCAAGAAATTGGCGAGATGAAAATGCGCCGCTGTCCCCAGGCCCATTTCCATGTGGATGGGGTGCAGGGGTATCTTCGGGTGCCCTTTGATATGAAAGCCTGCCATGCGGACAGCTATGCCCTGTCCGGTCACAAAATCCATGCCCCCAAGGGTGTGGGTGCGCTGGTGATGGGCCCGGCCATGCAGGTGCGTGCCCGGCAGGTGGGCGGCGGTCAGGAAAATATGATCCGCTCCGGCACCGAAAACACTGTGGGCATTGCCGGCCTGCTGGCTGCCATTGAAGCATTCCCCAAGGCACATGACATGCAGCAGGTGAAAATGCACCTGTGGCAGGGGCTGCAGGCATTGATCCCCGGGGCAAGGGTCAACGGCCCGGCGCCGGACAGTGTTCTGGCTGCGCCCCATATTCTGAATGTTTCCCTGCCCCCTGTCAGAAGCGAAACCATGCTCCACGCTCTGGAAGGGAAAAAGATCTATGTGGGCATCGGCAGCGCCTGCTCCTCCCATAAGCAAAAGGTGAGCGCTGTGCTGAAAGCCATGCATGTGGATCAGCCCCTGGCTGAAAGTGCCCTGCGCTTCTCCTTTTGCCCCGACAATACCATCGAAGAAATGAATACGGTTCTGGAGGCGGTCAAGGGCCAGCATGCCCTGCTCAGCCGGTTCCAGAGAAGATAAGAAAGGGTTTTGATCATGCGTCAGTTACTGATGGTGCGCTACGGCGAAATTTATCTCAAGGGGCTCAACCGCCCTTATTTCATGAAGGCACTGGTGAAGCGTGTCCGGGAAGCCACCAAGGAATATAAGGCCACCGTATGGCTCCACGATGCCCGCATTTTTGTCAGCGATATGACGGATACCGATGCCTGCATGGAACGGGTGCGGAAGGTGTTCGGCGTGCATTCCGTGTGCCCTGCCATTGAAATGGAAAAAGACGATTTTGATGCCATCTGTGTGGAAGCGGAAAAAATGATGCGTTCCGTCAACGGCACCTTCAAGGTGGAAGCCCGTCGCTCCGACAAGCGCTATTTCATGGATTCCCCCATGATCAACCGCAAGATCGGCGAATATGTGCTGGAGCGGAACGAGGACCATCTGTCCGTAGACGTGCATAAACCCGAGCATATCCTGTCCGTTGAAATCCGGGACAAGGCATACCTCTATTGCCAGGTATACATGGCCGTTGGCGGCATGCCGGTTGGCACCGGCGGCAAGGCGGCGCTGCTGCTTTCCGGCGGTATCGACAGCCCTGTGGCCGGCTACATGATCGCCAAGCGCGGTGTGCAGCTGATCTCCGTCCACTACCATTCCTTCCCCTACACCAGCGAACAGGCCAAGGAAAAGGTACTGGATCTGGGCCGCATCCTCAGCCAGTACTGCTGCGGCATGAAAACCTACGTGGTGCCCTTCACCGAAATTCAGATGGAAATCCACGAAAAATGCCCCGAAGATTACACCACCCTCATCATGCGCCGCTATATGATGCGCATTGCTGAAAAGATTGCCGAAAAGGAAGGCGCTCTGGCCCTTATCACCGGCGAATCCATCGGTCAGGTGGCCAGCCAGACCATGGAAGCCTTGCAGACCACCAATGAAGTGGTAAAGATGCCCGTCTTCCGTCCCCTGATCGGCTTTGACAAGGTGGACATCATCGAATATGCCAAGAAAATCGGCACTTATGAAACCTCCTCCCTGCCCTATGAAGACTGCTGCACCGTTTTCACCCCCAAGCATCCTGCCACCAAGCCCAAGATGCAGAAGATCCTGGAAGGCGAAGAAAAGCTGGATCAGGAAGCGCTGATCGAAAAGGCGGTCAACGATGCAGAAATCATTCTGCTGTAAGGAGTGCGTTGCATGAAACAGCTGTCCGACAGCTTCAAAATCGGCTCCCTTACCCTGAAAAACCGCATTGCCGTGCCCTCCATGGTGTGCTTTGATTGGACGGACGATACCGGCATGGTGACTGACCGCAACATCGCCCACTACCGTGCCCTGGCTCAGGGCGGGGCCGGTGTCATCTTTTCCGAAGCCGTGTGCGTTACCAAGCGTGGCCGTCTCCACGAAACCCAGCTAGGCCTGTGGGAAGACGAGCAAATCGAGGGCTGGAAGCGCCTGGCAGAGGTATGCCACGAAAACAACGTGCCCCTGCTGGCCCAGATCCACCATGCCGGCATCAACGGCATTGACGATGTGGCCGATTGCCCCAGTGATTATACCCCCTCCCATCCCCACCATACCCCCGGCAAGGAAATGACGCTGGACCGCATTGTGTATATCCGCAATGCCTTTGTCAAGGCTGCCCTGCGGTGCAAGGCTGCCGGGCTGGACGGGGTGGAATTGCACGGCTGCCACGGCTATCTGCTCAGCCAGTTCCTCAGCAGCAAAGTCAATCACCGTACCGACGAATACGGCGAAGACAGAACCCTCTTTGTCAAGGAAATTCTGGAATCCATCCGCATTGCCTGCGGCAAGGATTTCTGCATCGGTATCCGTCTGGCGGCCTTTGAGCCCACCATGGAAGACGGCCTGCGCCATGCCAGGGCCCTGGCTCCTTATGTGGATTTCCTGGATATCTCCTACGGCATCGACAGCGATGTATCCGCCTGCCCTGCCTCTTTCCCCTATCGGCCTTCCTTCTATGCCGCCATGAAAATCAAGGAAATGCTGCCGGATACCCCCGTGTTCAGCGTGGATATGATCACCGACGGCGATATGGCCCGGGGAGTGCTGGCATTGACCGGTATCGACGGCATCGATGTGGGCCGCGGCCATCTGGTCAATTACAATTTTGCCAGCGATGCCCTGGCCGGCCGGGAAACCGGCACCTGCCTGCACTGCAAAGGCGGCTGTGCCTGGGGCCCCACCGGCAACCCTGATTCCCCCTGCCCCGGGAAGATACTGTTCATGAAACGAAAGTAAACAGGGGCTTCATGAGGCTTCGCCCCACCCCCCACAAGGGGCATCGCCCCTTGACCCTTTCTCCGGAAATGACAATTTGTATCAAACAAACAGTTTTCCGGTGGTGCGTGGGGAGACCATGGAGGGGCTTTGCCCCTGCACCCCACCAGGGTCATTGACCCTGGACCCGT
>JAFWYZ010000131.1 GCA_017517465.1 Clostridia bacterium | reverse complement strand
GATCCAGACCTCCCGTGCCTTCACCGTGCTGCAGACCGGCGGTCTGTTGACCCCCATGGGCAGCGATATGCTGCCCTGCCAGAACCTCAGTGACAAGGGCAAGCCCGTGGTCATGGCCGTACTGGATGACGTGGTGGAAGATTTGATTCTGTAAATGCACTCCGTGCACATGTCTCTGAACCTAAATAGAAATAAGTCGGCAGGGAAAACATTGTTTCCCTGCCGACTTTTTCAATACATCTCTCAAGCCGTAATGCGGAGTATAGAAAACAGGTGCGCTCCTGTTCCTGTCATTCCAGAGTGTAAGTGTATTGATCATACACGATATTGTAATTGTTCCAGTTTTCCGCCTGCAAGATAAAGGTATTTCCTTCCGGCATGCATTCCAGCGGAATGGTACCGTAGCAGAGTTCCTTGCTGGGCTGATCCAACTGTTCATCATAGACAAAATGAGAAGCTTTCATGTCCACATAGCACAGCCTGTTTCCTTCCTTGTCCAGCACTGCCCAATAGGGACCGCTCATCCAGGTCTGATCGCTTTCCGGTTGCGTTTTGTCAAGACGTATCGTCACAACGGCATAATCTTCGTAGGGTGTCACGCTGATGCTGTCAATAAATCCGCGATAACCCACAATGTCATGCGCATCGGTTTGGATGCTGCGGCGGGTGCAGGCCGTTCTGAAACGGTCAAAACTGACGGTAACAAAGCTTCCCGTGCCCCAGCTCCAGGCACCTTCATCCTTCACATCGCTTTTGTAGGAGCCGGCACTGACACGGATCTGTTCCGTCTGGTCCGGAATAATAATTTCATCCTGATATGCAAAACGCTTCTGCAAAATCATATAAAGACTGCCGTCATCCTCAAGCGCACAGGCCACAGCATCAACTTTGGTGACATCGTCGTATGCATTCAAAGCGCTGTTCATGTACAACGAGGGGATCTCATGCAGCACCACATGCTCAAACCCCTTTTCTTTGGCATAATCCAGCACGGTCATCTCATCCGGATAGACGTTCGTGTTCATGGCAGCGTTCATGGTGATCTCATCGGTACGATGGGTTTTTGTATTTTCCGGGCAAGGCACCACCAGCGTATTTTCCTCCACCGGTTTCACAGCAACAGCCAGATACAGCAATTCTTCTTCAAACAAACCTTCTTCCACCGTCATGGTAACCAGCTTATTTTCATCATTGTAGTGAACATTCTCCTGGCCGTACAATTCCAGCATTTCCTCTGTGTGGCTTTTTCCCTGCTGTTTCAGAAAGCTTTCTATTCCCCAGTTGCCGGCTGCCATAGCCCCGGCTGCCATCACAAGCAATACCATGGCCAGCACCAGCCCCATACTGATTCTTTTCTTCATAGGTATTTCCTCCTTGTCTGATAGCTCCGTCAGTGTTTGCCGGACACAATAACGGAAACTCGCCTCCGTTTCGCCAAAGGCTTTGCGGAAATCCTCTGCATTTTTCATCCTTCAAACACCTCCTCTTTCAGTATAGCCTTCAGCATGGAACGCCCTCTGGACAAACGGGTTTTTACCGTCCCTTGGGGCAGATGAAGCATCAGCGCCGTGTCCTTCACACTATACCCTTCCAGATAGTACAGCATCAGGGGAATACGGTATTTTTCCGGCAGTTGCATCAACGCTTCCTTTATTTCTTCGCCTTCCTGCGGCTTTGGCACTGCAGGCACTGTCTCCAAAGGCAGGGTTCGCTTCAAGCGACGCTGGATGGTGTGGCATTCGTTGAGCAAAATACGGATCACCCAGGTTTTCAAATACCGTTCATCCCGCAGGCTTTTTCGCTTTTCCCATGCCTTGCGCAAGGTTTCCTGCACGGCATCTTCCCGGTCCGCCTTTTGTGACAGCTGGGCACAGCAGATACGGTACAGCGTATCCGTCATATCCAGTATCGTCCGGGCAAACGCTTCACTCTCCATGCTTTGAGCTCCTTTGTTCTTGAACTGCAGTCACTTATTAGACGTTCATGAGGACACTTTGGTTTCATTTTTGAAAAAACAGCTGTCATGTCCGACAGCTGTTTTTTGTTCAGCAGTTTTTCATTTGCCTCAGGAAAAGGATCACCGCCAGCACCAGCACCGCCATCCCATATCCCAGAACCCACCAGATGTGGGGAAAGATGCCGGCCATATTGCCGGACAGCACCGCCCGGGCCATGTCCACCGCATGCACAAAGGGCAGGGCATTGGCGATTTTTTCAAAGGCACCGCCCACCAATTTCAGATCAAACCAGGTGCCGGAAAGCCAGGCGGATACGTTGGTCAGCAGGGCACCGCAGATACCGCCCACCTGCTTGACCCCCAGCACACTGCCGCACAAAAGCCCCAGGGCAATGTACATCACCGCGGCCGGTATATTGATGAAAACCGAAAGCAAAACCCATACCGTGGGCTGCAGCCCCAGCAGCAGCGCTGCCAGATAGCACACTGCCGTCTGGGCCACCGCCATGGGCAGAATAGGCAGGGTGTAGCCCAGGATGTAATCCCCGGCGGTCATGGGG
>JAFWYZ010000130.1 GCA_017517465.1 Clostridia bacterium | reverse complement strand
GCCTGCTGGCAGTCGCCGGGCCACTTGTTCATGGCATGGATGAGGCCGCCGCCAAAGCTGTCGCCGCCGCCCACACGGTCCACAATGTGGATGAGGTAGTTCTTGGCGAAGTAGGCCTTTTCGCCGTCGTAGAGCATGCCGCTCCAGTTATTGTCGGAAGCGGAGATGGAGCCGCGCAGGGTGATGGCCACATAGTCAAAGCCGAAGCGTTCCTTCAGCTGCTGAGCCACAGAGACGTAGCCTTCCTTGTCCAGCTTGCCGGAGTTGATATCGGTGTTCTTTGCTTCAATGCCGAAAACGTCCTTGGCATCTTCTTCGTTGGCGATGCAGACGTTGACGTAGGGCATCAGTTCACCCATCACCTTGCCGGCCATTTCACGGGTCCAGAGCTTGCCGCGGTAGTTGAGGTCGCAGGAAACGGTGATGCCCTTCGCTTTACACACCTTCAGTGCATCCAGGCAGATTTCAGGCAGCTCGCCGCCCAGAGCGGGGGTGATGCCGGTGAAATGGAACCAGGTAGCGCCGTCCAGGATCTTTTCCCAGTCGTAGTCTTCCCGTTTGGAAAGGGCCACGGAGGAACCGGCACGGTCGTACACCACTTTGCTGCCGCGCTGGGAAGCGCCCTTTTCGCAGTAGTAGATGCCAAGACGGGGGCCCTGACGGAGGATCTTGGAAACGTCCACGCCGTACTGACGCAGGGCATTCACGGCATTCTGGCCGATTTCGTGAGCAGGAACGGCCGTTACGTAAGCGGCATCGTTGCCATAGTTGGCCAGGGACACGGCCACGTTGGCTTCGCCGCCGCCGTAAGTGGCTTCGAACTTATTGGCCTGGGGGAAACGGAGATAGCCTTCAGGGCTGAGACGGAGCATGATTTCGCCGAAACATACCGCTTTCATTTTGCATACACTCCTGTATATTTTAGTTTGCGTACCTGTGACAGTACACAGGAATACCTGTTGTTTATTTACCACACCAATTTCCTTTTTCCTGCTGAGATGCCGAAAATATGCATATTTTTGTCTTGTTTTGATAAGATGGAAGGAAGGGGGCAGGAAAGATGGGGAAGATTGGGTGCATGCTGGCCGGAGCGATGCTGGGTGCGGTATATGTGTTTCCCGGTGAAGCTGTTCAGGCGGCATGGGAAGGGCTATGTGTATGGGGGCGTACGCTGGTGCCCTCTCTTGGCCCGGGCATGGCACTTTGTCTGTATATTTGCACGCATTTGCGGGGGAATGGCCGTTTGCTGGTGCCGGCAGCCATGCTGTGTGCATCCCCCGGCGGTGCCCGGCTGATGCAGGAAAAGAAGCTGCGGGGAAGGGATGCAGCCCATGGCATTGCGGTGACGGGGGTGATGAGCCCCATGTTTTTTCTGGGGGCTGTTTCCGGATGGCTGGGCAGTGAAAGGGAAGGGGCAGCGGTGTATCTGTGTCATATAGCAGCGGCCCTGCTGACGGGATTGTGCATAAAAGGGAAGAGCAAAAACGAAGCGCAGCTGCAGCCTGTTCCCTTTATGCAATGTGTGCACCAGAGCATCCAGGCGCTTTTGAATGCCGGGTTTATTCTGATGTTTTTTTCCGCAGCAGCCAGGATGATGGCATTGGCACTGCCTTTTTTGCCGCAGGATATATGTGTATATCTGCATTGCCTGCTGGAGGTGACAGGCGGTACGGAAAAGCTGTGCAGGCTGAATGTAAAACCCATGCTGCCGATAATATGCTTTTTTACCTCCTTCGGCGGATGCTCTGTGCTGATACAGAATCATCTTTTCTGGCAGCAAAGCGGTATACGGATCGGGCAGTTGGCGGGGATCCGGCTGATCCACGGGCTGTTCAGTTTTGTTTTGTGTTTTTTCCTGGAAAATATTCTTTTTATCGGTTGAAAAACAGAGGGTTATCCTGTATAATAACAGATGGTCAAATGATGACAATAAAACGGAAGAAGGGTATTTTGCAATGAAAGTTCTGATCGTAAACGCAGGTTCCTCTTCGCTGAAGTATCAGCTGATCGATATGGACAATGAACAGACCCTGGCCAAAGGCCTGGTGGAACGCATCGGCATGGCTGAAAACGGCCATCACGAATGCAAGGTGAACGGTGAAAAGATCGTTGACTGGGCTGAAGGCAAGATCGTGGACCATGTGCAGGGCTGCAAGATGATGCTGGCTGCGCTGACCGATCCGGAAAAGGGCGCTGTGAAATCCATGGACGAAATCAGCGCTGTGGGCCACCGCGTGCTCCATGGCGGCAGCAAGTTCTCCGAATCTATGATCATCAACGACGAAGTGATCGCTGCTATCGAAGAAAATATTCCCCTGGGCCCCCTGCATAACCCCGCCAACCTGATGGGCATCAAGGCCTGCCAGGAAGTAATGCCCACCACCCCCATGGTGGCCGTGTTTGACACCGCTTTCCACCAGACCATGCCCCCCAAGGCTTATATGTACGGCCTGCCCTATGAAATTTACGAAAAGCATCACGTGCGCCGCTATGGTTTCCACGGCACTTCTCACCGCTTTGTGAGCAAGCGTACCGCGGAATTCCTGGGCAAGAAGCCGGAAGATCTCCGCATCATCACCGCACATCTGGGCAACGGCTCCTCTCTGGCTGCCGTTGAATACGGCAAGTGCGTGGATACCTCCATGGGTCTCACCCCCCTGGAAGGTGTGCTGATGGGCACCCGCTCCGGTAACCTGGATCCTGCTGTGGTGGAATTTGTGTGCGACAAGGAAAAGCTTTCCGTTGGCGAAATGCTGAACCTGTGCAACAAAAAGAGCGGCTTGCTGGGCATCAGCGGCCTGAGCAACGACATGCGTGACGTGGACAATGCTGCCAAGGAAGGCAATCCCCGGGCTCAGCTGGCCCGTGACATGCTGGTGTATGGCATCCGCAAGTACATCGGTTCCTATGCAGCCGCCATGAACGGTGTGGACGTGATCGTGTTCACTGCCGGTATCGGCGAAAACAACTACGGCCTGCGCGAAGACATCATGGCCGGTTTCGAATTCATGGGCGCCAAGCTGGACAAGGAAAAGAACGCTGCCCTGGCCTGGCCCAATGTGCATGAAGCCGTTATCTCTGCCGATGACAGCAAGGTGCTGATCTGCGTGATCCCCACCAACGAAGAAATCGCCATCGCCCGGGACACCCTGGAACTGGTGAGCAAGTAATTTTCTCATATTCAGAAAGCATCTGTTTTCTCCGGAAAGCAGGTGCTTTTTTTCTGTGAAGGTATGGAAAAAAGAGGGTGTATATGATAGAATATGATCAATGTTTGAAATTAAAGGAGAAATGTGCCATGAAAAAGCTTCACATGGGTCCTGCCCATTGCGCACTGGACCTGGGGGACGGCAGCGAACGTGCCGAATACGTCAATCAGGATTATATTCTGCACAAGATGGGCCGCCCTCACCGTGCTGTGAATATTATGTACACTTACTATCCCCACGACAAGGAATGGCCTGCCCGCATTTCCGAAGCATGGAAGGACAAGAACGTCACCTTCCAGTGGGACTATCCCTATGATGATTATTTCCCCTACAATGTGAACGGCCAGCCCTTTGAACAGATGAAGGACATCCGCCGCCACGGCCAGGAAGTGCTGCTGACCCTGACCCTGGACTGCGGCTGCACCGATGAAGAACTGAAGGAAATTGCGCTGCAGCTCAAGCCCTTTGGCCGGATGTGGATCCGTATCAATCACGAATGCTGCGGCAGCTGGTTCCAGCACAACAAGCGCTACACCTATCCTGAAGTTGGTGCTTTCTTCAACCGTTTTGCCGGCATTATCAAGGAATATGCCCCCAATGTCAGCGTGATTTTCTGCGGCGGCTGGGGTATGCCTGACGGCCATGTGGAACAGGAAGAAGCGTTCAAGGATTGCTACAAGGTAGCCGATGCATGGAGCTGCGACGGGTATCTGGCGCTGCATTACGGCTGGCCCTATGACATTGCCGAAGTGGGCGGCGGCCGATACAAAGGCGGCTGTG
>JAFWYZ010000129.1 GCA_017517465.1 Clostridia bacterium | reverse complement strand
CCTATGCCCGGGAAGAAATCTGCAAAACAGGCGATCTGACCGGCCTTTCCCTTCCCGTCAAGCTGGGCCGCAAAGAAGCGGTGGATGTTGCCATCGGCAAAGGCCTTTCCCTGCTTTTGCAAACAGGAGATAAAGCCGGTATCACCCTCCACTGCACCCTGCCTGAAACCCTCACAGCCCCTGTGGAAAAGGGACAGGAGGTGGGCCAGGTGCAGGTGCTGCTCCACGGCGAAGTAATCGCAGCCCTGCCTGCCGTTGCTGCAGAAGCCGTGCCCCTTCCCGGTATGCTGGACGGCATCACAAGGCTGCTTGACCACTGGAAATAAGAAAAAAGGCTGCATTTTCGCAGCCTTTTCTTTATTCTCTTGTTTCCTGCCAGACGATGTTCCCATCGGCATCAATATAGGCTGCCATGCAATCCTTTTCCACCCAGGCCAGGCCGTTTTCAAAACCGTCGGTATCATCCCATTGCGGTTCCAGCACCCATTGGCCGTTTTCATCTATGAAGCCATACAGGCCGTTTTGCTTTGCCGGGTACAGGCCGTTTTCCCCGTTCCACAAAGACACGCTTTCAAACACCGGCTCTGTCAGATATCGGGCTTCTCCATCCTCAAACTTCATCAGCCCGATCAGGTTGCTGTCATCAGCATACCAGGAATATGCCGTCAGGTTATCTTCCGTGATCACGTCCATGCACAGCATCCCCTGATCGGTGAAGCGGTCCACCACGAACACCTCATTGCCCTGCCTGTCGATTACCACATACCGATACCGATCTTCTTCATCAATCAGCGCATAGTCCCCATAGAACCAATACCCCGGCCCTCCGCCGGCCATCACTTCGTATTTTGCCGGCACAATCACATTGCCCTCCAGGTCCATATGACCGCACAGGTCGTTTTCCCAGAAGGGGACCACGCCGTTATGCGCTTCATGCACATAATCAAATTCCGCTTCGTGAAGCACCATTCCGTCCACCCGGGCCAGGCCCATTTCCATATGCACACCGGCAGACACATTCTGCTCATTTTCCTCCGGCGCTACGTTTTCCACCGGCACCACGCCGTCCTTTGCCCATCCCATGGGCATCAGCCCCTCCGGCAGCGGAATATCCTGCAGGTTTTCGTCCAGCAGCCGGCAGGTGATCCCTTCCTGCCCAGATTCGCTCCCTTCTGCCAGGAACAAATATCCTTCCTGTTCTCCCACCTCATAGGGCGTCCAGGGAAGGTCCACCTCAATGGCAATTTCACCGTTTTCGCAGCGGACGAAGCCGTAATTATTCCCGATAACCACCTGCACGAAGTGTTCATTGAGATAAACTTCATCATATTCCGGCGGCTGAAAAAAGCCGTTCCGGGTATTGTAAAACCCTTCCTGTATCTGCCCATTTTCGTCCGGGCCGGTCAGATTGTATACGCCGTTTTCTCCAAACAAATCAACATAAATGAGGGGCAGCACCGTATTCCCTTCACGATCGATCAGCCCATAGCGCACCTTCTTGTTTTCCTTCTTTCCCACTACTGCAAAGCCGTCTTCTCCAAACGGCTCTGCCAGGTCATACTGCGGTTCAATCACCGTTTCACCCTGACGGTTCATATATCCCCACAGATCGTTTTCCAAAATGGGATAGAGTATATTTTCTTCCGCCGCTGCCATCCGGACCAGCAGCAGCCAACATACCATCAGAAAAACACCTTTTTTCACCCTGTTCCCTCTTTTCCTGTATCCTCATTCATTTAACGATCAGATTACTTTCTTTCTTGCAATATTTTACCACATTTTTTCGTCGTTGCAAAGTGCCTGCAAAGTCAGGAATTCTCAAGGATATTCTTGCTTTTCACACATCTTTTGTGGTATAATATGTTGGTTATGTT
>JAFWYZ010000128.1 GCA_017517465.1 Clostridia bacterium | reverse complement strand
GCGCGACGGGCAGCCTTGAGACCGTACTTCTTACGTTCCTTCATACGAGGATCGCGAGTGAGGAAGCCGGCAGCCTTCAGGGCGGGACGCAGCTCGGGGTTCACCTTGCACAGAGCACGGCTGATGCCGTGACGGATAGCACCGGCCTGACCGGTGAGACCGCCGCCGTTCACATTAACCAGCACATCGAAGCTGCCACCAACATTGGTGAGCACGAGGGGCTGACGAACGGTCATCTTCAGGGTTTCCAGACCAAAGTAATTATCGATGTCGCGCTTGTTCACGACGATTTTGCCTTCGCCGGGCACGAGACGTACACGGGCAACCGCCTTCTTGCGGCGGCCAACGGCGTTGAAATCATTAGCCATGATATATTGCTCCTTCCGCTAGCTTACTTGATGAGTTCCAGCTTTTCGGGCTTCTGGGCAGCCTGTTCATGCTCGGGACCGGCATAAACACGCAGCTTAGTAGCCATCTGACGGCCCAGGGGGCCTTTGGGCAGCATGCCAACGATGGCATGACGCACGGCGAATTCGGGCTTTTCAGCAATCAGCTTGCGGTACTTGGTTTCTTTCAGGCCACCAACATAACCGGAATGATGGTAGTAGATCTTCTGGTCCAGCTTCTTGCCGGTCAGCACGATCTTGGAAGCATTGATGATGATCACATGATCACCGGTGTCCACATGGGGAGTGTAGATGGGCTTGTTCTTGCCACGCAGGATGTTGGCAACCTGGCTGGCCAGGCGGCCCAGCACCATGCCGTCTGCATCAACGACATACCACTTGCGCTCAATGTTCTGCGCATTTGCCATAAAGGTATTCAAGTGAATTTCCTCCTTGAAACGGTAAACTAAGTATTTTTGCCTCCTGTGATGGTCAGGCACATTCGGCGCGTAACAATAGTACCCGGGGCTAGCGGAGCCTATTGATGCGACGATTATTGTACCAACTTTCCCTTGCATTGTCAAGCCTTATTTCACATATTTTTCTCATTTTTATCAACATTTTGCATAGCGATTATCATTTATACGATATATTTGGTATTTTCCCGCAAATTTTGCACGGTATACATTCGCTTTTTCCTTCATTTTTGGAAAAAACGGCTTGTATTTTGCCGTTTTATCTGTTACAATAACTTTTGCGTGTGATTGAACTTGTTAATACTAACTTGTGTAAATCATTTAGTAAATTTATATAGGGGGAACCAACAATGGCTGACTTTATCACCGAAAACATCCGTAATATCGCCTTGATTGGCCACGGCTCTGAAGGTAAGACCACCCTGACCGAAGCGCTGCTTTATGCCGCCGGTCATGTGGACCGCCAGGGCAAGGTGGAAGACGGCGCCGCCACCACTGACTTCGATCCCGAAGAAGTGAAGCGTCACATTTCCATCAGCGCTGCCATCGCTCCTGTTGAATGGAAGGGCACCAAGATCAACGTGATCGACGTTCCCGGCTACTTCGACTTCATCGGCGAAATGATCGGCGCTCTGCGCGTGGTCAAGACCGCCGGTATCGTGGTCGGCTCCGTCAGCGGCCTCACCGTGGGCGCTGAAAAAGCCTGGGCCAATTCCGTGAAGAATAACGTTGCCCGCATGTTCATCGTCAACCGCATGGATGCTGAAAATGCCAACTACGGCAAGGTTGTGGACCAGCTCCGCGACAAGTTCGGCACTTCCGTCGTTCCCATGCTGCTGCCCATCGGTTCCGGCGCTTCTTTCAAGGGCGTTGTGAACGTGCTGGAAAACAAGGCTTTCGAAGGCACCGGCAAGGGCCTGAAGGAAGTTCCCGTGCCCGCCGATATGGCTGACGAAATCGCCACTGCTATGGAAGAAATCACCGAAGCCGCTGCCGGTGCCGATGATGAACTGATGATGAAGTACCTGGAAGGCGAAGAACTGACTCACGAAGAAATCCTGTTCGGTTTCCGTGAAGGCATGAAGAGCGGTGCCATCGTACCCGTCGTGGCCGTTTCCGCCACCACCGGCATCGGTGTTGCCAAGCTGCTGGACATGATGAGCGTTTATCTTCCCTCTCCCAAGGGCAGCAAGGTGGAAGGTGTCAATCCCAAGACCGGCGATACCGTCACCCGCACCTGCGACAACGGCGAACCCTTCTCCGCTTTCGTGTTCAAGACCATCGCTGACCCCTTCGTGGGCAAGCTGAGCCTGTTCCGTGTTTGCTCCGGCTCCATCACCCCCGCCACCGCTCTGTACAACTCCACCTGCGAAAAGGCTGAAAAGGCCGGCGGTCTGTTCGTGATGCGCGGCAAGAAGCAGCAGAATGCCAACGTTCTCAACGCCGGCGATCTGGGCGCTCTGAGCAAGCTGCAGTACACCAACTCCGGCGACACCCTGTGTGACGCCGCCAACCCCGTCCGTTTCCCCGCCATCGACTTCCCCATCCCCTGCATCTCCAAGGCCATCTCTGCTGCCAAGCAGGGTGAAGAAGATAAGGTGTTCTCCGGTCTGGCCCGCCTGCAGGAAGAAGATCCTTCCATCAAGGTGGAAAAGAATACCGAAACCACCGAAACCCTGATTTCCGGTCAGGGCGAACTGCACCTGGATGTGATCCGCAATAAGCTGGCCTCCAAGTTCGGTGCCCAGGCTAACCTGAACGATCCCAAGATCCCCTATCGTGAAACCATCCGCAAGAAGGTTTCCTGCCAGGGCCGTCACAAGAAGCAGTCCGGCGGTCACGGTCAGTTCGGTGATGTGTGGATCGAATTCTCCCCCATCGGCGATACCAACATCGACTTCGAATTTGAAGATGCCGTGGTCGGCGGTGCCGTGCCCCGCAACTTCATTCCCTCTGTTGAAAAGGGTCTGCGTGAAAACATCCGCCGCGGTGTTCTGGCCGGCTATCCCATGGTGGGTCTGCATGCCAAGCTGTACGACGGTTCCTACCACGCTGTTGACTCCTCTGAAATGGCCTTCAAGACTGCTGCCCGTATTGCTTACAAGAAGGGCTGCATGGATGCCAGCCCCGTACTCCTCGAGCCCATCATGCACGTGGAAGTGTTCGTTCCCGATGAATACATGGGCGACATCATGGGCGACATGAACAAGCGCCGCGGCCGCATCATGGGTATGGATCCCATCGATGGTCTCCAGCGCGTCACCGCTGAAGCCCCCATGGGTGAAATGTTCAAGTACGCTACCGACCTGCGTTCCATGACTCAGGCCCGCGGCTTCTTCACCATGAACTTCGAACGCTACGAAGAAATGCCTGCCGATGCTGCCAAGAAGATCATCGAAAACGCCCAGAAGGACGAGGACGAAGAAGAATAATTCTTGCTTCATTGCAAAACCAAACAGCGGATCACATGATCCGCTGTTTTTTATTCCATCTGTTTCTATGACGAAGAGGAATTCATCTGTCAGCATTTCAAGTATTCACCATACTTTTTCCACACTTACATCCTGAAAATAATAGGTGACAATCTCTTCTGCCCCCTTGCCGTTTTCCGCCATGCCATAGGCCCCCCACTGGGGCATACCCACGCCGTGGCCATATCCTTTCCCCGCCATCAGCACTTTGCCATTTTCCAGTTTCAATGACGTAAGCAAGGTGGAGCGCATTTTGGTGGACCCAATGGCAATGCGCAAATTCGCAGCGTTGACCGGTGTGCCGTTTACCAACAACGTTTCTGCTCTGCCGCTGACACCCCGGCTGCCCACCGTGATGCTGTCCAGCTTTTTCACCCCGGCCATACCTGCTTTTCTCAGCGCTGCAATACATTCTTCCTCCGGAAAGGAAGCCTCCCACACAGCTGCATCCGCCGGTGCCTGATCACTTTCCAGCCCGGCGGTCACCCTGGTGTATCCCGGCTCTTCCTTTTCATAGTTCAGCCCTTCCTTTGCCTTGGCCGTCATTCCCCCGGAATGGGCATGGAACCAGGCATAGGGCAATGTACCGTGATGGGACAGCACCAGCCCTTCAGTTTCCTTTACTGCCTTTTCCACCCGCTCGTTCACCGCTGTATCATCATAGGCCTGCGCCTCTTCGATGTCGGTGGAAATATCCGCTCCATCATAGCGGCTTTCTTTTTCCTCACAGAATTTCAGCACGAACGTTCTTGCCAGGATAGCCTGGGCCTTCAATGCTTCCATCGGCCAATCATTCTTCATCTCCCCTGCCACAACCCCCAGCAGGTACTCTTCGATATCCATTTGCTGTACTGTTTCATCGTCCGTAACGTAAACCTTCAGCACCGGAATTCCATGCTCATTCACATCCAGCTTTTCCGGAAGCCGGGGTATGTTGTTTTCCGGTTGTTTCGTTTCCTGCGGCAATGCATCATTAGCCGATGCAGCACATCCGGTCAGCAGGCATACAGCCAACACTAAAGCCATACATTTCATTTTTTGCATCATAAAAGCCCTCCTCATGATACAGCATTTGCTTTTTGCAGCTGTTTCATGCGGAGGGCTTTCATATGAATGTTTATCAGCCCTGAGGAGCAGTCAGTTCATTGATCTTGTTCAGGGTCTTGGTGCCGGCAACACCGTCGGTGGTGAGGCCGTTGTCAGCCTGGAACTGCACCAGCGCAGCATAGGTGATGGGGCCGAAACGACCGTCATCGTCGCCGCTGCTGAGGTAGCCCAGCGTGATCAGATCCTGCTGGAGACGCTTCACATCGGTGCCGCTGCAGCCCTGATAGAGCTTGCGGGTGTTGGTGCCGATGGAGGTCTTGTTGGGGTCAATCACTTCCTGTTCGGCATTGGCAATATCAATTTTCATCAGTTCCGTCCAGGTTTCCTGGCCGATGATGCCGTCAACCTTCTTCAGGCCCAGCTGCTTTTGCAGCTTCTTCACGGCCGCTTCGGTTTCCTCACCGAACTTGCCGTCAGCCTTGCCGAACAGATAGTTACCGGCCTTCAGGCGCATCTGGGCATTGGCCACATCGCTGCCGTACTTGCCCTTCTTCAGAATCCGGCCGTAGTCGGTGCTGTAGGCATTTTCATCCTTGGCCAGTTCACTCTGGATCTTATCCTGTTCCTGCTTATCCACCTTGGAAGGCCAGATGTAGCGGCGTTCATCAGCGCCCAGCTTACCGTCTTCCACCAGGTTGTTCTTGGCCTGCAGCTTCTTGACGGCCTTCACTGTGGCTTCGTCATAATGACCGTTGATGGATACATCGTAATTCATGTTGCTCAGCTTCTGCTGCAGCACATACACGTCCCAGCCATGATCGCCGCTGGTCAGAACACGGGCAGGAATGCCGCCGTTGAAAATGGAAGCCTGGCGGTTGTGCAGGGCATTATAGCTCTTGGCGCCGTATTTACCGTCAGAGGAAAGACCGGTGGAAGCCTGGAAAGCCTTCAGCGCCTGGGTTACATCGGGCCCAAAGATGCCGTCCACCTTGCCGTAGTAATAATACGTGTCCTTCAGATCCTGCTGCAGCACTTCCACAGCCTGGCCATGAGAACCGGAGGCCAGCGTGCCGCTGACCATGGTATTGACAGGCTTGGAAACGGCAGAGCTGCTGTTGAGGGCGGTGAGCGTAGCATCCGTCAGCACACCGTTGGCGGGCTCGATCTTGTTGGCCTTCTGGAAAGCCTTCAGCGCACTTACGGACAGGGCACCGAAATTGCCGTCCACAGCGCCATCATAATAAGCCAGGTTCTTCAGGCTGGTCTGCACAGCCTGCACATTCACCACATTGCCGCTGTTCATCTTTGCCAGCGTCTTGGGACCTACCTTGCCGTCCACGGCCAGGCGGTTCACCCGCTGGAAGGATTTCACGGCAGTGGCAGTGGCTACGTCAAATTCGCCGTCAGCATCGCCGGCATAATAGCCATAGCCCTTCAAAAGGGTCTGCACAGCCCTCACATCGTCGCCGGTCTGGCCCAGCTTCAGCGTGCGGGTGGCAGCCATGGCACCGGCAGGCAGCAGCATTGCCAGCACCAGCAAAATCGCCAGGAAACGTTTCATAGTCATTATTCTCCCTTCATGAACAGGTTTACTGCTTTCAGGTTTCAATGGTAAAACGTTCTTCTCCTGCCGGATATTGCAGTTGCAGGAAAGTTTTACATCTGTAAACATCCGCTTCTTCGGACATCTTTTCACCATTGAATATATGTTAGTATACAGGAAAATCATGTTAAATCTGTTTCAATTCGGTAATGAATCTATAACAACTGTAAAAACTCTTATGTTCCCGGCATCAGATCCAGCACAGCCATGGCCTGGGCAACGGTATCCACCCCATGCAGCTGCACCCCTTCAATCTTTTCCATGCCCTTCAGGTTATCCCGTGGACAGAGAATATGGGTAAAACCAAGCCGCAGGCATTCCATGGCCCGCCGCTCCATCTGGGGTATGGCACGCACTTCGCCGGCCAGGCCCACTTCCCCCATCACTGCCCATTCTGCCGGAACAGGCCTGTCGCAATAGGAAGAAGCGGCTGCCATGCAAAGGGCCAGGTCCGCCGCAGGTTCGTTGAGGGAAAGGCCGCCGGCTACGTTGATAAACACATCCCTGTTGTACATTTTCAGCCTGGCCCGCTTTTCCATCACCGCCAGCAGCAGCATCACCCGGCTGGAATCCATCCCATCCACGGTACGTCTTGGCACCTGATAGAAGCTTTGGGTGGCCAGTGCCTGAATATCCACAAGCATCGGCCGTGTCCCCTCCAGCCCGCAGAACACGCAGGAGCCGCTGGCACCCTTGGCCCGCTGGGACAGGAGCGTTTCGGATGCATTCTTCACCGCATGCATGCCCGTGCCTGTCATTTCAAAAATGCCCAGTTCATTCACGGATCCGAAGCGGTTTTTCACCGCCCTCAGCAGCCGGTATTCATGCTGGTGATCCCCTTCAAAATAGAGCACCACGTCCACCATATGTTCCAGTACCCGGGGGCCTGCCAGGCTGCCTTCCTTCGTTACATGCCCCACCAGGAAAATAGCGCATCCTTCCTGCTTGGCATAGCGCATCAGGATGGCTGCGCTTTCCCGCACCTGGCTCACACTGCCCGGTGCACTGCCCATTTCCGGACGATACACTGTCTGGATGGAGTCCACCACGCAGTAGTCCGGCTGGATCTTTTTCATTTTTTCCTCAATGGCATCCATGGCTGTCTCGGTGAGCACAGTCATGTTGCTGCCTTCCACCCCCAGCCGCTGGGCACGCAGGCGGATCTGCCGTGCGCTTTCTTCACCGCTGATATACAGCACCCGTTTTCCTTCTTTGGCCAGGTGGGCACACACCTGCAAAAGCAGGGTGGACTTGCCGATGCCGGGGTCGCCGCCCACCAGCATCAGTGCCCCTTCCACAATGCCGCCGCCCAGCACCCTGTCCAGTTCCTCAATGCCGGAAGGCTGGTATACATGGGCACCGGCTTCTATATCACAAAGAGGAACGGCATCGTTCCCCAATCCGCCCCGCTGCTTATACTCTTTCTGCACCGGCGCATCCTGCACCATGGTTTCCTCCATGGTGTTCCATGCACCGCATTCCGGGCATTTCCCCATCCAGCGCGGGCTTTCCGCACCGCAGGCAGAACATACAAAACTGGTCTTTTTCTTTGCCATTGCTTTCTTCGCTCCCTGTTTATACACAGATATCCCTATTTTCGGCGAAATTGATGTAAATTCCTGCAAGACAGGCTTTTTATCATTGCAAGAATGTTTAATTTCATATATAATTATATGAAACGTTTTTTGAAAGGAGCCTGCTATGCGCCGCTCTAAAGACCCCATTTTTGCCCCAGCCAGAAAAAAGCATCCCTTCTTCATTGCCCTGATCGTTATTATTTTGTTTATCATCGTCACTGTTGTGGCTTTTAATTATATCAACAATATCCGTGTTACGCTGCTGAAGCAATCCATTACCATCCCTTCTCTGCCCAAGCAGGCCGAAAACCTGCGTATCCTGCATATTTCCGACCTGCACGGCATTTCCTTCGGACCCGATCAATCCCGTCTGAAGGATACACTGAAGGGGGCCAAATATAACATTGTCTGCTTTACCGGTGATGCGGTGGCCCAAAATGGCGACTATACTGCCTTTCTGGAACTGATTGACCTGTTCCCTTCCACACCGTTCTATTTTGTGGCCGGGGATGAAGATCCCGCTCCCATCATTGCCACCCCTCATGAAGGAGACAGCCCCAAGGCAGAATGGATCCGGGCCGCTGAGGAGATGGGGGCCATTTATCTGGATGCACCCGTGAAAATTTCCGGCGGAAAAAACAATGTATGGCTGTCTCCGGAAAGGGTCTATTCCCTGGATGCCAAGGGCACGGAAGCGGCGCTGAAGGATCGCCGGGAAGAGCTGATGAAGGAAGAAGATTCCCCGGCAAAGAAAGCCGCGCTGGAAGCCGTTGCCTATCAGGAAGACCAGCTTTCCCGCATCCGGCAGGCCCGCAAGGAAATGCTAAGCGGCGATACCCACCTGGCCCTTTCTCACCACCCCCTCACCAAATCCGCCATGGAAAACCTGGTGGAATTCCTGAGAGAGGATAACGAAAGCTATGTTTCCTCCATCGCCCTGATCCTGGCCGGGCATTATGTGGGCGGTCAGTGGCGGCTGCCGCTGGTGGGCGCACTGAAAGCCCCTGCCTCCTCGGGGCTTGGCAATAACGGCTGGTTCCCTGAAGATCATTTCGTATCCGGGCTTTCCTATACGCTGGGCATTGCTCAGTATGTTTCCCCCGGCCTTGGTACCTCCTCTGCCATGGGGCTTTTGCCCATCCGCCTGTTCAATACCCCTGCCATTACCCAGATCACCCTCACCACCAAAATCACCCATTGATGGTAAACATACAGAAAGAGTGAAAAGACATGAGCAAGTATTATAACCGCGAACTGAGCTGGATCAAGTTCAACAGCCGTGTGCTGGAAGAAAGCTGCAATCTGGATAATCCCCTGCTGGAAAGAGGCAAATTCCTGTCCATCTGCTCTTCCAATCTGGATGAATTCTTTATGGTGCGTGTGGGCGGTCTTGTGCGCACTGTGGATGCCCAGATCAGAAAAATCGACGCTGCCGGCATGACGGCCCAGGAACAGCTTGCTGCCATTTTGCCCCAGGTGCAGGCACAGGTTGCCCGGCAATACCTGCTGCTCAATGCCGAATACCTGCCTGCCCTGAAGCAGGCCGGTATTCATATCCTTTCACCCAAAGACATCAACAACGAACAGAAAGCCTGGCTGTCCCAGTATTTTGACACCCAGGTGCAGCCCCTGCTTACTCCCCGGGCCATCGACGATAAGCGTCCCTTCCCCCTGCTGGCGGCAAAATGCTTGCACATTGCCCTGCTTCTGCCCCCCACCACCCGTACCGGTGCCCCCCGGATGGCGCTGATCCCCCTGCCCACCAAGCTGCCCCGCATCACCATGCTGCCCGATGGTATCGGCCGTGCCAGGGGTGTGCTGCTGGAAGATGTGGTGAGCATGTTTGCCCCGCGGCTCTTTGGCGGCGCCGCACCCATTGCCGTGATGCCCTTCCGCCTCACCAGAAACACCGACTTTGTCTATGACGACAGCGACGTGGATACCCTGATCGTGGAAATGCGCAAGAACCTGAAAAAGCGCAAGTGGGGCAAGGTGGTGCGCCTTGAAGTGCAAAAGGGCTGCGATAACCGGCTCTTCACCCGGATCAAGAAGTATCTGGATGTGCAGAATGAATTTGTGTTCCAGGTCAATGGTCCTCTGAATCTGGATTTCTTCATGAAGCAGCTGTCTTCCCTGCCCGATTGCGATGACCTGCGCTTCCCCGGCTATACCCCCTTCGTCAACGAACGTCTGTCCTCTGACCGGCCCGTGTTCGATGCCATCCGGGAAGGGGATATTCTTCTGAACCATCCCTTCGACAGCTTTGACCCCGTGGTCCGCATGATCGACGAAGCGGCAGACGACCCGGATGTCATGGCCATCAAGCAGACCCTCTACCGCGTCAGCGGCAAAAGCCCCATTGTGGCTGCCCTGTCCCGGGCTGCCCAGCAGGGCAAGCAGGTGACCGTGCTGATCGAAGTGCGTGCCCGCTTTGACGAGGAAAACAACATCAACTGGTGCCTGGCCCTGGAAAAGGCAGGCTGCCATGTATTCTACGGCGTACCCAACCTGAAATGCCACAGCAAGATCACCCTCATCGTGCGCAAGGAAGAAAACACTCTGCGCCGCTATGTGCATCTGGCCACCGGTAACTATAACGATTCCACCGCCAAGCTGTATACCGACTTTGGCCTGCTCACCTGCAACGAAGAAATCGGCCGGGATGCCGGTGCCTTCTTCAATTCCATCACCGGCTTTGAAGAAATGCCCATGGAACGGCTGGTGGTTTCCCCCACCATGCTGCGCAAAAAGCTGAACCAGCTGATCAAGCGGGAAAAGCAGAATGCCCGGGAAGGCAAGCCTGCCCGGATCATGGCCAAGATGAACTCCCTGGTGGATCCCAAAATCATCGAAAAGCTGTATAAAGCCGCTGATGAAGGGGTGCAGATCGATCTGGTGGTCCGTGGCATCTGCTGCGCCAAGGTAAAGGACCACGAAAACCTGCACATCCGCTCCATCGTGGGCCGCTTCCTGGAACACTCCCGTGCCTTTATTTTCTGGAATGAGGGCAATCCCGAAGTCTTCCTCTCCTCTGCCGACTGGATGCCCAGAAACCTGGACAAGCGGGTGGAGATTATGTTCCCGGTACTGGATGAACAGCTGCGCAACCGCGTCATTGCTTCTGTGGAAGAGGAACTGCAGGATAACCGCAAAGCCTGGGAAATGAAGAAAAACGGCGAATACCGCCGGGTCAAGCGTACACTGCCTCCCCTCAACAGCCAGGAAGCACGCATTCTGGCCCATGCGCAGCTCAGTGAGGATTATTTCCATGCAGAAACTGCTGACGAAGAATAACCGCTTTCTGCAAAAGCTGAAAAAAGCAGATTATACCCCCCTGCTGCTCATTTTTTCGGTGCTCACATCCCTGTGGTGTCTGCACATCCTGGTGGGCAGCCGCTTTGCCGGCAGCACCGCCTACAACACCTACACCCTGCAGGCACTTGCATGGCAGCAGGGAACGCTGCACCTGCCCCATGATTACCCCTGGCTGGAGCTGGCCATCTACGAAGGACAGTATTACGTGTCCTTCCCGCCGCTTCCGTCGGTAATCCTGCTGCCCCTCACCTGGATTTTCGGTGCCAATACACCGGATAACCTGCTGGTGAAGGTCTATGGGCTGATGGGCTGCCTGACCATATACGGCGCCCTGAAATCCGCAGGCAACAAACATTCTTCCGCGGCCATACTGGCCTATCTTTACACCATGGCCTCCTCTGCGCTGCCCATGATGCTGGAAGGTGCTGTGTGGTATCAGGCCCAGATGCTGGCCTTCGGGCTGATGTGCATGGCGGTAATGCTGATGGTGCGTCTCAAGCCCACACCGGCCCTTTTCCTGTATGCCCTGTCCGTTTGCTGCCGCCCCTTCGATGCGGTGTATGCGCCCCTTTTGTACGGTGTGTATCTGTACAGGCGCAGGGAAAGCCTGTATGGCATAAGGGATACCCTCCGTCATCTTATTCCCGGCACTGTGCTGGGGCTTATGGTTGCCGCCGCCATTGCCGTATTCAATTATGTGCGCTTTGGCAATCCGCTGGAATTCGGGCATAATTACCTGCCGGAGTTCTCCTTTCAGGGCGGCATTCAGTTTTCCCTGAATCATGTGGCCAATAATGCAAAAACCTTCCTCTTTGGCTCTCCCCTTTCCTTTGACGATGCAAAATACAGCGTAAATGCCTTTGGCTTTACCCTGTTCCTGGCCTGCCCCGTCATCACGTTTACCCTTGTGCAGGCGGTTGTGGATCTTTTCCGAAAGCGTTTCACCTGGATCAATGCCGTCATCCTTATGACCATGGTGCTGCACATTTTCCTTCTGCTGCTTCACCGCACCTTCGGCGGATATCAGCTGGGTGCCCGGTACGTGGTGGATGCCGTTCCTGCCGGGATCTGTTATTTTGCCCTGTGCAAACCCTGTGATAAAAGAAATGCGCTGCATATGGCCCTGCTGGCCGCTGTCCTTGTGTTTACCATCGTCGGTGTACAGTTTGTGCATTTGTGATTTGTAAAAGAATCCCCCCTTCCCTTGTCAGGTATTTCTTTCTTTGGTATAATCAACTCAATTCCATTTTACGGAGGAAAAACAGATGTTCAGAAAATGCCTTTTGTGCCTGCTGGCTCTCCTGCTTGCGGTCACCTGCGCCGCTGCGGAAGATATCCATGGCTACAACAAAAAACAGGGCGGATACAGCTACGTTCATTTCGGCACCTTCCCCCAGGATGCCCAGGGCAATGAAGCCCCCATCCTCTGGCGTGTGCTGGAAGTGAAGGAAAATGAAGCATATCTGCTGGCCGAATATATTATCGATGTGCATTATGTGCATCTGGATACCAAGGCCTATTATGACATGAAATGGCAGGAAAGCGATCTGTATGCCTATCTGCAGAGCGATTTTATGAACCGCGCTTTCACCGATGCAGAGCAGCAGGTGCTTTTGCAGCGCACGGAAGACGGTGCGCTGGTCACCCTGCCCCAGATCGACGATATCCGCAACAAGGCCTACGGCTTTGCGGATAACAAATCCCGTGAATGCAAGGGCACCGACTATGCCAAGTCCATCGGTCTGTACCTGTACGGCGACAAGAACAGCCCCTGGATCAGCCGCAACAAGAGCAAAGACCGCCCCCAGCAGCAGCGCCGTGTGATGGACGAAGGCAAGCTGGGCACCGTGCCTTGCGGCAATGTGGACCTGGGTATCCGCCCCTGCGTCTATGTGGATCTGGATCAACTGATCATTTCCGGCGGTACCGGTGTAAAGGATGATCCTTTCCTGTTGGTTTCCGCCGCTGCCCCCAAGGCCACCGAAATTCCTGCCACCGCTGTTCCTGCCACTGAAGCTCCGGTGGTTGTGCAGCCCGCAGTAACGGCACCGCCTGCTGCTGTTACCGTTGAGAAGGAAGAAAAGACCACCGTCACCATCATCCCCGAAGCCACCGTGGCCCCCGCTTCTGCCACCGTCTCCGGCAGCAGTGATCTTTCTGCGCTCATCGGTCAGTATATGCAAAACAAGGGCAATGCCACCGTGTCCCCCATGACGGTCAACACCATTTCCGGCCCGGATATGAGTGACATGACCTTCACCGATGAAGACGGCACCGTCATTTCCTACTCTGCTGCCGACGGCACCAGCGTGCTGACGGAGGCTTCCGGTGAAGCCGTCATCACCATCCTTCCGCAAGACAATGAAAAGCCCGTCTCCACGGAAGAACAGGAAGAAAAACCTGCCGCTTCCGTTTCCGGTTTTGCTGCCGGTGCGGATCCCACCTGGATCCATCCCTCTTTTGAAGGCCTGGCCGCCAACGGTTTCCTGCCCGAAGGCGCAGCAGAATTCGTGCTGGAAGACAGCGAAAACGGCCTGTGGCTCTACGCTTCCCAGACCCTGC
>JAFWYZ010000127.1 GCA_017517465.1 Clostridia bacterium | reverse complement strand
TATCTCAATGGCGGCACCCTGAAGGGCGATCGCTGCGCTCTTCGCATTGCCAAGTATAACCAGGACAATGTGGTGTTTGAAATGAACGATGGTCTTGTGGAAGCCAAGACTCCGGCGTGGATTCAGCTCCCCAGCAGCAATTCTGCTGTTGCTCCCAAGATCAGTGTGACCATCAATGGTGGTACCTTCCAGTCTACCAAGGAATCCAGCGCTGATAATAACTTTCTTTACACCTATTCCTCTGGTAACAGCCATGCCAACACGGTTATCACCATCAATGGCGGCGAATTCCTTGGCGGCACTGTTTCTATCGGTTCCGGCTATAAGGGCGATGCCCCCACGCTGAATATCAATGGCGGCACCTTTGAATATAATGTGCTGCAGTGGCTGGCAAATGACGAATCCACGGTTTTGTTTGATGCCAACAAGTAATAAACACAATGCTTTTCCGCTCACCCTTTCCGGGGTGGGCGGTTTTTTGATTTGGAAAGAACGATTGACGGTGGGGGGTCATGATACGCGGCAGGGCAGAAGTGTTGCACAGGAAAATGAAAAATGATATAATGCCCGGGTGAGAAAACAGTGAGGGGAGGGGAAAGGATGAAGCTGTATTTTGCGCCCATGGAAGGCATCACAGATGTGATTTTCCGGCAGGTGTTTCAGGCGCAGTTTGGCGGGGTGGATAAGTATTTCATGCCCTTTGTCAGCCCCTCCTCCTCTCTTTCCTATACGGTCCGGCAGGATTTTGAGCTGTCGCCGGAGCAGAACCGGGGCTTTTTTGCCGTGCCCCAGATCCTGGCCAAGGATCCGCTGTGCTTTCTGGGGGCAGCCCGGGGCTTTGCGGACAGCGGCTATACCGAGGTGAACCTGAACCTGGGCTGCCCTTCCGGAACGGTGACGGGGAAGGGAAAGGGCTCCGGCATGCTGCGGGATGTGGATGGTCTGAAACGTTTTCTGGATCAGGTGTATGGCAATTCGCCTTTGCCTGTGTCCATCAAAACCCGGATCGGCTTTGATTCCCCGGCAGAATGGGAAAAGCTGCTGCCGGTGTTTGCCGTCTATCCCATTCATGAACTGATCATTCATCCCCGCACAAGAGGGCAGTTGTACCGGGGCACACCCTACCGGGAAACCTTTGCCCGGGCAACAGAAACGCTGACCTGCCCCCTTGTCTATAACGGAGATCTGTTTACCGTGCAGGATGTGCAGCAGGTGCAGGCCATGTTTCCTGCGGCTTCTGGCTTGATGCTTGGCCGCGGTGCGCTGACCAACCCTGCCCTGCTTCGGGAAATCCGGGGCGGAGCACCCCTTGCCATGGAGGATCTGATCCGCTATCATGACCGGCTGTATTATGCCTACATGAAAACGTGGAAGCCGCTCACGGCGGTGGGCCGGATGCATGTGTTTGTGAAATACCTGTCCCACAGCCTGGATGTGCCGGCGAAATATGTGCGTCAGGCGATGAAGGAAACCCAGCCGGAAGCGTATCTGGATGCGGTGGCGGAAATGTTCCGCCGGGCACAGGTGAAGGACGTGCCCTGCTATTCCCAGCAGGAATATGCAATGCCCGCTTTCCGTCAGGATCCCTGAAAATGAGAAAAACCTGCATCCCCAAACAGGGTGCAGGTTTTTTGTATCATCGTATTTGATTAAGCGTTGCCGGTATGCTCCGCATCATGTTCGGCGGATTGGATGCGGTGCATCCGGGCATAAATGCCGTCTTTTGCTATCAGCTCGTCATGGGTGCCGCATTCGGCCACTCGGCCTTCATCGATCACCAGAATCTGATCGGCATGGCGGATGGTGGACAGGCGATGGGCAATGGCCACGATGGTGCGCTGTCCAGCCATGTTCTGAATGGCCTGCTGGATCTGGCGCTCCGTTTCCACGTCCACGGAGGCGGTGGCT
>JAFWYZ010000126.1 GCA_017517465.1 Clostridia bacterium | reverse complement strand
GACAGTCTTTTATGTCGCAGAAAGGGTGCAGGGCCGATGGCCCTGCTGCGGGGGTACGGGGGCCGCACAGGCCCCTGCTCCTCCGTTCCTCACCTAACAGATTGAAAAAGCAAACTTCTGCTTCGCAGGATGGATGCAGGGCGGATCGCCTGCCGAGGAGCCCCCCTGTCCTGGCTTTTGTACGTAACAAAAAAGAAGCCGAATGAAACGGCTTCTTTTGTTGTTTGAATTACTTGGCGTATTCGGTGGAACGGGTTTCCCGGATCACGTTCACGCGGATCTGGCCGGGATATTCCATTTCCTTTTCGATGCGCTTGGCAATCTCCTTGGCCAGGACTTTCGTGCCCTCGTCGGTCACATCTTCGGGCTTGACCATGATGCGCACTTCGCGGCCGGACTGGATGGCAAAGCACTTATCCACACCGGAGAAGGAATTTGCGATTTCTTCCAGTTTGGTGAGGCGCTTGATGTAGTTTTCCAGGGATTCGCGGCGGGCACCGGGGCGAGCGGCGCTGATAGCGTCGGCAGCCTGCACCAGCACTGCTTCCACGGTCTGGGGTTCCACATCGTTGTGGTGGGCCAGGATGGCATGAATGACATCGGGGCTTTCGTTGTACTTGCGGGCCAGCTCGCCGCCCAGGGACACGTGAGTGCCTTCCTGTTCGTGGTCAACAGCCTTACCGATATCATGGAGCAGACCGGCACGCTTGGCCAGGGCCACATCGGCGCCCAGCTCGGCAGCCATAAGGCCTGCCAGGTGGCTGACTTCGATGGAGTGCTTCAGCACGTTCTGACCATAGCTGGTGCGGTAGCGCATACGGCCCAGCAGCTTGACCAGTTCGGGGTGGATACCATGCTGGTTGGTTTCAAACACGGCCTGTTCACCGGCTTCGCGGATCTGGTTGTCCACTTCCTTCTTGGCCTTTTCCACGCATTCTTCAATGCGGGCAGGATGGATGCGGCCGTCCATGATCAGCTTTTCAATGGCCAGGCGGGCCACTTCACGGCGGACAGGATCGAAGGCGGAAACGATGACCGCTTCGGGGGTATCGTCGATGATGAGATCCACGCCGGTGGCGGTTTCCAGGGCACGGATGTTGCGGCCTTCGCGGCCGATGATGCGGCCCTTCATATCGTCATTGGGCAGGTTGATAACGGAGACGGTGCTTTCTGCCACATGGTCGGCAGCGCACTTCTGGATGGCCAGGGCAATGATATTGCGGGCCTTCTTTTCGCCCTCTTCCTTGGCCTTGCTTTCGATGTCACGGACGGTGGCAGCGGCATCATGGAAGGCATCCTTCTGCACACGGTCGATGATGATCTGACGTGCTTCGTCCTGGGTGAGGGTGGCGATGCGTTCCAGTTCGGCGATCTGCTTTTCCTTCAGTTCGTTGGCCTCATCTTCCAGTTTCTGAGCGTTCTGATACTTCAGGTTCAAAGCATCTTCACGTTCGGAGAGGTTATCCCGGCGCTTATCCAGCTGTTCTTCGCGCTTATCCAGGGTTTCTTCACGCTGGATGGTGCGGCGCTCGGAGCGCTGAATTTCAGCCCGGCGGGTGCGGATTTCCTTGTCCAGTTCTGTTTTCAGATGCAGAATTTCTTCCTTGGCTTCCAGCAGCATTTCCTTTTTCTTGTCATCTGCCTTACGGGTCGCATCATCCAGCAGCTTTTTGGCATATTCTTCAGTCCGGCCGATTTTCTTTTCGGCCACGTCTTTACGGTACGTATATCCGGCTGCCACACCGATGGCAATGCCCACCACAGCAGCCAGAATGATCCACAAAATATCCACGGTTCTCCTCCTTTCGCTCTCTTTCTCTCATTCTTTTTCATTTACTCTATCAATTGAAAAACCGCACGAAAAAAAGCCGTTTTCGCACGGCAAAGCTGAATTTGGGTAGAATGAACCGGTATACAAACAGAAAGTTCAACAACTGAAACACCGGACGCACACCAAAATAAACGTCCTATGCTAAAGCGGCAAAACGCCTGCAGAAATAAACCAGAAGCAAATGTATCCCAAAACAGCCCATCTGCCCCACCTGTGGGACAAACTTTTCAGCCGATCATAACTATTGTACGAAATTTTACACCCAATGTCAAGGGACTTTTCGTCATTCTGCACAAAAAGATGGACTTTTTTTCCTCTTTTTTTCCCCTTTCTTCCTTGTGTTTTTGTGCCTTTTCTGGCATAATAAACACAAACAGACAAAAGAAAAATGCGGATATCCGTCTGATTTTCGGGTAAAATATGCTTGACTGAAAAGGAGCGATGCGTTCATGGATGAATTTTGCAAGGAACTGGAAAAGGTGATCAAAGCCGGTATCGGCGCCGTGGCCACCGGCGTGGAAAAAGCCGGTGAAGCGGTGGAATACCTGGCAGAAAAGGGCGAACCGCTTTACGAACAGGCCAAGGAAAAGGTAACCAGCGCGGCGGACAAGGTGGTCAAGGCCTTCAACGAATTCGGCAAGCCGAAAATCGAAAGCCTGCTGCATGATGCCCGCTCCTTCACCATTGAGGAGCTGAAAGAACTGCATGAAAAGCTGGGCCAGCTGATCGAAGACATGGAACAGGCACAGCAGGAAGCGGACGTGATTCTGTCCGCAGAAGAAGAGCCCTCCGTTCCTCCGGAAAATGAAGAATAATTAAAAACAGCCTGGTACCAGGCTGTTTTTGATTTAGCGGAACATTTCCGGATGTGCATCGATATATGAAAGCACTGTTCTTTCCAGCTGCAGGCTGTCCCTGAGCTGCATATAGGCTTCATCAAACCCATCAAAGGGATGCAGTGCAGATAGTTGGCCAATTGTTTCAAGCGTTGGAAACTGCTGACGGTAACCGTCAATCTCTTCCATGGTAATCTGCTCGTTTTCCACAAATCCGGCATACAGATCCGCCATTTCTGCAAGCCCCACCTGGCGGAGTGCGTCTTCTGTCCGACAGGCATAGAGGCTGCCGTTGTTATAAAAGTACTGGGCTATGCCGCCGCATTGTACTTCCATGTCCAGAATAAACACCACGAACAGTGCCTGAAAATGAGGAGACTGGGCATCAAAATCCGCAGTGCCGGGGCCGCCGCTTTGCACGATTGCCTGAAAATATGCTTCCTCAAATGCCATTTCTTCTTCCGTTGCCACATAAGGAGGCTGCTTTTCATACAACGGTATTTCTCTTGCCGGAAACACCAGCATGCACAAATACATAATCAGGCAAAGCCATACATGAATATTCATCTGCTACCCTCTCAAACGTTTTACAGCGTTCAGGCTTTATCTGCCAGGAGGGACAACAGCTGATGGGAGCGGGCCAGGAAATCCTGCAGTTCCTTGGCTTCCAGGGGACGGGAGGACAGCCGGGCAATATCGAACAGCTGGCGGCAGATGAGATGAGCGGTTTCCTCATTTTCCATGGCCGCCAGGGAACGGATGGTGGGGCACAGGCGGTTGAGGATCAGGGTGTACTGGGCAGGGAAATCCATCCCCTGGCCGTACATGGCGCTCATTTCCTTGTAGCGGCGCATCTGTTCGTCTTCGGTGAGCAGAAGGGGCAGGTCATGATCGGCCAGGGCTTCCATTTTCACCGTCAGCGTATCGTCGGACAGCGCTTCCTTAAACAGCTTTTCCAACAGGGACAGGTCAATGTCCTTGCCTTCTTCGCTGTCTTCCGTCAGGCCGGACACATCCGCATCCACCCGGACAAAACGGGTTTCATTCATATCCCCGCCAAATTCCATGAAGCTCATGAAGTTCATGTCGATGAGCGTATCCATCACCGCCACGTCCATGCCCTTCTGGGTGTAGAGGGAAACAGCAGCGGCCTGGCGGTTCTGCTCGGTGGTGTAGAACACTTTCTTGTCCGCCTTGCCTTCGTTCCGGGCTTTGTATTCATCCAGGGTCAGGTATTCGCCTTCGGTGGTCTTATAGAGGATGGAGGGCTTTACCATGTCGTAGAACTTCTTGTCCCGGATGCAGCCGTACTTCACGAAGGGATGGATATCATCCCAGTAGGTTTCGTACTGCTTGCGTTCGGTGTTGAACAGCCCGTTCAGCTTATCCGCCACTTTCTTGGTAATGTGGGCGGACAGCTTTTTCACATAGCCGTCATTCTGCAGGAAGGAACGGGATACGTTCAGGGGCAGATCGGGGCAATCCAGCACACCCTTGAGCAGCATCAGAAATTCCGGGATCACTTCCTTGATGTTATCCGCCACAAACACCTGGCGGTTGAACAGCTTGATCTGCCCTTCCTGACCGCCGAAGTCCTTCCGGATACGGGGGAAGTAAAGGATGCCCTTGAGGTTGAAGGGATAATCCACATTCAGATGCACCCAGAACAGGGGTTCTTCAAAGGTATGGAACACCTTTTTATAGGTGTCCTTATATTCTTCTTCGGTGCATTCCCGGGGGTTTTTCAGCCACAGGGGATTGACGTCATTGACGGGCTTTTCTTCGTGATCGTGGCATTCTTCGCAGTCACAGCCCTCTTCGTGCTTTTCTTCCTTGTTCACGTCCACCAGATAAATGGGGGTAGCCATGAAGCCGCAGTACCGCTCCAGCACTTCCCGGACACGGAATGTTTCGCAGAATTCCTTTTCTTCTTCAGAAACATGAAGCACAATGGTGGTGCCCCGCTGGGTGCGGCTGCCCTGTTCCATGGTGAAGGCCATGCCGTCTTCGCTCTGCCACAGCACAGGCTCTGCCCCCTCCTGCCAGGACAGGGTATCGATGGTCACCTTTTCGGCGGCCATGAAAGCGGAATAAAAGCCCAGACCGAAATGGCCGATGATCCCGCCTTTTTCTTCGCCGGTATAGTTCTTCAAAAATTCTTCGGCACTGGAAAAGGCCACCTGATTGATGTACTTGTCCACTTCCTCCGCCGTCATGCCGATGCCGTTGTCGGTGAAGGTGAGGGTGCGGTTATCCTTATCCACGGTGACGGTGACCCGCAGATCTTCCCCGGTATCCCCCTTGAGCATTTTATACTTGGTGATGGCATCGCAGCCGTTGCTCACCAGCTCGCGAATAAAAATATCCTTGTCGGAATACAGCCAGCGCTTGATCACCGGCATGATGTTCTGTGCATGAATGGAAATATTACCTTTGGTTGCCATAAATAAACGCCTCCGTTGCGAAATGATAAAAGGAAATACATTCCCTGTAACGTAGTATAGCACGACAGGAAACAAAAAGCAACAAAAATTAGCACTCTAAAGGAAAGAGTGCTAATTTTGCCACAATTTGTGTTTTTTTACAGGTTCAGGGCATCGTACACCGCATCCCGCAGGGGCACATGGAACACATCCCGGATGCCGTACCAGTTCAGCACATGCATGGTGTATACCACGGATACATCGTTTTGGGGATCGCAGAGGATGAAGCTGCCGGCAGCGCCGTCCCAGCCGAATTCCCCGATGGGGGATTTTTGCCCCTGGCTTTTGTCCACCAGCGTGCGCAAGCCCAGGGCATAGCCGTAGCCGGGGCCCATACAGCAGCCAAAGGAAGGATCCTTTGCCACGGAGGACAGCTGTTCTTTGCGCAGAAGGTCAATGCTTTCCCGGTTCAGAAGATGATAGCCGTCCGGCCCCTTGCCGCAGGTCAGCGCCGCCGCAAAGCGGCTCATGTCCTCCAGCGTGCTGATGATCCCGGCACCGCCGCTGTGATAAATGGGAGAAAGGCGGTAAGCGCAGGTCAGCGGATGGGGGATGTATTTCCGGGTTTCCG
>JAFWYZ010000125.1 GCA_017517465.1 Clostridia bacterium | reverse complement strand
TAATCTGCCTATTTACGATGCAGTGATTGAATGCCTTATTGATAAAGGCGTACTAACATCTCCCGAAGATGGAATCGGAGCAGAAAGCTGCTGGATGAGTGTGTAAAAGTGAAAGAATAGCCGAGAGAACTGTATGGTTGCTCTCGGCTATTTCAAATGAGATTATCCTGTCAAGGACTAAGAATGTGAAAACACCCTTGACAAAACTACTCGAAATTACGGATGCTCGTTTGTTTATGGGGTTCCCAAAACGCAATGTACCCGAGGGGTGCGTATCATTGCGCTTTCCTGTGGATCTGTGGTTGCTCGATGAATTGGAATTTGGCGATGAACACGTTCAGTCTATCTTTGCATAATCTTCTCTAAGCATACCGTAAATGTGATAGTCACAATAGACCGAAACCATTTTGCCTTGTCGGATTGTCCCCTCTTTTATAAAACCACACCGCTCAAGGACCTTATTTGAAGCAATGTTCCTTACATCAACACGCCCATTCAGCCGCTCTATTTCTGTATTTTCAAATATGAACCGCACCACTTCCTTCAGTGCTTCTGTTGTAATCCCCATATTCCAATATTCAGGATGAAGACGATACGCAATATCACCCATCCTTGAGTTCTGTATATCAAATACTGCAATCATTCCAATAACAGTATTTGTTTCTTTCAAGACAATTCCCCAGTCAAAATCTGGCGAAGGCTTCCTTTTCACCCAAGGACGGGGGTCAATGAACATCAAATCCGGATTTTTTTCACTCTTGCTGGCTTTTCGTCCCCAATAGGTATAAATTTCATCTCTCCCCAACCATTCTTTCAAATCCGGTCTGTCTGCTTCGTCAAGAGTTCTGATAATAAGCCTGTCAGTTTCAAGGACAGGCTTATTGATCTCGTAATCTTTTAACATGGTTCCTCCAGCATATCGTTGTTTTTTCTCTTCGATCTATTCATGTTTATCGCTTTCATTCTATCATGCAAAACAGGAAACGGCAAGCCATGACTGGCTTTCTGTTTCGGTATTTCTTTGGTGCAAAGTGAAGGATAACATGATCCCTTCCGCTACCCTTGTCGGGGAGCTGAATTCTTGCGTTGACATGAAACGGTGATTTTTGTATAATGGATGTAAATAAAAAGAAAATCCTATCATACGAAGGAGAATATTTGTGAAAAAGCATCCTGTGCGGGAAAAAATCCGTTATGTGTTTGATTATCTGCTGTCAAAAGGCCCTGTTGCCATGATCGGGCTGCTGCTTGCGGTGACGATGACCATTGTGGGGATTATCGGCATCGTGGCCAATTTGTGCAGCGAAGACGGCGGTGTGATCTATCACATCTGGAACAGTTTTTTGCACACCCTGGACCCGGGCACCATTTCCGGCAATGATGCCAGCAACGTGCCGTATCTTGTGATGATGACCCTGGCCACGCTGTGCGGCCTGTTCCTGACCAGTATCCTGATCGGTATCATCACCAGCGGTGTGGAGGATAAGCTGAATGACCTGCGCAAGGGGCTTTCCGTGGTGCAGGAAAAGAACCATGTGGTGATCATCGGCTTCAATGACAACACCTTTACCCTGCTGCAGGAACTGGTGGAAGCCAATGCCAATCACAAAAATTGCTGCATTGTGCTGCTGGGTGAGCAGGACAAAGAAGAAATGGAAGAAACCGTGGCTGCCCGGATGCCGGACACCAAAACCACCCATATCATCTGCCGTACCGGCAGCCTGCATGAGTTTTATTCCCTGGAAAGATGCGCAGTGGAAAATTGCCGTTCGGTGATTGTGAATCTGCATGAGGATGCCCAGGTGATCAAAACCATTCTGGCCCTTTCCGCATATGTGAAGGAAAAGGAAATTCTCAACCCTGATATGTATTTCATCGCTTCCATTCTGGACAAACAGCATCTGGAGGCGGCCCGGATTGCCGGGGAAGGCCGGGCAGAGATCATCTATGCCAAGGACACCATTTCCAGGATCATTGCCCACACCTGCCGTCAGCATGGGCTGAGCCAGGTGATTGCAGAAATCCTGAATTTCTCCGGCAATGAAATGTATCTGGAGCGTGTGCCTGAAATGGTGGGGAAAACCTTCCATGAGGCCCAGCTGTCTTTTGTCAATGCCGTGCCCGTCGGTCTGCAGATAGGGGATAGGGTGTATCTGAACCCGAAAATGGATACGGTGATCGGGGAAAAGGATCTCATGGTATTGCTGGAAATGGATGACGGTGAATATGCCTTGTGTGCACCGACAAAGGTGAATGACCGGATGATCAATAACGGTGTGTACTGCGCCTTGCGGGAAAAGGATCATCTGCTGATCCTGGGCTCCAATGACAAGCTGCCCATGATTTTGCGGGAATACAGCCAGTACGTGGATCCTGCCAGTGAAGTGGTTGTGGTGGATGAAGAAATGAGCGATGATTATCTGGCTGAAACCTATGGGCTCAACATCACCCAATGTCAGCAGCCGGTACGCAGGAATCTGCTCCAGCAACTGGTGCGGCAGGGAACCAATATTCTTTTGCTGAACGACGACAGCCAGGATGGGGAAACCTCTGATGCCAATACGCTGCTGAACCTGATTTTGCTGCGTGATATTGCCGAAAATGAGCAGCAGCATTTCTCCATCACCACCGAAATGCGCAATCCCGAGAACCAGCGTCTGGCTGTTCGTGCCCGGGTGGACGATTTTGTGATCGGCTCCAATTTCATTGGCCTTCTGATGGCGCAGATTGCCGAAAATCACAAAATGCTGCCGCTGATCCAAGAATTGCTGAATGAGGAAGGCTGCGAATTCTACATGAAGAGTGCTTCCCAGTATGTACCGCTGGGGGTGGAAGTGAACGGCTTTGTGCTGGCGGAAAGTGCTGCGCGCAAGGGTGAGGTATATGTGGGCTACCGGAAACGGACTCCCACGCCCCAGCCGGTGCAGGTCAATACGGATAAAAACGAACCTCTGGTTTTCAGTGAAAATGACCTGATCGTGGTCATTGCAGAGGAATAAGAAACAAAAAGAAGATGGGCCTTATGGCGCATCTTCTTTCACTGTATATTGAAAACGGACCGGCACAGCCGCCTGGCCGGCTTTATTCCATTCAGCAGATGACCGGCTGCCAGGCAAAGGGCAGCAAGTCCCGGGCGGAAACCTTGATGAGGCTGCCGCTTTCGTCATTGACGATCACCCGGATGTCCGGGCAATATTCAAACAGCATCTGCCGGCAGTTGCCGCAGGGGGGAATGACGCAGTTGAGATGTTTTTCGTGAACGGCCACAATGGTATCAAATTCCCGTTCGCCGGCGGAAATGGCCATGCCCATGGTGATGTATTCGGCACAGGAGCCGTGAATGCCGTCGCAGTTGACACCGGTATAAATGCGGCCGTTTTTGCACAGCAGGGCACAGCCAACGGTGTGGTTATATACACCGTCGTCAAAGTTTTTTGCCAGCACGTCCAGCCCCATCCGGATCAGCTGCCGGTCTTGCTCGGTTAAGGGATAACGGGTCATAACAGCCTCCTGACAGATGATGAATTCATTGTAGCACAGCCGGTATCGATTGACAAGGCATGGACAGATATGCTATAATTCCACATGTTGATTATTCAACAAGAACATTCTTTGGAGGAACCATGGTAGAACGGTTTGAAAAATTCTCTCTGGCCATTACGGAGATTTCCCGTTCCTGGCGCAGATTGGCTTCGGAGGAAATGGAAAAGTATGGGCTGAAGGGCACCCATGCCACTTATCTGACCAACATTGCCCGTTATGAAAACGGCGTAACGGTGCCTCAGCTGTGCGAGATGAGCGGCAAGGACAAGTCCGACGCTTCCCGGATGATTGCCATTCTGGAAGAAAAGGGATTTGTGGAAAAGAAGGGCGTGGGCCAGAGCCTGTACCGGGGCGTGCTGGTGCTGACGGAAAAGGGAAAAGAAGCAGCATCCCATGTGTCCCGCAGGGCCAGTAAGGCAGTGGAAATTGCCGGCCGGGACCTGACGGAAGAAACCCGTGCCATTTTTTATCAGGCACTGGATTCCATCGTGCAAAACCTCAAGCAGCTGGACGAAGAGGGCATTCCGGAATAAACACAAGGAAAATATAAACGATGCGTGTTCGATTGATCATTGATTCCACGGCAGATTTGCCGGAAAATGTGAAGCGAAAGCTGGACGTGGTGCCGCTGACGGTCAATTTCGGCAACGAAGAATATCTGGATGGAGTGACCATCACCCACGAAGAATTTTACGAAAAGCTGATCGAAACAGATGTGCTGCCCCACACCAGCCAGGCCAGCCCCGAAATGTTCCGCCGGGCTTATGACCGGGTGACCGCAGCCGGGGACAGCGCTGTGGTGCTGACCATTGCCGGTGCCCTGTCCGGCACATACCAGAGCGCGGTGATTGCCGCACAGGGGTATGAAAATGTGTATGTGGTGGACAGCCGCTCCGCTGCCATCGGCACCGGTATTCTGGCACGGCTGGCGCTGCGGCTGATTGCCGGTGGGCTGAGCGCCGGGGAAGTGGCGGAAAAGCTGGAAGAAGAACGGGAAAACGTGTATGTGATCGCACTGCTGGATACGCTGGAGTATCTGCAGAGGGGCGGACGCATTTCCAAAACCGCGGCCATTGCCGGCGGATTGCTGGGGCTGAAGCCGGTGCTGTGCATTGAGCATGGCGAAATCAAGGCACTGGGCAAGGCCCGCGGCTCCAAACAGGCCAATAACCTGCTGGCTCAGGAAATTGAAAAGGCGGGCGGTGTGGATTTTTCCCGGCCCATTCTGCTGGGCTATACCGGTCTCAGTGACCGGCTGATGCAAAAATACATTCAGGACAGTGCCTCCCTCTGGCAGCACAGCACCGATGAATTGACCGGCACCATCATTGGCAGTGTGATCGGTACCCATGCCGGTCCCGGTGCCGTGGCCGTTGCCTTCTTCAAAAAGAAATAATGAATCATATGAAAAAAGCGGCGGAGAGAAAAGCATCTCCCGCCGCTTTTGCATGCTGTTTTATTGTTCCGTTTTTGTGAGGAAATCCAGAATCATTTGGCCGAATATGCTTTCCCCCTGCTCATCCACGGCCACGATGTAGGCGCAGTGATTGCCGTGCATCAGCACATGGTCCGCCTTCTGAAAGCCGAAATGCCGCAGGGTGGACAGCATCAGAACGGTTTGCTCATAGCGGTTTTGCAGATCATTGTCGGACACAATGAACCGCATAGGAGGATAATCCGGCAGGGTGCCCACGTGATACATCGCACAGGTATCATCCACGATCACACGCCGGCCGTCAATGCCCTTTTCCTTCAGTACCCTGAAATGCGCTGTGGGCTGCCCGGCATCGTGGAAATAACCGGCGATATCGCTGTTATCCATACCGAAACGGGCCATGTACTGAGGGTCGAAGCAGAGCATCATGCTCACATAGCCGCCGGCACTGCTGCCCCCCACATAGATTTTTTCCGCCTGATATTCTGCCAGGTGTTCTTTCACAAAATGCAGGGCCTGGGCTGCATCCCACAGAAAATCCGGATAATGGGCAGCGGGGTACATACGGTAATTGATGGAGGCAATGGCATAGCCCCTTTGGGCCAGATAACGGGCAGCGGTATCAAATTCCGTTTTGTCGCCGAATTCCAGCCCACCCCCATGCACATAGAAAAACAGGCTGCCGTTGCATTTTTCCGGCAGGTAAACGTCCATCAGATGCACATCATCGGCAGGGGTGGTGTAGGGGATGTTCTGCATCAGTTTCATCGGTCTGCCTCCTTCAGTTTGTGTTCGATCTGCTGCCAGAACAGGTGAATGAAATCAATATCCGTCAGCTGATACAGCATCCGGGCACCGGCAGCGTCTTCAATTTCGTTGACCTGCCACCGACCCTGATGCCGGATAAAATCTACCCCGATATAATCGCTTTTCAGGGCCTTCTGCACAAGGCGAATGGCCTGCAGCTGTTCTTTGTCCAGGGTGAATAATTCCACCTGACCGCCAAGGGAATAATTGCTGCGGAAATCCGTGGTGCAGCTGCGCCTGACGGCGGCGAACGCTTCATTTCCCATCACATAGGCCCGCACATCCACCCCCGGCTCGTCGCACAGGGGCTGGAGGATATAGGGACGGCCTTCCAGCTTTTCCCGGATGGCTGCATAATCTTTGGCATCCTCTGCCAGGAACACCTCACTGCCCCCATGGCCGGTCCGGCTTTTCACCACAAAGGGATAGGGGGGCTCGCTGCCGGGCAGGAACGTATCCATACAGGGAAGAGAAAGCCGCTGAAACAGCTGAAAGGTGAGCCATTTATCGTTGGCGATGCGGACGGTGCGGCTGTTGTTGATGCTGGGCTT
>JAFWYZ010000124.1 GCA_017517465.1 Clostridia bacterium | reverse complement strand
TGCATGTGACCCCCACCCATCTGACCCTGGCCTGCGAGGACACGGTTTATGAGATCGAAGTAGCCATGGACCTTTTGTCCTTTGGCATGTCCATGGATGAGGCATGGAATGCCCTGCGGCCGCTGCTTGAAAGGCCCTTGTATATCCACGATGCCAAACGGCTGTGGCATCTGCTCTCCTCCATGTCCCTGCCCCTGCCCGAATGCGCCTGGGATACCATGATCGCCGCTTATCTGATCAACCCCCAGGAAAAAAACTATGCCCTCAGCCATTTTGAATGCGACGACGCATCCGGTGTGCTCTCTTTGGCTGCCCGGCAGAAAACGCTTCTGTCCCAGATGGGCATGCTGGACCTGATGGAGAATCTGGAAATGCCCCTGACCCGGGTGCTGTTCTCCATGGAGCAGGAAGGGTTCTGCGTAGATACCAAAGTTCTGGAAGAGCTGGGCAAAACGTTTACAGAACAGACCGAAGTTCTGAAAAATCAGGTATATTCCCTGACCGGTGTTACCGGTTTCAATATCAACAGCCCCCAGCAGCTGGGCAAAGTGCTGTTTGAAACGCTGGGGCTGCCCACCGGAAAAAAGACCAAATCCGGTTATTCCACCGATGCAGATACCCTGGAAAACCTGCGGGACAAGCATCCCTGCATCGATGCCATCCTCAGATACCGTCAGGTGGTCAAGCTCAACAGCACCTACATCGATGCCCTCATCCGCAAAACCGATGCGTCCGGCCGTGTCCATTCTTCTTTTGACCAGACCGGCACCGCCACCGGCCGCATTTCCTCCAGTGAGCCCAATTTGCAGAATATCCCCGTCCGCACCGAGATGGGCCGGGAGATCCGCCGGGCATTTGTGGCAAAGCCCGGTAATGTGCTCATCGATGCCGACTATTCCCAGATCGAACTGCGTGTGCTGGCCCATTTTTCCGGTGACGCTGCCATGGTGGATGCCTTCCGGAAAAACCAGGATATTCACACCCGCACCGCTGCCGAAGTCTTTGAAGTGCCCATGGAGGAAGTCACCCCCGCCATGCGCTCCGATGCCAAGGCGGTGAACTTCGGCCTGGTCTACGGCATCAGCGACTTTGGCCTCTCCCGGAACATCGGCATTTCCCGCAAAGAAGCCGCGGCATTCATTGCCCGCTACTTTGCCCGCTATCCCGGCATCAAAAAGTTTATGGACGATGCTGTGCGGGCCGGCTACGACATGGGCTATTCCACCACCATGATGGGCAGGCGCCGCAATCTGCCGGAATTGAAATCCTCTAATGCCAACATGCGCAATTTCGGCGAACGTGCCGCCATGAATACCCCGGTGCAGGGTACCGCCGCAGATATCATCAAGCTGTCCATGGTCAAGGTATTCCAGGCATTGCAGGAAGGTCATTTTGCGGCTAAACTGATCCTGCAAGTTCATGACGAACTGATCATCGAAGCCCCTGAACAGGAAACGGAGCAGGTATGCGCGCTGCTGAAAAACTGCATGGAGCAGGTCATCAGCCTGTCCGTTCCTCTGGTGGCAGAAGTCAAATTCGGCGAAAGCTGGTACGTCACCAAATGAGCAATTACATCATCGGCCTCACCGGCGGCATCGCCTGCGGCAAAACCAACCTCACCGATGCCCTGGCCTCCGCAGGTGCACCCATTGTGGATGCGGACGTTGTATCCCGGGCAGTTACGGCAGATCAGGGCGCCGCTTTGCCTGCCCTTCGCCGTGCCTTTGGCGACGGTATTTTTGACGGTGAAAGGCTGAACAGAAAAGCGCTGGGTGAATTGGTCTTTGCGGACGAAGAAAAGCGCAGGCTGCTCAACAGCCTTCTGCATCCCATCATCATCCGGGAATGCGAAAGGCAATTGAAAGAAATCCCCGGGCCAGCTGTTTATTCCGTACCGCTGCTTTTTGAATGTGGTCTGGAAAAAAGCTGCCATGAAGTGTGGTGCGCCTATATTCCCCAGAAAGAACAGATCCTTCGCCTCCGTCAGCGGGATGGCATTACCGCAAAAGCAGCGCTGCAAAAGATCCGCTCTCAATGGCCCACACTGAAAAAAGCCCGGCTTTCCACTCGCGTCATCCGCACCGACGGAAGCAAGGAAGAAAGCGCCGCCATCGTTATATCCATGTGGCAGGAAACCCTTGCCCGCTTATCACAACCATAAAGGAGCACTGTTTTGAACACTTTCCCCCCACCGCCCTCCATGCCCCAGGGCTCTTATCAGCCGCCGCAGCGCAACCGCCGTTCCGAAAGAAATACGGCTGCCCCCTGCGTATCTGAACCTGTACAGGTAAAAACCGCAGCATCAAAGAAACCCCAATCCTCCACAACCCGCAGGAAGAAAAAACAGGGTATCTTTTCCCCCATTCAATGGATCGTGGTGGGGGTGCTTTCTGCTGCGTTTCTGTTTTGCCTGTTTTCTTCCCTCCATGCAAAAAGCAGCCTGAACGCGCTGCTGGAAGACCGTGCGGCAAAAGAAAAAGCCTGGCAGCAGGAAATTGCACGGCACAAAATGCTCTATGAAGACTATATCCGCTATTATGCCGCCGTCAACAACATCGATCCCGCCTTTGTGGCCGCCGTCATCAAACGGGAAAGCGATTATGACCCCTATGCCATCTCCCGTGTCAGCGCCCGGGGCCTGATGCAGATCATGCCCGATACCGGCGAATGGCTGGCCGGCAAGGTGGATGTGCCGAATTTCACCGTGGATGTCCTCTATGATGCCGAAACCAATATCAAAATGGGCTGCTGGTATCTGGGCTATCTCAGCCGCAAGTTTTCCGGCGATCCCGTTACCGTGGCCTGTGCCTATCATGCAGGACAGGGCAATGTGGAAGACCATTGGCTGAAGAAATATTCCTCCAACGGCAAAACCCTTACCATCGACGAAATTCCCCTGGATGATACCAAATATTATGCCAGAAAGGTGTTGGAAGCCTATGCGATCTATCAGCAGCATCACTATTAAGCTTATTGCCCTTTTGCTTGCCCTGTGCGTGTTCATGGGCACAGCCCCTGCTTTTGCCATGGATGAAGAATTGTCCCTTGGCATGATCTCCTCCCGCACCTTCCGGCTGAACCCCCTGACGGCAGATGAAAGAGAGTTTCAGTCCCTGACCGCACTGATTTATGAAGGGCTTTTCAAGCTCAACGACAATTACGAGCATGAAAAGAACCTTGTCAAAACCTGCTCCATTGAGGGTAAAACCTGGCACATCGTCATGCGTGACGATATTTTCTTCCACGACGGTGCCCCTGTCACCGCCTATGACGTGGTGGCCACCATCAACGAAATCCTGCGCCTTGCCAACGAAGGCCAGGGCCAGTATGCCCAGCTGAAATACATCATCACCGAAGCCAGTGCCAACGATGCCACCAACCTGATCCTGAAGGTGAACCGCCCATACCTTGGTGTCTATTATGCCCTCACCTTCCCCGTGCTTCCTGCTTCTCAGGTGCAGGCTGATTTCCCGG
>JAFWYZ010000123.1 GCA_017517465.1 Clostridia bacterium | reverse complement strand
TCACTCATGGCACGGTTCTTTTCATCCGCATGCATGACGGCAGAGAGGATAAACTGCTCACCGCCCACAATTTCAATGGCTGCTTTGTACGCATCCGCATAAAACTTTTTGGCAAAACCGTAACCGCCATTGTTGTGGAAGTAAGCACTGTTCACATCGAAAATCAGTTCACAAAAATGATCGGCGTCAGGTTTCAGACCGCGGGTGGAGATCACGCCCTGCTGTTCCAATTGTGCAAACATTTCTTCGTAAGAGGCGGTTGGCTTTTTGTAATGCACGTTCATTTCGCTCATGTGTGTGACGATATCGGAATTGGAATAGGCATCGTTTTTTCGTTCGTTGTGTTTTTCTGCGTTGAGAATTCCCTGGGATTTCAGCACCCGATTGCGTGCAAAAGTACGGTTTTCGGCGATGAAATCACCCCCTTTCATTGAAGTAAAAATCCGGTCCCGGAAGCGAAGCGACGGGGCTTTTTGCGCTTTTCACAAAGCGTAATAACCCACTATGACACTTTCGGACACAGTCCGCAAAGTATCGTGGGCTCTCCGAGGGGGAACGGAGAGGGCGGCCTCTTGGGAGGCCTTTTGCACGGCTTGCAGGTGGATATCCAATTTCTGCAAACCGTGCAAGGAAGCAGAGGCTGTGTGACGCGTGACGATGAAATATATATACCCCCCTGTGCATCGTCACGCGTCACACCCGTCACACACTTTTTCGTTTCAGTGTAATCCGGCTGCCGCTTCGCCCATGAGCATTCTGATACTGAATGCCATGGTCGTTGAACAGCTTCCCTGCCCGCACGTTGAGTTTCTTGGTGAGGGTATTGGCGTTCATTTCGATGGAGAGAGCAACGGTCAGTTCCGTAGCACTTCCCTGCCACTGGGGAGCCTCTTCTGTCACAAGGTTTGCGATGGAAAGAAGCAAGGGATCCGGCTGTTCTTTCCACAGTTCACGCTCCGCTTTGTCAAAACACCACACCAGCCTTTCTTCATCTTTGGTCAGGTACAGCCGCTGATCCGGCTGATCCCTGCCCACCACATCGAGGATAGCGTTATTGTCCGTCCGCTTTTCTTTTTGCAGAACGAACGCGCCGTCTGCACTGCCCATGAGCCCGGTGGTGCCGGAGATCATTTCAAATTTATCGGAGGAGGGCATCTTCCTTGTGTGATGCACGATGATCATGCAGATGCCATAGCGATCCGAAAATTGTTTCAGCCGTCCCACAATCTGATAATCATCCGCATAGCTGTAGGCCTCTCCCCCAAGCTCCCGGATTTTCTGCAGGGTGTCGATGATGATGAGCTTGGTGTCCGGATGTTCTTCCACAAATTGCTTCAATTGTTCATCCAGCCCGTTGCCCAGCTGCTTGGCATAGACGGCAAAGTGCAGCCTGTCTGTTCCTTCCACGCCGTACATGCGGAACATTCTTTCCTGCAGCCGCTGCCAGTCATCTTCCAAAGCCAGATACAAAACCGTGCCGGGATGCACCTCGTAATCCCACAATTTCCGTCCGGTGGAAATGTGATAGGCCAGCTGTGCCATGAAGAAAGACTTCCCCACCTTCGGTGCCCCGGCGAAGAGATAGGTGCCGGTATACAATAGCCCATCGATCACCGGAGGCCTGGATACATACACACTGTCGTACAGTTCATTCAGTGTCTGGGTGTGAATGTAGGAAGGTTCGTTCATCCGCTGCATTTTCTGCAGCACATCTTCCATACTGCAAGAAACATCTTCATTGACATTTTCAACAGAAGTTGGTATCATAGTAGGTGATGTTGAACTCATCGTGTGCTGTCCCCTGTCTGTTGCCGCAGACAGAATCGGGGCAGCCTCTTTTTTATACATCATGCCGTCAATCCTCCTTTGCAAAACTTAAAATCTGATTCAGAAATTGCAGTTCCATCAAAAATTCCGGGGCAAGCCTGCCCGTGATTTTCACACGCTTCATTTCTTCCGTAAGGGCAGTAATTCTTTCAGTCAGCTGCCTTGTGAGCCGTACCGTTCCCTGCACACGCACTTCATGATGCAAAAGGCACTCGGTAATGTACTCCTGCTTGGTTCTGCCGCTGGTGCGCACCAGTTCGTTCAGCAGATCGTTTTCCTCCTTGCCCAGCCGGAACGCTACCGTTACATTCCGCCACCGTCCATGGCCGTCCAGATTCTTGTGAGACATTTCATTTCACCTCCCTTCCTCCCCATTCCCGATCCAGCCTGTCCGCCATTTCCACCTGCTTATTGGGAAACAAATGTGCATAGCGGAAAGTGATATCGATGCTCTCATGCCCCATCCGGTCGGCAATGGCCAGGGCGGTGAAGCCAAGGTCAATCAAAAGCGATACATGGGAATGGCGCAAATCATGAATGCGGATCACCTTCACCCCGGCAATTGGGGCATATTTCCGCATGGCCCGGTGCAGCACATGACGGTCAAAATCGAAGATGCGATCGGTGGGGTTGATGTGGTAGAAAGACTTGATATAGTCCTTCATCTCTTCCGCCAGGAACCTGGGCATGCGGATGATGCGGTTGCTCTTGGCTGTTTTAGGCGGTGTGATCACATCCCGGTTGCCGATCCGCTGGTGGGATTTGTTGATGCGCAGGGTGTTGTTTTCAAAATCGAAATCTTCCACCGTCAGTGCACGCAATTCCCCATACCGGATGCCGCACCAGTACAGCACTTCAAATGCATAATAGTGCTGGGGTTCATCCATCGCCGCATCGGCAAATCTCTGATACTCTTCCTTGGTCCAGAACTGCATTTCCGTGGGCGCTTCCCGGCTCATGTATCCGGCAATGGCTGCCGGGTTCTGGGGCAGGCGGTAGTAACGCACGGCATGGTTGAAAATGCAGGACAGATGCTTGTGAATGCTTTTCAGATACCCGTCTTTGAAGGGCGTGCCATCCGGCTTGCGCAGCTTCAGAATGTCGTTTTGCCAGGCGATGATGTCCCGGGGCATGATGTCATTCATCATCCGGTCTTTGAAATACGGAAGGATCTTGGTTTCAATCACATTCACCTTGTGCAGCCATGTGTTTTCCCGAAGTCTGGGCTGCCTGTCCCGGTAGTA
>JAFWYZ010000122.1 GCA_017517465.1 Clostridia bacterium | reverse complement strand
TGAAAAGAACACCCTGACCATTGAAGGGGTGAAGGCGGATGACGTGATCCAGCTGCAATACATTCCTTCCGGTGACTATACCGTGACCGAAACCGGCGCCGATGGCAACAAGCTGTTCTATAACGTCACCTATCCCGAAGGCAACGAAGGCGGCAAGGTGACCGTGAAGGAAGGCGAAAATGCCTCTCTGACCGTCACCAATAAGCCCACGGAAAATGTGTTCTTCAAAGAATGGCTGGACAGCAAAAATGCGGAGAGCAAACGTCCCACACCCAGCGAGTTTGCTGCCCTGCTGATGCCCTTCAAGGCTCAGGAAAACCTGCCCAAGGCCGGTACCGCCTGCACGGCTGCTGATTTTGAACCCAAGCCTGATGCGCTGGTGGTTGTGCAGGATCAATGGGATGGCATGGATACCTCCAAGAGCAATGTGTACCGCATTGTGGTGCTGGGCCTGCCTGAATTGGAGGAAGGCTATTCCTATTACATCGGCGAAGAGAAAATGACCAACTATAACCTGCCGGATTCGGAAAAGGTATTCGGCGGGCAGTTCACCTACCTGAAAGATGGCAAGGAAACCAGTAAATTCTATAACATTCACAATGATAAGGATAACAATATCCTCAATGCCATTGCCGGTTACAAAACGGACTTTGGCACACCCGATAACCCCAACGAAAAGATCTGGACGGACAACAATAATTTCTATAATACCCGCCCTGGTTCCATCACCCTGCAGATCCTGTGTGAGCAGGATCCCGGGTTTGTTCAGAATGTGGTTGTAAAGCCGGATGAAAACGGCCGGTGGCTGTGGCATGCGCAGCTGGAAAAGTATAATTCCCAGACCGGCGAACCCTATACCTATTATGTAAAAGAAGTAAGTGTCAGCGGCTATACATCCGAAGTGTCCGATGTGGTCGTGAACGAAGAGACGGGCATCTGCTTTGTGGACATTGAAAACACCCTGGAAACCGTGGATGTTTCTGTGCAGAAGGTCTGGAACGATTTTGATGACCTGTATGCCTGCCGTCCGGATACTGTCTCTGTGCAGATCCTTCAGAATGAAGAGCCCTTGCAGGATATCGACGGCAACGACGTTGTTATTGAGCTGACGGAAGCCAACGGCTGGGCAGCCACCGTTACCGGCCTGCCCAAGTATGACGCAGAGGGCCGGGAAGCACAGTACTCCGTAAAGGAAATCAATCTGCCGGCAGCTTACGAAGCCCAGGACCCCACCGGTGATATGATTCACGGTATCACGCTGGAAAACGTGCTGAAAACCGTGGACGTTTCTGTTGAAAAGGAATGGGAGCACGGGACGAATATCGATCTCCCGAAAAAGATCTATGTCCAGCTTTATGCTGACAATATTTCCTTTGGCGATCCTGTTGAACTGAACAACGATAACCAGTGGAAGCACACCTGGGAACAGCTGCCCGAGTACTCTCCCGAAGGGATTGAAATCTCATACACCGTGGGTGAGGTGGACGAAAAAGGCGAGCGCTTCGTGGTTCCCGGCTACCATCAGATGATCTCCGAAACAGGAGAGCATCAGTTCTCAATCCTCAACACCTTTATTGAGCCTGTTTCCGGTCAGATCACGGCCACCAAGACCCTGAATGGTGCAGAACTCAAGGCCGATCAGTTCACCTTCGAACTGACCGGCATGGATGGAGCCCCCATGCCTGAGGGTTCTGTTGACGGTGTGTACACCCAGAAGAACGACGGCAACGGCAATGTCATATTCCCTGCCATTGCCTACACATCCGCCGATATGGCCGATGCCGTGGATGGTAAAAAGATCTTCACATACACCGTGCGTGAAGTGGTCGATACCCCCGTGGACGGCTATAGCTACGATATGGAAGAACGTACTGTTACCGTCACCGTTACCCTGAATGACAATTATGTGCTGGTTGCCGATGTCAATGGAGGCGCAGTGCCCCAATTCATCAACAGCTATGCGCCCGTGCTGACCTCTGCCACGGTGAAAAAGATCTGGGAGGACGAAGAAAATCAGGACGGCAAACGTCCCGAAACCCTGACCGTCACCCTGTCCGACGGTACCGAGGTGGAACTGAATGAAGGCAACAGCTGGGAATCCACCATCGAAAATCTGCCCATGTACAAAGACGGCGAGAAGATCGTCTACACCTGGGCGGAAGGCGACATGCCGGAAGGCTATACGCTGACCAAGACCAATGTGAACGGCACGATCACAACCCTGACCAACAGCTACACGCCTGAGCTGACGTCTGCCACGGTGAAGAAGATCTGGGAAGACGAAGAAAATCAGGACGGCAAACGTCCCGAAACCCTCACCGTCACCCTGTCCGACGGCACGCAAGTGGAACTGAATGAGGGCAACAGCTGGACAGCCACCGTCGAAAACCTGCCCAAGTATGCAGACGGTGAAGAAATTGCCTATACCTGGACGGAAGATGAAGTGCCGGAGGGCTATACCCAGACCGGTACGGGCGGCTGGAGCATGTCGAAAAAGGTGCCTTTACCCTGGATTTGACTGCAGGAGAGACGGCATGGTTCATTCTGCGTCGGGATTGACGTCCGGTGTATCAAAAGTGGTATATACCACTTGTTCCCGTATGTGCGGTTGATGGTAAAATAGCCGCAAATGAAAAACTGGGAAGTCAAATACCTGAAGGCCTACAAGACGCTCAGGACGGAGGTCCTGGGCGGCAAGTACTCGTCGCCGAAGTCTTTCCCGAGCATCGTGGCCACATGCAAGAGATTAGGGATTTCCCGCATGACCGCGTTCAAGGTGTTCGAAAAGCTCAAGGAGGAAGGCCTGATAAGCACGCGGCAGGGGGCCGGCACTTTTGTCGCCAAAGGCGGACGGTC
>JAFWYZ010000121.1 GCA_017517465.1 Clostridia bacterium | reverse complement strand
GGGTATACCTCATCATCAACCTGACCAACTTCCTCAAGTGCCTGTTCGGGTTCTACATGGTGAAAAAAGGGGTATGGATCAACAACGTCACCAAGCAAGTGGTGGCGGATTGACGGGCAAACAAAAAAGGCCGCTTCCAGGCGGTCTTTCTTCATATTTTCGTTCTTTGCCCCGTTTCTGCCTTATTTCTGACAGAAAGATGGGGTGAGATAAAAACACAATCCGGGTCATAATAATAACGAAAGACCCAAGAAAAACAAAGGAGGTGCCAGGGATGTTCCTGGATGATCCGAAAACAAGAAAGGCAGCCGGAAAATGGGTGCTGATCATATTTGCCCTTTGCTGCTGCATTTTTCTGGCGCTGAGCCACCTGGGAGACGTGGGCGGTGCCATTGCCTTTGTGGTCAATCTTCTGAATCCGCTGATGATCGGGCTGGGGCTGGCCGTGGTGATCAATGTGCCCATGACGTTCATCGAGCAGCACCTGTTTGCAAAAACCCAAAAGAAAGCCCTGAAAAAGCTGCGCCATCCCCTGGCGGTGCTGCTGTCGGTGCTGCTGATCCTGGTGATGATCGTGGGCATCTTCACCCTCATCATTCCCGAGCTCATCCACATCGGCTCTTTCCTGGTGGATGTGGTGGGCAAAGTGATCGATATGCTGGCCGCTGCCGATCAGGGGCAGGACAACTTCTTCTCCCGTCTCAACATCAACTGGGCCCAGACCAAGGAAAGCATTCTGGGCTGGTTCAAGTCCTCCAGCGGTCAGCTGCTTTCCGGTGCGGCAGGCATGTTCGGCGCCGCCGCCGGAAGCGTGATGGACCTGGTCTTTGCCGTTATCTTTGCGGTCTACATGCTGGCCGGCAAGCAGCGGCTTTTGCAGCAGCTCAAGCGCCTGATGCGGGCATGGCTGCCGGAAAAGGTAACGGGCACCGCGCTGCATGTGGGCAGGGTGCTGTCCGATTCCTTCCATGCCTTCATTGTGGGCCAGGTCACGGAAGCGGCCATTCTGGGCAGCCTGTGCGCCATAGGCATGCTGATCCTGGGCCTGCCCTATGCGGCCATGATCGGTGTGCTGGTGGGTGTGTGTGCCCTGGTACCCATTGTGGGCGGCTATGCATCGGGCATCCTGGGCACCTTTGTGATCCTGACGGTGGACCCGGTCAAGGCACTGGTGTTCCTCATTTACCTACTTATCCTGCAGCAGATCGAAGGAAACCTGATCTATCCCCGGGTGGTGGGCGGCAAGATCAACCTGCCCGGCATCTGGGTGCTGGCAGCCGTTACCATCGGCGGCGGTCTGGCCGGGCCCTTTGGCATGCTGCTGGCGGTGCCCATTGCATCGGCTGCGTATGCCCTGGTCAGGGAGGCCACTGCACGGAAAGAGCAGCAGAAGCTGCAGGCAGAATAACCGGCAAAACACGCTTTTCCCCTTTTTCTGTTGGCATTTTCTGCCTTTCATGGTAAAATAAAAACAAACAATGCCGAAAAGAGGAATATCCATGCGGAAACTGATGGTGAAGGGCCGTTATCTGTCCTTCGATGACGGCAGCCCCTTCTTTTATCTGGGGGACACTGCCTGGGAAATTTTCCACCGGCTCACCAGGGAAGAAATGGCCCATTATTTCGAAACCCGTGCCCGGCAGGGCTTCACCGTGGTACAGGGGGTGGCGCTGGCCGAATTTGAAGGGGCCACTGTGCCCAATGCCCACGGCCGGCTGCCCCTGCATTGCACCAACGGCCTGCCCGATCCCCAAAAGCCGGATACCGACGGCGAATATTCCTACTGGGCCCATGTGGATTATGCCATTGACGAAGCGGCAAAGCACGGGCTGTACATGGCCCTTCTGCCCACCTGGGGGGATAAATTCAATCAGCTGTGGGGCCAGGGCCCGGTGATCTTCACCCCGGAAAATGCCTATACCTACGGCAAATGGATCGGCAGCCGCTATGCCGAAAAAGAGAACATCCTCTGGATGCTGGGCGGCGACCGGGTGCTGGAAGAAACACACCGCCGCATCATCGATCAGATGGCCCGGGGCATCCGGGAAACGGACGAAAACCACCTCATCACCTTCCACCCCGCCGGGGCTTTCACCTCCGTCGATGCCCTGGGCAATGCTTCCTACATCGATTTCCACACCGCCCAGACCGGCCACGACGTATCCCAGTGCTGGGAAACGGACAGCGTGATGCTGCGTATGGCGGACAAATCCGATAAGCCCTACATGGATGCCGAGCCCCGCTACGAAGGGCACCCCGCCTGCTTTGATCCTGCCATCGGCTATTTCTGGCAGGCCCGGGATGTGCGCCAGAACCTGTACTGGAACCTGTTTTCCGGCACCTGCGGCCATACCTACGGCCATCACAGCATCTGGAGCATGACCAAACAACCCTCCGATTATTTCCCCTTCCACTGGCAGGATGCCCTGCTGCACCCCGGTGCCGGACAGATGCAGCACGGCAAAAACCTGCGCCTGAAAAGAGATTATTTCTCCTTCCGCCCCGCCCCGGAACTGCTGCCGGATAATCACCCCGGTATCGGCCACATGACCGCCGGTCGCGGCAAGGGCTATGCCTATCTCTACAGCCCCCTGGGCGCACCCTTCGTCGCAGACCTTTCCTCTTTCTCGCCCCCCAAGGGCCTGCGCGCTTCCTGGTTCAATCCCCGCACCGGTGAGGAAACTGTCTACACCGTGCTGCCGGCCCGGGGCCGCTCCCTCTTTACCCCGCCCTCCCAGGGCCCGGGGGATGACTGGGTGCTGGTGCTGGAAGAAGTGTGATTCAGCAAAGGCACGGAGCAGGGGGCTCCTCGGCAGGGGGATCCCCCCCTGCACCCATCCTGCGATGTGGAAGACTGTTTTTTCAATTTTCTTTCCGCATGCTGGTTGGGGACGGTGAAGCAGGGCCTGTGCGGCCCCCGTACCCCCGGCACCAGGGGCATTGCCCCTGGACCCGTTCTGCGATGCAGAAGACTGTTTTTCCAAACTTCTTTCCGCATGTTGCTTGGGGGAACGATGGGGCAGGGGCCTATGCGGCCCCCGTACCCCCGGCACCAGGGGCATTGCCCCTGGACCCGTTCTGCGATGCAGAAGACTGTTTTTCCAAACTTCTTTCCGCATGTTGCTTGAGGGAACGGAACGAGAGCCCACGGGCGCAATGAAAACGAAGAAAAAGCCGGTGGAGAAAGCTTGCTTTCTCTCCCGGCTTATTTCTTACGTTTTCCCCGGATGCAAAGCATCCGGTTGGCGGTGTTTCACACCGCCCAGCCCGTGGCCCGCAGTGCGGGCAGCCAACTCGCAAAGTTTCAATCGTTCATTTGCGAAAATGTGTGTGCGCGATTCTCCATTT
>JAFWYZ010000120.1 GCA_017517465.1 Clostridia bacterium | reverse complement strand
TAAGATCCTTCTGATCCAAACTTTTCGGTTCAATCGGTTCATCTGGGAATTGCCGGGCGGCGGAATTGAACCGGGTGAAACACCACAGGAAGCAGCCATCCGGGAATTGAAGGAAGAATGCGGCATGGACGGCACGGTCGCACGGCCGCTGAACACCCTGCACTGCAAAGACGGCAGTGTGGAACATGTGTTTCTGGTGGACGTGCCCCGGGAACAGCAGCCCATTGTGGGCATGGACCCGGAAGTGGGCCCTGACAGGGAACAGTCCATCAAAAACGTGTGCTGGAAAAAGCTGAATGAGCTCAGCGAAAAGGACCGGGCATTTTTATGGTCCTATGGCCTGATGGAGGTGGAACCCTATTTTGAATTGGTGCTCAGCTGGGGCGATGCCATCAGCTATCCGGGGGAATAAAAGGAAAACACATTGAGGGAAATGATGAACTATCAAATGATTGAAAATGTATACCTGACCCATCATAAAGAGCGTACGTTGGCCCACGTGAAAGAAGTGGCGGAAACGGCGGTGCGGCTGGTGGAAAGGTATGGGCTGGATATGGAAAAGACCCGGCTGGCTGCACTTTTGCACGATATCAGCGTTGTGATGACACCCCGGGAAATGCATGCGCTGGCAGTGGCGCGGGGAATGGATATCGACCCGGCGGAAGAGAAATATCCCTTCCTTTTACACCAGCGGATGTCAAAAATGATTGCGGAAGAAAAATTTGATATTCATGATCCGGAAATACTGAGTGCCATTGAATGTCACACCACGTTAAAGAAACATGCCGGCATGTATGATAAAGTGATCTTCCTGTCTGATAAACTTTCCTGGGATCAGCAGGGCGTGCCGCCCTACTATGACCGGGTGATGGAAAAACTGGAAGAATCGCTGGATGCGGCCTGTTTTGAATTCATTGATTACCAGTTTGAAAACAACCTGCTTTTGATGCCCCATCAGTGGATCAAAGAAGCGTATGCGGATCTGAGACCGCCGATGTGTGCAGACATGGCGGATATCGCTGCATTGACGCAGCTTAGGCTGAAGTACTTGCAGGAAGACCTGGGCAAGATGGATGAAGACACTCAGGCACGGCTGATGATTGATTTGCCCCTGTATTTTGAAAAGCATCTGAATCGGGACATTTTTTGCTATTTGATCAGGGAACAGGGGGAAGCGGTAGCCTGTGCTTTCCTGCTGGTGACGGAAAAGCCGGCCAACCCTATGTTTATAACGGGAAAATGCGGCACGGTGATGAATGTGTACACCGAGCCCGCATACCGCAAAAGGGGCTATGGAAAAAAGGTGATGGACGCATTGCTTCAGGATGCGAAGAACATGCAGCTGAGTTATGTGGAACTGAAGTCTACAGAGGCTGGATACCTGCTGTACAGGGCAGTGGGATTCGAGGACGATGTGCCCCAATACCATCTGATGAAGTGGTACAACCGTTAAGATGGAAATGAAAGGGAGAAATGATGAACAATCTGTTCCTGGAAGGGCTGAAAGAAGGAAACCGGGAAAAGCTTTTGCAGGTGCCAAAGAGTGACCTGCACAACCATTCCACCAAGGGCTGCCGAAGGGCATGGCTGGAGGAAAGGCTGAACCGGCGTTTTCCTGCACCGCCGGAAACATTCGCCGGTTTAATTGGCATGCAGGAATGGTTCAGAGCCACCATCAAGCCCTTCAGCAATACCACGGAAGGAATGGTGATGCGCTGGGAAGGGGCTTTTGCGGAGGCAAAGCGGAATAATATCCAGAGGCTTTCCATGAACTTCGGCGCACCGGAGATTGATGAACTGGGGGGAATGGAGGCTTTCAAAACAGTGATT
>JAFWYZ010000119.1 GCA_017517465.1 Clostridia bacterium | reverse complement strand
TCATCAACAACTTTAAATGGATGATTCTTAAAACTGTGAATCTCTGAAAGCGAAATCTCAGTAATCATTTCATCTATTGCGACTCTCTCGGTTGATATGTTATTTATACCTGACACAGTATTCACCTCCTTACGATTCTGATTACTTTTGTCCTTTTTGGGAGATTTGTATTAAAGACATCTATCAAATCAAAAAAGACACTTTTCATCATTTTGAAAAGTGTCTTTCTTGTTGTATTCAGTTCGGAATTTCCACCAGGAAAAATTCAATTGGTGTAAATTTGGTGTAAAATGCGGCTTTTTTTCTTTTTCAAAGCCCTATATCCGTTGATTTATAAGGGTTTCAGCGGTCCAGCGGCTTCATCGTGGGGAACAAAATGACCTCACGGATGGTGTCGTTGCCGGTGAGCAGCATCACGCAGCGGTCAATGCCGATGCCCATACCGCCGGTGGGCGGCATGCCGTATTCCAGAGCGTTCAGGAAGTCTTCATCCAGCATTTCTGCTTCATCGTCCCCGCGTTCACGCAGCTCCAGCTGCTTTTCAAAGCGGCTGCGCTGATCGATGGGGTCATTCAGTTCGGAATAGGCATTGCCCATTTCGCTGTGGCAGATGAAGGCTTCGAAGCGTTCGGTCAGCCGGGGATCTTCGGGGCTGCGCTTGGTCAGCGGAGATACTTCCACAGGATACATGGTGATGAAAGTGGGCTGGATCAGATGTTCTTCCACCTTCTGATCGAAGCAGGCATAGAGGGCATTGCCCCAGGTCTTATCGGCAGTTTCAGCCAGTTCCACGCCCTTTTCCTTGGCAGCGGCCACGGCTTCAGCATCGTCAGTGATGGCACCAAAGTCAATGCCCACATATTCCTTCACGGCTTCCACCATGGTCATGCGGCGCCAGCCGGGGGCCAGGTTCACCTTTTCGCCCATCCATTCCACTTCGTATGTGCCCAGGATTTCCTTGGCAGCACCGGAAATGATGCCTTCGCAGATGTCCATCATGTCATGGAAATCGGCATAGGCCTGATACAGCTCCACGGAAGTGAATTCGGGGTTATGCTTGGGGTCCATGCCTTCGTTGCGGAAGATACGGCCAATTTCGTACACCCTGTCCATGCCGCCAACGATCAGCCGCTTCAGGGGCAGTTCGGTTGCGATACGCATGTACATGTTGATATCCAGGGTGTTATGATGGGTGACAAAGGGACGGGCGGCGGCACCGCCGGCGATGGTGTTGAGCACCGGGGTTTCCACTTCGATATAGCCCATGTTGTCCAGGTAATTACGCATGAACTTGATGAACTGGGAACGGATGATGAAGTTCTTCTTCACTTCCGGGTTCACAATCAGGTCCAGATAGCGCTGACGGAAACGCAGGTCCGTATCCACCAGGCCGTGGAACTTTTCAGGCAGCACCTTCAGGGACTTGCTAAGCAGCGTCATTTCCTTCACATGGATGGACACCATGCCGGTCTTGGTGCGGAATGGAATGCCCTTCACACCGAAAATATCGCCGATGTCGCTCTTTTTGAAAGCGGCATAGGCATCTTCACCCAGATCGTCACGGGTCACGTAGATCTGGATATTGCCCTGACGGTCCAGGAGGCTTGCAAAGCTGGCCTTCCCCATCACGCGGCGGCTCATCATACGGCCGGCCACGGAAACTTCAATGGGCTCCGCATCGTCCACAAAGTTTTCGATGATATCCTGGCTGTGGTGGGTCACATCATAATGGGTAATTTCATAGGGATCCTGACCGGCAGCCTGCAGGGCAGCCAGCTTTTCACGGCGGATCTGTTCCTGTTCAGAATAAGAAGGAACGTTCATTTCCTGAGCCATTTTCAATCATTCCTCGTTTCGTTTGTGTAGGTCATCAGCGGCGGATGCCGAGAATCTTCAGCTGATAGGTGCCGTCGGGAGCGTCCACAGATACCGTTTCGCCCACAACGCGGCCCAGCAGAGCCGTGCCCATGGGGCATTCGTTGCTGATCTTGTTGTTGATGGGATCGCTTTCGCGGGCACCCACGATGGTGTATTCATCTTCATCGCCGTCTTCCACAAACAGCACGCGCACAGTGGTACCCACGTTCACGGCATCGGTGGAAACATTGTCTTCGTCAATCACGATGGCATTGTGGATGTCATTTTCCAGCTGGATGATTTCCGCTTCCAGACGGCTCTGCTCGTTTTTGGCTTCGTCGTATTCGGCATTTTCGCTCAAATCGCCAAAGCCGCGGGCAATGCTGATCTGTTCTGCCACTTCAGCGCGGCGGGTAGTCGTCAGGTAGCGCAGTTTTTCTTCCATTTCCCGCATACCTTCGGTGGTTACAACAGTCTTATTCTTGTGTTCATGCACTTCGCTCATTTTCATTTCCTCCTTATTCATTTCCGTCATCAGGATGTTTGATACTTGATATATTCACACAATTTTGCAATTGCTGATCACGTACATCAGTTCTTTAATTCTCTTTACCACATATTCCTTCTCTTCCAATGCCACTTCGTATTCGGCATTTCTTTCCAGACAACCCATCCGGGCGGCCTGACGGATCATTTCTTCCGCTTCCGGAAGACAATAGGAGATCTGATACAGCAGTTCTTTCTTCATCTGCGTTATCTGTTCAGCGCTAGCAGTCATTTCCCTTGCTTTTTCACTCATATCGCTGATGTTTGCACCTCCTCATGCATCTTCCGGCAGATACGCTTCAAAGATGATCGCATCGCTGATGCCCTTCACCTTTTCTTCTTCTTCCCGGGAGCACACCGTCCATACAGCCAGCGGTGCCTTGAAAACCTTATGCATCATGCGGTAACACATTTTTTCCGTGTCCGTATGCTGATAAGCCACATAATCCGGCACGCTGATACGGTGAAACACCAGGTTGCCGGCCAGCATTTCCATCAGTTTTGCAACGGAAAAGCCTTGTCCGCCGGGACACTTCCGGGCCAGCTGACCGCGGATGATCTCTCCTGCATGTTTCCGGAAATAACGCAGCTGGAAAGGATCAAAGCTTTGCACGGCAAAGGCCCCTTGATAGCCTTCCAGCGCCTCCAGCGTCTTAGCCGCCACAAGGGTGTCCCCGATCCGGTGGCTTTTGATTTCCACCAGCAGCGGTACTTTTCCCTTCACTTCATCCAGCACCTGGGAAAACAAGGGAATCTTCCGGCCATCCGGCAGGGAAATATGCTGTATTTCCTCCCACAGCATTTCCCGGATCCTTCTATCCCTTCCGCACAGCCGCTTCAGGTCATCATCATGGAAAACCACCGAATAATCATCCTTTGTCAGCCGCACGTCCAGCTCAATGCCCAAGCCTGCCCGGGCAGCATTTCGGAAAGCATCCATGCTGTTTTCACAAATGCCACTGCCGTGCAACCCCCGGTGCGCAAAATACCGCTTTCCGAAAAAGACGTTCTTTCCCGCACTGCGTCTTGCCGGCATCATCAGCCAGAAATACAAAAGCACGCAGCAAACTGCTGCAGCGAAAATCACTGCCATTCGTTTCCTCCGTCCTGCTTGCCTGCACGCATATATTTCGTACAGACACAAATTTTATTATACAGGAAAACCCCTTGAAATGCAACTGCCGCAAGGCGTTATTTACACCTCCGGCAGCGCAGAAATTGTTGATTTTTTCAATTTTTTCTTATCTTCTGGTATTGATTTTATATTGCACTCGTTTCCAGAACATCTTCATCTGCCCCAGCACGTCCTTTCCAAGGAACAGGAAGAAGGGCAGCAGCGAAAATACCATTCCGATTTTTCCCATCCATCCCAGCTGCAAAAAGATGATCCCAAGCATCACCGCATCCGCAATGCCGATCCATTTGGCCTTGATGGGCAGGAAAAACATGATCAGAAACTCATGGTCCGGATACATGACCGCAAAGCACAAAAGCAGGCTCAGGTTCAGATATTCGTTGGTGGCATAGCCGGTAACAAACCCGGCTGCAATATTGCAAAGCACACCGATCAGATAATACAGGTTAAACCGCGCGCTGCCCCATCTTCCCTCCAGGGAAGAACCGATAAAGTAATAAAAATACAGGCTCAGCAAAATCCAAAGCGGCTGTCCGGTGGGAGGCAAAAGAACAAAGGTGATCAGCCGCCATACCTGCCCCTGCATAATCAGATCCCGGTTGAAATACAGCATCGGATATGCATCCTTGGGCAGGGGCAGAAAATCCAGAATATACACCCCCAGCATCATGATGCACAGATATTTCATCAGGTCCTTCACCGCAAAACGGTTGATTTTCCATTCCATGCGGCTCAAAAATTTCTGCATGCGTTTCACCTCTGTTTCAGTATACCCATTTATTCCGGGAAAGTCAATTCAATGCCCTTTTTCAGCCACAAAAAAGGAACTGCCCGAAAGCAGTTCCTTCGAAAACCGATATGAGATTAGCGGGCTTCAGCCACAGCGCGTTCCAGAGCCTTCACCATGTCGCTCACGATGATGGAGCAGCTGGTCTTGATGTCGGCATCCAGGATCTTGCCGTCAGCGCCCAGTTCCAGGCCCAGCACTTCTTCAACGGTCTTGCCAACGCACCAGGCTTCGAAAGCGGCAGCCTGCACATACCATTCACCGGCGGGAGCCTGGGCATAAGCCACCATGCCGTAAGCTTCTTTCTTTTCGCCCTTGGACTGGATGGTTTCACCGGCGGTCACACCGGACACGGAACCGTCAGCCTTCACGGTGACCTTGAACTGGGTCACGTCGAAGCGGATGGCCTTGATCACATTGCCTTCCAGCACCACACAGCACACGGTGGAATCAGCGTTCACAGCGCCGTCATACAGATCGCCGTCCAGTTCGTAGGCGTTTTCAGCCTTGGAAACGGGGGTGTACACGCCGATGCCCATGGTTTCGGCAGAAGCCTGAGCCATCATCACGGTGCCCAGCAGCAGGGACAGGGCCAGAACCAGCACGATCATCTTCTTGGTCATAAGAAACTTCCTCCTTAAGAAAAGTGTACTTTTTATGTTTTTATTATACATCGGTACTCGCATTTTTACAAGCATTTTTCCACTGGTTAATTGACACATTTGTGTCATTTTCTACCCTGTATGGTGACAGTTTTTCCCTTCTTGATTATTTTGCTTTTTCGTAACATCCTGCCTGTTGCGAAAGGCATACTTTTTTGCTATAATGAACGTGGTTTGTTATGTTCATATTATGTTGAAAGAGAATCTGTTATGAAACGATGGATTGCTGTTCTGCTTGCGCTTGTGATGCTTCTGGCATCCCTGCCCGGCTTTGCTGAAGACAAATACTCCACGCTGCTTTTTGATTATTTCGATACGGCCACCTCTTTCATGGGCTATGCCTCTTCCCAGCAGGAGTTTGACAGCGCCGTTGTCCTTGTGGAAAAGGAATTATCTTATCTCCATCAGCTGTTTGACGGCTATCACCTCTACGGAGAGATGCACAATCTGCGCTATGTGAACGAAAACGCCGGCAAGGCCCCGGTGCAGGTGGATGCGCCTTTTTTCACCCTGCTTTCCCTGTGCAAAGAAATGTATGAAAAGCCCGGCTTCAACCGGGTCAATATCGCCATGGGCAGTGTACTTTCCCTGTGGCATGATGCCCGGGAAACCGGTATCCTGCCCGAAAGGAGCGCCCTGGAAAATGCTGCCCTCCATACCGATTTTTCCAAAGTGATCCTGGACCGGGAAAACAGCACCGTTTATTTTGAAGATCCCCTTGTGAAGCTGGATCTGGGTGCTGTGGCCAAGGGCTATGCCGCGGACCATATCCGCCGTGTGATCGAGCCCATTCTCCCCTCTTTCCTCATCAGCCTGGGAGGCAATGTCTATGCCGGCGAAAAGCCGTTGGACGGCCGCAAGAAGTGGGGGGTCAGCGTGCAATGCCCCGACGGCATTCCCTCCATCCAGCCCGGCAGCGATATTCTGGAAGTGCTCTACGATACCCATATGTCCTTTGTAACCAGCGGCGATTACCAGCGCTTTATGGAAGTGGACGGGGTGCGCTATCACCATATCATCGATCCCGTGACGCTGATGCCCGCCTCCCATCTGCGGGGGGTGACCATCGTATGCGAAAGCGGCTTTATGGCTGATTACCTGTCCACGCTTTTGTTCATTCTTCCTTATGAAGAAGGCCTTGCGCTGATCGAATCCATTCCTCAGGCGGGTGCGCTGTTTATCACGGCAGACGGCACCGTATCCATGACCGATTCCGTGGCCGCCATTGCCTATACCCACGGTGCTTCAGCCCGGTAATCAAAGGAGAAACCATGTTTAAGAAAAAAGACTTTCTCCTCATCGGCCTTGTCCTGCTTCTGGCGCTGGGCATTTTCCTGTTCCAGTATACAGGGGCAAAGGATACCCGTTCGCTGAACCGTGTGCGTGTCACCGTCAACGGTGCGTTCTTTGGTGAATATCCCCTGGACAAGCCGCGGGATATTTCCATCCTGCAGGATAACGGCTGTGAAAACATCCTGCGCATTGAGAATGGCAGCTTCTATATGCTCCGTGCCAATTGCCATAATCAGCTGTGCATCGGTCAGGGAGAAGTGACCAACAAAAATTATCCCCTCCGCTCACTGGGCACCCATATTCTGTGCCTGCCCAACCGTGTGGATGCGGAGCTTCTGATTGAAAACACCGGCGATTCCTTTATGCCGGATATTTAATGCTGCGGGAGGCAGAATGAAAACGAAGAAAATCACGCTTCTTGGCGTGCTGCTTTCCCTGATGCTGATTCTGGGGCTGATGGAAAAGCAGTTTGTGCTGGTGCCGGGTGTGCCGGGGATCAAGCCGGGGCTTTCCAACGTGGTGCTGATGTATGCCCTGTGCCTGCTGGGCACCAAAGACGCGCTGGTGCTGCTGCTCATGAAGGTCGTGCTCAGCGGGCTGCTCTTTGCCGGTGTCAGCGGCATGGCATATGCCTTCTGCGGCGGTGTGCTGGCCTTTGTCACCATGTGGCTGCTTTTGAAAACAAAGGCCTTTGGCCTGCCTGGGGTCAGCGTCAGCGGTGCTGTGATGCATATGCTGGGGCAAATCCTTTGCTCCCGGCTGCTGCTTGGCAGTTGGGCCGCAGCGGCACAGCTGCCCATCCTGCTGCTTTCCGCCGTCATTACCGGCATCCTCAACGGTGTCATCGCAAACCTTGTGATCGGCGCCATGAACAAAACCAAACTGTTTGCTCTCGCAGGGCTGACAGATAAGGAGGAAAAATCCAAGTGAAGAAACAACTCCCTGCCTTTCTGGTACTGCTGCTGATCACCCTGATCGCCGGGCTGATCCTTGGCGGCACGTTCCAGATCACCAAAGACCCCATTGAACAGCAAGCTCTTCTGGCTGCCGAAAACGCCCGGAAAGCCGCCCTTCCGCAAGCCGATGCTTTCCAAGCCATCCGCAGTGTTACTGCCGACGGTGTGCTCAGCAACGCTTCCGCCCAGGGCAAGGTAGGCCCTGTGGCCGTTTCCGTGCTGATGGATCAGGAGGGTACCATTCAGTCCCTCACCATCGGTGATGAAAACTATGCCGAAACGCCGGAATATGCCGCTGCTGTGCAGGAAGATGCTTTCATCAGCCAATTTATCGGCAAGAAAGCCCCCTTTGCTCTTTCTTCCGGTAACGCTCCGGCTGCCGGCGACGCCCACACTGCCTCTTCCAAAGGCTTTGCCGGCCCCGTGGCGGTACAGGTTGCCTTCGATGATGCAGGTGTGATTTCTTCTTTTACTATTGGCGATGATCAATTTGCCGAAACCGAAGGCTACGGCAAAAAGGCACTGGAGCCCGCCTTTGCCCAGCAGTTTGTGGGCAAAAAGCTGCCCCTGAAGCTGAGTGACATCGATGCCATTTCCGGTGCCACCGTCACCAGCACCGCCGTGGTGAATGCCGCAAACAAGGCCTTTACCGCTGCCAATGCCGCCCCCATCGATGCCGTAACCGGCGCCACCGTCACCAGTGAAGCCGTGGTGAACGCTGTCAACAGCGCCGCCGCTTCCGACACGGGCATGGACTGGTGCTATGCCGGTCTGAAGGAAGGCCAGATCGTGGGCTATGTGGCACAGACCACCATCCAGGGCTTTGGCGGCCCCGTGGAAGTGATCAGCGGTATCACCAATGATAAAACCATCACCGGCATCAGCGTAGGCGGCAGCAATTTCTCCGAAACTGCAGGCTTGGGTGCCAAGGCCAAGGACGATGCTTTTACCGGCCAGTTTGCCGGCAAGTCTGCCAAGACAGCCATTGGTGTCAAAAAAGCCGGTGAAACCAAGGGCGCCAATGATATCGATGCCATCACTGCTGCCACCATTACCTCCAGCAAGGTTACCGGCGGTGTGAACGATATTGCCACCTATGTCAATCAGCTCATTGACGCTCAGCCCAAGGCCTCCGTGAAAATGGAAAAGCCTGAAGTGACCTTTACCGCTTCCTCCAAGGGCTACGGCGGCCCTGTGGATGCCGAAGTCGGCTTTGATGATGACGGCTCTATCGTTTACCTGGCCGTGGGTCAGAGTGAACGCTTTGCCGAATCCGAAGGCTTTGGCGCCCGTGCCAGGGAAGCTGATTTTGTGAGCCAGTTTGTGGGCCTCATTCCTCCTGTCACTATCGACGATATCGATGCCCTCTCCGGTGCCACCATTACCACTGAAGCGGTGATCAGCGCCGTAAACAAGGCTTACGACAAATCTCAGGCCGACAGCGCTGCCACGGCCCCCGCTGCCACTGCCGCCCCCGCCGTGGACCTGAACGGTGTCTTCTCCGCTTCTTCCAAGGGCTATGGCGGCCCCGTGGAAGTGAAGGCCACCTTCGACGATAACGGTCAGATCCTCACCATGGAAATCGGCGGCAGCCGTTTTGCCGAAAGCGACGGTTTTGGATCCCGTGCATTGGAACCCGCATTTGCCCAGCAGTTTGTAGGCAAATGTGCTCCTGTTTCCATCGGCGATATCGATGCCCTTTCCGGTGCCACCGTCACCACCGATGCCGTGATCAGCGCCCTGAACAAGGCCTGGAACAAGCGGGTGGAAGCCGCTTTGGCACCGGCTGCTGAAGAAACCGCGGAACCTGCCGATGTGCCTGTCACCGGCGCTGTGATCACCTCCTCTTCCAAGGGCTACAACGGTCCCGTGGCCGTATCGGTCACCTTTGATGCAGAGGGCAAAATCACTTCCCTGTCCATTGGCAACGAAAAGTTTGCCGAAACCCAGGGTGTGGGCGATAAGGCACTGGACCCTGCCTTTGCACAGCAGTTCATCGGCAAGCAGGCCCCTGTCAATATGGGTGATATCGATGCCATTTCCGGTGCCACTGTCACCACAGAAGCCGTGGTCAATGCCATCAACAAGGCTTACAGCAAAGTAACCGGTCAATAAATAAATTCAGGAAACGGAGGCGCTTTCCTTGCTTAAAAAGACTTTCAAGCGCGGCATCCATCCCCTGCATCGTCAGGGAAGCGGAAAAAATGCCACGAAAAACCTTCCTATTGAAAATTATGTATCCGACAGCGTGGTCATTCACATGTCCATGAATATCGGTGCACCGGCTGTTCCCTGCGTGAAAAAGGGCGATCATGTGAAGATCGGCCAGGTGATCGGTACTGCTGGCGGGTTTGTGAGCGTTCCTGTTCATGCCAGCATTGCCGGGGAAGTCACGGCCGTGGAGCCCATCCCCTATCTGGGCACCGGAAACGTGACGGCCGTCACCATCAAGAACGATTTTTCCGACGAATGGGTGGAGCTCCATCCCCTGGGTTCTGTGGAAAATGTGGATCCTTCCCTGGTGATCCCCGCCATCCGTGAAGCCGGCATCACCGGCATGGGCGGCGCATCCTTCCCCACCCATGTGAAGCTCACCTTCAAAGAAGGCGCTGTATGCGACACCATCATCGTCAACGGTGCCGAATGCGAAACCCACCTGACGGCGGACCATCGTCTCATGCTGGAAAACAGCGTGCGCATCGTGGACGGTCTTCGTGCCGTCATGCGTGCCCTGATCGTACCCAAGGGCATCATTGCCATTGAAGACAACAAGCCCGATGCCATTGCCGCCATGCAAAAGGCCGCTGCCGGCCGTATCGGTGTTCAGGTGGCGGTGCTGAAAACCAAATACCCCCAGGGCGGTGAAAAACAGCTGATCGAAGCCGTTTCCGGCCGTCAGGTTCCCTCCGGCGGGCTGCCCATCGATGTGGGTGTGGTCGTGCTGAACGTGGGCACCTGCGCTGCCATTGCCGATGCGGTGATCGACGGCATGCCCCTGGTCAGCCGGGTATGCACCGTTACCGGCTGTGTGAAGGAACCCAAGAACCTGCGTATTCCCGTGGGCACCATTGTGGAAGACATGATCGGTGCATGCGGCGGTTTCTCCGAAGATCCCGGCAAAATTTTCTTCGGCGGTGCCATGACCGGTATTGCCATTCCCAATATCCAGACCCCCACCGCCAAATCCACCAACGGTGTGGTGGTGTTCAATGAGGCCGAATCCCGTTCCAAGGATGAAAGCCCCTGTATCCGCTGCGGCAAGTGCGTGGCTGCCTGCCCCATCGGTCTCAACCCCTACCAGATCAAGGTGGCCGCCGATGCCAGCGACTTTGCTGCCGCCGAAAAGCTGCATGTAATGGATTGCATGCTGTGCGGTTCCTGCGCATACATGTGCCCCGCCCGCCGGTGGCTGACGCCTTCCTTCCGTTTTGCCAAGGATAAAATTGTGGCCGAACGCAAAGCAGCGGCTGCAAAAGGAGGTTCTGACAAATGAATTTGAGAATTTCCACCGCCCCCCACATTCATCATCCGGTCACAACCCAGCGGCTGATGATCTATGTGCTGCTGGCCCTGCTGCCCACAACAGCAGTTGGCATCTATGCCTTCGGCCTGCCGGCGCTGATGCTGCTGGCCATATCCTGCGTCACTGCCGTGCTCAGTGAATTTCTGTGGCAGAAGATCGCCAAAAAGCGTGTGCTGATCAGCGATTGCTCCGCGCTGGTGACCGGCCTGATCCTGGGTCTCAACCTGCCTGCCAATGCCCCCTGGTGGCTGGCCGTGATCGGCAGTGCCTTTGCCGTGCTCCTGGTAAAACAGCTGTTCGGCGGGCTGGGTGATAACTTCCTCAACCCTGCCATGGCCGCCCGTGCTGTGCTGCTGGCCTCCTGGCCTGTGCATATGACCAGCTTTGTGCTGCCCACCTTCTTTTCCGGTGCCGATGCGGTTACCGGTGCCACTCCCCTGGCCACCAAATCCGCACAGCTGATGGATCTGTTCATGGGCAATATCCCCGGCACCATCGGCGAAGTGAGCAAGGTTGCCATTTTGCTGGGCCTGCTGATCCTGCTGTTTACTCGTACTATCACCTGGCATATTCCCTTCACCATGGTAGCCAGCGTGTTCGTGTTCTCCTGGCTCTTTGGTGCAGATCCCGTCTATGCCATCCTGTCCGGCGGTGTGCTTTTCGGTGCCGTGTTCATGGCAACGGATTACGTAACCAACCCCATGACCGCTTCCGGCAAAATGATCTATGCTGCCGGCATCGGCCTGATCATCGCCGTTATCCGTCAGTTCGGTGCCTATCCCGAAGGCGTGACGTACGGCATATTGCTGATGAACATCGCCACTCCCCTTATCGATCGTTTCCTCCCCCAGAAGATTTACGGCCGTCAGAAGGAGGTTAAGAAAGCATGAGTGAAAAAATGAAGCTGGGCAAGGTGATCTCCAACGGTATCGTCACCGAAAACCCCACCTTCCGCCTGGTGCTGGGCACCTGCCCCACCCTGGCTGTCACCACCAGCGCCATCAATGGCCTGGGCATGGGCGCCGCAGCCACCTTCGTGTTGATCTGCTCCAACCTGGTCATCTCCCTGCTGCGCAATTTCATTCCGGATAAGGTGCGTATTCCCGCCTTTATTGTGGTTATCTGCACCTTCGTTACCATGGTACAGCTGCTGATGCAGGCCTTCATTCCTTCTTTGTATGATGCCCTTGGCATCTTCATTCCCCTGATCGTAGTGAACTGCATCATTCTGGCCCGTGCAGAAGCCTTCGCCAGCAAAAACGGCCCTGTTGCTTCCGCATGCGACGGCCTGGGCATGGGCATCGGCTTCACCGTTGCACTGGTGATTCTGGGCTCCATCCGTGAATTGATCGGCAACGGCAGCATTTTCGGCATGAACGTTCTGGGTGCTTCCTACGAGCCCATGCTGCTGATCGTGCTGGCCTCCGGCGGCTTCCTCACCTACGGCCTGATGCTGGGGCTGTTTAACCTGATCGTCAAGAAAAGCGAAGACAAAAAGAAGCGGAAGGAGGCTGAAGCAGCATGACTGAAAATATGAACATTCTGCTTTTCTTCGTCAGCTGTGTGCTGACCAATAACTTCATCTTCTCCCGTTTCCTGGGCTGCTGCCCCTTCCTGGGCGTCAGCAACAAGGTGGAAACCAGCCTGTCCATGGGTCTTGCCGTTACCTTCGTCATGACCATTGCATCTCTTTTCTGCTACATGATCTACAACTGGCTGCTGGTGCCCCTGGGCATCACCTTCATGAGCACCATCGCCTTCATCCTGGTCATTGCGGCGCTGGTTCAGTTTGTGGAAATGTTCCTGAAAAAGTCCAGCCCCACCCTGTACAGCGCCCTGGGCATTTACCTGCCCCTGATCACCACCAACTGCGCTGTGCTGGGTGTTGCCACCCTGAACATGAACAACGGCTATAACCTGCTCTATTCCGTTCTCAACGGCACTTTCTCCGCTCTGGGCTTTACCCTTGCCATCGTGCTGATGGCCGGTGTCCGGGAGCGTCTGGAAAGCAGCCATATCCCCGCCTGTATGAAGGGCTTCCCCATCACGCTGGTTTCTGCCGGTCTGATGGCCGTGGCTTTCATGGGCTTCAGCGGCCTGGTGTAAGGAGGTAAAAGAACATGATCATTTTGTATGCAGGTCTTTTGCTGGGAATCCTGGGCCTCATTTTCGGCGGTGTGCTTACCTTCGCTGCCAAGAAGTTCCACGTGGAAGTGGATGAACGCGTGGAGCAGATCAAGGAATGTCTGGGCGGTGCCAACTGCGGTGCCTGCGGCTATGCCGGCTGCGATGCCTTTGCCCAGGCTGTGGTGGATGGCAAGGCGCCCATTGACGGCTGTGCCCCTGCCGGTGCAAAGGGTATTGAAAAAATCGGCAAAATCATGGGTATGGAAGCCAACGTAGGTGAACGTATGGTGGCCCGTGTGCTGTGCCAGGGTGCAAAGGGTGTGGCGCTGGACCGTTATGAATATGACGGGTATAAGAGCTGCGCTGTGGCTGCCGGTCTTGCCGGTGGGCCCAAGGCATGCCGTTTCAGCTGCATCGGTCTTGGTGACTGTCAGGACAAATGTAAGTTTGATGCCATCACCATGAAGGATGGCCTGGCCCATATCGATCCTGCCAAGTGCACTGCATGCGGTGCCTGCGTGAAGGCCTGTCCCCGCAGCATCATTTCTCTGCTGCCTGTTTCCCAGTCCGTAATCGTGCGCTGCCGCAATACCGACACCGCCCGTGCCGCACGTGCCGTGTGCATGGATGCCTGCATCGGCTGCGGCCGCTGCAAGAAGCAGTGCCAGTATGATGCCATCATCGTGGAAAACGGCCTGGCCCGCATTGATCACGAAAAGTGCACCCGCTGCGGCGAATGTGCCGCCGTATGCCCCTGCAAGTGCATTGTGATTGAATAAAAGCTTGAAAAGTGTGACAAAAACTGCTTTACAGCAGGAAAAAACACTTCTATGCAGAATGAAACAGAGCGGTATATATGATCGCTCTGTTTTATTGTGCAAGAACAAGGAGTATTTATGAACACGTATGAAAACCTGACGCTGGATCAGGAAAGAGCCCTTTACGGTATCGAAGATGCCACCGTGTCCGGCTGTCTGTTTGACGGCCCTGCAGACGGCGAATCTGCTTTGAAGGAAACCAAACGCCTTATCCTGAACAATTGTGATTTTCATCTTCGGTATCCCATGTGGCATATGGATGATTCTGTGCTTAACGATTGCCGCATGACAGAAACCTGCCGTGCTGCCCTCTGGTATGACCGCAATATCCAAATCCATCATTCCCATCTTGGGGGCATCAAGGCGGTCCGGGAATGCGACAACACCCTGATCACCCACACCACCATGCAGTCCACCGAATTTGGCTGGTATTGCCGGGGCCTGCACGTTCAGGACAGCAGCCTGATCTCCGAATACCCTTTCCTCAATAGCCGGGATATGACCTTTGACCGTTTCACCATGAAGGGCAAATACTCTTTCCAGTATTGCACCGACACCGTGATCCGCCATTCCCATCTCAAAACCAAGGATGCCTTCTGGCACAGCAAAAACATCCGGGTGGAAGACAGCATTGTGGAAGGCGAATACCTGGGCTGGTATTCTGAAAACCTGCACCTCATCCGCTGCAAAATTGTGGGCACCCAACCCCTTTGCTATTGCAAAAACCTGATTTTGGAAGATTGTGAAATGCTGGATGCGGACCTGTGCTTCGAACGCAGCAGCGTGAATGCCAACATCAAAGGCCATGTCATCAGCATCAAAAATCCCCTCCCCGGCAGCGTCATTTCTGTTGGTTCCGTCGGAGAAACCATTCTTGAAGAAGGCTTCACCGATTGCACCGTCACCGTCGGATAAAAACAATATTCTGCAGGCCCGGCGATATTGCCGGGCTTATTTTATTGCGTTTTTGTTACGAAATTTGGCGAAAACTATTCTTTTAGTTCATCTTTTATTGATATTTATATTCTATTATTTATAATAACAGACGTGGATGGAAAATAATGCTTTTCTTTATCAATGATGACGGAAAAATGTTGTTTCCTCACCGAAAAAGAATAGAAGGGACGAATCACCATGCAGCAAATCAAAGTAGCCATTGTAGACGACAATGCAGAGATCCGTGAACATTTAGCCCAGTTTCTTGCAGAAGAAAGAAGCGTCCGTGTCATCGGTCAGGCAGAAAACGGTTTGGAAGCCATCAACCTTATCCGGGATGAAAAGCCCGATCTGGTTCTTCTGGATATCATCATGCCGGGGATGGACGGCTTCGGTGTTTTGCAGCACATCCAGCTGATGCCCAAGGAAGGCCGTCCCCACGTCATTGTCATCACCGCCCTTGGTCGCGACGATTTCATCCGCCGTGCCATTGCCCTGGGTGTTTCTTACTACATGGTCAAGCCCATTGACATTCATGTTCTGCTGGACCGTATCCGGGATGTCATCCGCCACAGCGAAGTTCCCGCCGCACCCCTGCCCATCCTTCCCCTTCCCGGGCAATCCATGGACGAAAAGCTGTCCAACATCTTCCTCTCCGTTGGCATTCCCGCCCACATCAAAGGCTACCAGTTCCTCCGGGAAGCGGTCAAGCTGGTGGTGAACGACCATAACATGATCGGCGCCATCACCAAGGAACTCTACCCCACCATCGCCCATCACTTTGCCACCACTCCCTCCAAGGTAGAGCGCGCCATCCGCCATGCCATTGAAGTAGCCTGGAACCGGGGCCGTGTGGACACCCTGAACAAAACCTTCGGCTGCACCGTGGCCCTCCCCACCGAAAAGCCCACCAATGGCGAATTCATTGCCCTGCTGGCGGACAAGCTTTCTGTGGACCTGCCGGCGTGATATCCAGCAAATCAAGGGGATTTTGGAAACAGCAATATCCATCTGAAAACCATGCGTTTATTCTATGAAAAGCGATCTGCACAAAAAACAGCGCGTGTCTCTGTAACAGAGGCACGCGCTGACTTTATTATTCTGCGCTCATCACAAGCAGCCTTTTGCCGTTGCCATGATACAGAATCTTACCGGAAAGACAATGAGATTATTCAGCCTTTTCGTACTGGAAACCGAGGGTATTGAAGGCATAGTCCACATTGTGGTTGATGTTGAGGGTATCGGACACAACACCGGCGCTTTCAGTGCCGGAAGCATCCACCAGCACGATGCTGATACCGTTCATGGTTTCTTCGGTGCGGAAGGTGCCTTCTTCATCATAGGCGGGAGCACCATTGGCATCCAGGGCGATCACATAGGTGCCGTCGGGCTTGAGGGTCAGGGTGGTGGCATAGGTGTTGCCGATTTCATCTTCACCGGCAGCCGTGTACACACCCACCACATTATTGCTGTAGAACACAAGATCCGTGGCCATGGGCACACCGGCAGCGATCTTCAGCTTCAGGTTCACAACACCGGCAGCATAGGTGCCTTCGACGGCTTCGCCTTCAGCGGGGGTCAGGGTAATGACACCGTTTTCAACAGCAAACGTGCCTTCTTCCACATAGTTGTCTTCGTCGCCTTCTTCAATGCTGGAAACATAGGAGTAGGTGCCCACCTTGCCCAGGCTCAGCTTAGCGTCCACATTGAAGCCCATCATGGAGAAATCCTTGACGGCGCTGTATTCGCCGGCAAATTCAGCAGTGGTAGCGGGAACCAAGGTCACTTCACGGGGGGTTTTGCTCATCTGGGACAGTGCAGCGGAAACCGTGATGGAACCGTCGGCATTGACGGTGCCGGTGACCTGGTTGCCTTCAGAGGTGGTCATCAGGAATGCGCCGTCGTTCACATCGAAAGTGCCTTCCTGCACATAGGTCATGGTGGTGCCCATGGCAGTAAAGGTGCTGCTCAGCACCGCTTTGGCACCCTTATCCAGTTCCAGGGACACTTCATAAGGGATGGCGCCCATGGCGGTTTCAGCCAGCAGGCTGCCGGCATATTCGCCCAGATATTCATCATAGGCCATCAGAAGGGCAATGGGATAGATGTTTTCTTCCGTATTGGGAGAAAAGCTGGCAGCACCGTAAGGTACGGCGGTGGAGAACACCAGAGATTTGCCATCCAGCGTGAAGGTGGCAGACTTCACCTTTTCGTTGGTGGAATCGCTGTAGAGCATCACATAAGTGCCGTCTTTTTCGCCGATGGTGCCATTGCCCTTGTCAGCGCCGTCCACGGGCTTGTTGCTCATCTGGAAGGTACCGTCATCGTT
>JAFWYZ010000118.1 GCA_017517465.1 Clostridia bacterium | reverse complement strand
GTGAATTCATCCTTGGCCTGCTCGGCCAGGTGAATGGGGTGGAAAATGTAGGGTGTGCCGCTTTTGTCCACCTGGCCATGATGGGCCTGGTATGCCAGCACCATGGCCTTTTTCGTCAGCGGGGTGTAAATCATTCAAACCATCCTTCGGGCAGGTATTTTTTCTGGTTTTCCAGCATGTCGTTGAACAATTTCAGCCCGTCTTCGGGGGTGACGTGGCCCATCTGAGGATCGTTCATGAAGGTGGTGAAGCCCAGTTTCCGGTCACAGGTGAGGGCGGCTTTCAGGGTGTTTTCCTGGTTGAGGATATGGCGCTCGATCAGAGGCAGGATGTTCTGGGGCACGGGGCCGGCAAAAACGGGGGAGATACGGTCCAGCCCGAAGAGAGCATTGGTTTCCACGATGGCACCGATGGGCAGGTTGGGGATCTGGCCCTGGTTGGGGATGTTCACATTGGATACCAGATCGCCAAGGCCCAGCACCGCCTTGATCAGCAGGTGGCCTTCTTCGCCGCTGCCCTTGAGCTCCACCTGTTCCTTGCCGGAGATCAGGTCATCGCTGCGCTGCAGCCGCCGTTCCAGGTCCCCTTCCCGCCAGTCCACGGTGGTCAGGTGGAATTTCCAGCTGTGCACGGTTTCGGGGTCCCGGGTGTACCAGGGGGGCATGAATTCTGCCAGGTGCCGGTCGCCGGCGGCGGCAATGACGCCGTATTTGTTGAACAGGTCAAACTTCACCATCTGGTTGGAGGAGAAGGAGGAGTTCATCCAGTTGTTGTCCTGGCCTTCGGAGAAGCCGCCGGCGGCGTATTTTTGGGCAAATTCCTTGTACAGGGGCATCAGGTCCATTCCCTTGTAGGAAGCGGAGGTGAGCCAGGTGAAATGGTTGATGCCGGTGACGGTGGTGTACAGATCCTGCCGCTTTACCCCGTCAATGCCGTATTCATGTTTGAGCATCTGGCACAAAAGGTGCTGGGTGCCGAACACTTCGTGGCAGCAGCCGTAGGCCCGGATCTCAGGGAAGGCATGGTACAGCGTGCGGATGCACAGGGACATGGGGTTGGTATAGTTCATGACAAAGGCATGGGGGGCATAATCCCGGATGGCCTCGCCGATTTCCATGAACATGGGAATGGTGCGCATGGCGCGCATGAAGCCGCCGGGGCCAACGGTGTCGCCCACAGGCTGGTATACGCCCACCCGCTCGGGCAGGTGCACGTCGCTGCGCATTTCCTTGAAGGTGCCGGGCAGGATGGAGATCACCACAAAATCCACACCGGTGAGGGCTTCCTGCAGGGTTTCGGGCACGGAATAGGTCCACCGGGAAAGGGCATCCGGATGGGCACTGATCTTTTCACCGATGATTTTGTTGCGCTTTGCGGCTTCGATATCGATGTCATACAGCCGCACTTCGCCGCACAGGTCCTTGTCCCGGGCCAGGTCGGTCATAAAGCCCCAGGCCCAGCCGCGGCTGCCGCCGCCGATATAGGCGATCTTCAGGTTTTTCGCATCATATTTGTTCATCAATAGCTTCCTCCTTGTTTTATGTGAAAGAACGTTTGTTTTTTACGTTGCCCTGGGGATCGAAGGTGTACACAAAGCCGCAGGGCAGGGGGGCGGGGGAAAGGCCGTTCAGGGTGATGCGGACGCATGTTCCGTCGCTTTCCATGTGATAATTTTTCTCCCCCAGCTGCCAGGAAAAGGTGTATGCGGGGCCTGCCATGGCGGCAAAGCGCATGTCCCCCCGATGGGGGTAGATGCCATAGAGGTGGGTGATGTACCCCAGTACCGACAAAATGGTGGGGCCGTAGGCGGACTGGGTGTTTTTCAGGGAGGCTTCCCCGGTGAAGGGGTCATACTGCTGGGTGAAGGCGAAGCCATTTTTCTCCACCGCCGCAAACAGCCTTTCCCCGAACAGGGGCACAAGCGGCTCCATGCCGTAGTTTTCCAGGGCAAAGATCAGGCGCTGGAAGGTGAGCCCCTCGCTCTGGCCGGACCAGTTGTTTTCCGGCACATTGCGGAACAGGGGGTCGTTTGCCGACACGGAGGGCAGGGGCATGGGGGTGAAAAATTCTTTCGGGTTCAGCAGGTGCTTTTCCACAAAAGCCCGGGCCATTTCATCCGTGAAGCTTTCCCAGTACATGCAGCGCAGGTTGTTGTGGCAGAGCACCGTTTGCTTCCTGCCCCCGGGCCAGCGGTCAAAGCAGGCGCTTTTTTCTCTGTCCCACAAATTTTCGATGAGGGCCTTTTGCACGTCCTGGGCCTTTTGCCGCCAGCATGCTTCCTTTCCGTTTTGCAGAATGCATGCAATGCGGGAAAGGGTATGGCGGCAGGAGAAGGAAAAGCTCATCATATCCATGGAGGCCATGGGCACATAAGCGTTTCCCTTTGGCGGAGTGTCCTCCTCCCACCAGCAGGGGGCATCGCCGTAGCGCAGGGCATTGTCCTCCCCGGTGTCGTATACGCAATAGCTTTCCAGCACCCCGTCACGGTCGGAATCCCGGGTGCGCCACAGCCATGCGTCAAATTTCTCCAGGCATTTTTCCAGCCGCAGCAGAAAATCCTTTTCTTCCCCCATCTGGAAATACAGGTTCATGGCATGAAGGGGAAAGCAAAAGCCCTGGAGCTTGTTGAACTGGGGGGTGATTTTTCCGTCGATGAGGGCGATGGAGCCGGGCAGGCGGCCGTCTTCCCTCTGGTATTCCATGAAAAGGGAAATGTTGTTGTATGCCGCCTGAGGGTCATGGGGGAAATACATGTCGCCGCCCATGGGCTGGGTTTCCAGCCATATTTTTTCATAGCCGCCCCCTTCCACCAGCACCCTCCTGTCTTCAAAAGAACGCAGGTTTTTCCGGGACAGGGCAAGGGCCGTGTCCCACAGGGTCTGCAGACGGGGATCGCTGCAGGAAAAATGTTGAAAAACCGGCTGGCTCACGTTGCACGGCTCCTTTCTTTCTGTCTGTATTGTACATCTTTTTGTCCCGAAAAGAAAGGGAAAAAGCGCAGTTTTGCACCATATATTTTTCCGGACAGACCCATTTTTACTTCAGATAGTGGCAAAAAAGCGATTGCCGGTTGATTTGGCGGAAAGAAAGGAATATAATGGTGCATTGTAAATCCGGCACGGCCGTTTCGTGCCCGCTGTATGACGAAAGGATAAAAACATGCTTCCTGCCATTGTTCTTTTTGCTGCCACGTATGTGCTGATGCTGGTGTTCAGCAAATACCGGCCCTATATTGCCCTGGGCTCTGCCCTGATTTTTGTTTTGACGGGCATGCTGCCCATTCATGAAATTTTGCCCAGCATTGACCTGAATGTGCTTCTGATGATCGCCGGCACCATGGGGCTGGTGGCCCTGTTTATCGAAAGCCGTATGCCGGAGCTGCTGGCAGACCTGGTGATGGAGCATGTGAAAAATGTGCAGTGGGCGGCGGTGGCGCTGGCCTTGTTTGCCGGTATTATTTCCGCTTTTGTGGATAACGTGGCCACGGTGCTGATGGTGGCCCCGGTGGCGCTGGAAATCTGCCGCAAATTGAAAACCAACCCTGTGCCCTTTATCATCGGTGTGGCCGTTTCCTCCAATCTGCAGGGGGCGGCCACGCTGGTTGGCGATACCACCGCCATCATGCTGGGCGGTGCGCTGGACATGAGCTTTATGGACTTTATTTTCTATCAGGGCAAGCCCGGCATGTTCTTTATGGTGGAGCTGGGTGCCGTGCTTTCTGCCCTGATTCTGTTTTTCATTTTCCGCAAGGAAAAGGGCATGATCCCCAAGGCTGCTGCCCGGACAAAGGTGGAGGATTATGTGCCCACGTATCTGCTGGGCGGTGCCATTGTGCTGCTGATTCTGGCCTCCTTCCTGCCCAACAAGCCTTCTGTTACCAACGGCCTCATTTGCTGCGGGCTAATGGTGGTGGGCCTTGTGTATAATCTTGTGAAAAAGAAAAATGCCGCGGCCATTACCGAGCCCCTCAAAAGCATTGATTTTGAAACCATCGGTTTGCTGGTGGGCCTGTTTCTGATGATCGGCGGCATTTCCGCCCAGGGGGTCATTCAGGCTGCGGCGGACCTGCTGGCAAAGCTGGGCGGCGGCAATGTGTTTGTTCTGTACACGGTGATCGTGTGGGCCTCCGTGCTGATTTCCGCCTTCATCGACAACATCCCCTATGTGGCCACCATGATCCC
>JAFWYZ010000117.1 GCA_017517465.1 Clostridia bacterium | reverse complement strand
CGCATCTTTTCCACAAGAGCGTCCGGGTACTGTGCGGCGCCGGTGATGACCGGCATGGGATCGATCTGCTGAATGCTTGTGACGATCTGTCCGTCGGGCTTGAGATAGGCCATCCACCGGGCGGCCTCGAGCAGCTCGAAGGAGAGGATGAAGTCCGCCTGACCCTTGTCGATGACGGGGGAGCAGACCTTGTCGCCGTAGCGGACATAGGTGACCACGCTGCCGCCGCGCTGGCTCATGCCGTGGACCTCGCTGACCTTCACGTCATAGCCCTGGCTGATGACGGCGTTGCCCAGGATGCGGCTGGCAAGCAAAGTGCCCTGGCCGCCCACACCCACGATCATAATATTTTTCGTGCTCATTTCTTACGCCTCCTTTTCAATGGCGCCGAAGGGGCACACATTCACGCAAAGGCCGCAGCCGTTGCACTGGTTTTTGTCGATGACCACTTTGTTTTCCTTCACGGAAATGGCGGGGCAGCCCAGCTTCATGCACATTTTGCAATTGCGGCACTTATCGTTGATAACGCAGTTGCCGGTGTATTTGACGGTCTTGAGCAAGGCGCAGGGGCGCTGGGCGATGATGACGGAGGGTTCGTCCCGCTCCACTTCTTCCTTGACCACTTTTTCGAAGTTCTTCACATCGAAGGGATCGGCGATCACCACATGCTCCACACCGATGGCATAGCACAGCTTTTCCAGGTCCACCTGTTTTGTGGCTTCACCGCGGATGGTTTTGCCTGTGGTGGGGTTATCCTGATGGCCGGTCATGCCGGTGATGGAGTTATCCAGAATGATGACGGTGTTGGCGCCCTTGTTGTAGACGATGTCAATGAGGCCGGTGATGCCGGAGTGGATGAAGGTGGAATCGCCGATGACGGACACCAGCTTTTTATTGAATTCCTGGCCCCGGACTTTGGCCATGCCCAGTGCTGCGGACACGGAGGCACCCATGCAGATGGTGGTATCCACGCTCTGCAGCGGGGCCACGGCACCCAGGGTGTAGCAGCCGATGTCGCCGGAAACGGTGAGGCCCAGCTTTTTCAGCACATAGAAAGTGCCGCGATGGGGGCAGCCGGCGCACATGACGGGCGGACGGACGGGAATTGCTTCTTCCACAGGATGGAAGGGGGCAGCGTCTTCGTTGAAGACGGCTTTTTTGATCATATCGGGGGTGTATTCGCCAAGGAGCGTGAACACTTCCTTGCCGATCACGTCAATGCCCATCACCTTGCAGTGTTCTTCGATGAAGGGATCCAGCTCTTCCACCACGTACACCTTGTCCAGGCCCTTGACGAAATCGCGGATCTTCTGCTGGGGCAGGGGATAGACCATGCCCAGCTTCAGGTAATTCACGCGGTTGCCCAGGGCTTCCTTGGCATACATGTAGGAGATGCCGGCGGTGATGATGCCGATGTTGCTGCCGTTATCTTCCACGGTGTTGAGGGGGGTGGTTTCGGCGAATTCCACCAGCTTCTGCTGCCTTTCTTCCACCGTTACATGACGGCGGATGGCATTGGCGGGCATCATGACGTTCTTGGCGATGTTCTTTTCATAGGGCTTGAGGGCCACGTTCTGACGGTCTTCCACTTCCACCAGGCTCTGGGAATGGGAAACACGGGTGGACAGCCGCAGCAGCACAGGGGTATCAAACTGCTCGCTGATTTCGAAAGCCTGCTTGGTGAATTCCTTGCATTCCCCGGAATCGCTGGGCTCCAGCATGGTGAGCTTGGCAGCCTTGGCATAGTGGCGGCTGTCCTGCTCGTTCTGGGAGGAGTGCATGCCGGGGTCATCGGCCACGGCGATCACCAGGCCGCCGTTCACGCCGATGTAGGAGGCGGTGAACACGGGGTCCGCCATGACGTTGAGGCCCACGTGCTTGCAGCAGGTCATGGCACGGCCGCCGCCGATGGCGGCACCGATGGCCACTTCGGCAGCCACTTTTTCATTGGGGGCCCATTCCACATATACTTCGGGATACTGCACCATGGATTCGGTGATTTCGGTGCTGGGGGTGCCGGGGTAGGAGGACACCAGATGCACACCGGCTTCCCATGCGCCCTGAGCCACGGCAGCGTTGCCGATCAACAGTTTCTTAGCCATTTGTATCGTTTCCTCTCATTTTTCAATCTGCTGGGCTACCAGGCTTTCGCCGCAGTAAATGCTGCGCAGCTTGGGCTTTTCGATCTTGCCGGTGGGGTTACGGGGCACCTGGGCAAAGATCAGCTTCCGGGGCCGCTTATAGCGGGGCAGGCCGGTGCAGAAGTCGTTCATTTCTTCTTCGGTCACTTCATATTCGGGTTTCAGTTCGATAATGGCGGCGGCAATTTCGCCAAGACGGGCATCGGGCAGGCCGATGACGGCTACGTCCTTCACCGCATCGTGCTTGCGGATAAAGTTTTCGATCTGCACGGGGTACAGGTTTTCGCCGCCGGTGATGATGACGTCTTTTTTGCGGTCTACCAGGAAAATGAAGCCGTCTTCGTCTTCCATGGCCATATCGCCGGTGTAGAGCCAGCCGTCTTTGAGCACTTCGTTGGTGGATTTTTCGTCTTTATAGTAGCATTCCATCACGCCGGGGCCCTTCACGCAAAGCTCGCCCACGTCGCCGCGGGCAACGGGCTGATGATCGTCGCCCACGATCTTTACCTGCCAGCCGTAGCCGGCCTTGCCGATGGCACCCACCTTGTGGACGTTCTCCATACCCAGGTGCACACAGCCGGGGCCGATGGACTCGGACAGGCCGTAGTTGGTGTCATACTTGTGATGGGGGAACACCTGCAGCCAGCGCTTGATGAGGGAGGGAGGCACGGGCTGGGCACCGATGTGCATCAGCCGCCACTGGGAAAGCTGGTAATCTTCCAGCTTCACATCCCCGCGCTCGATGGTGTCCAGCACGTCCTGGGCCCACGGCACCAGCAGCCACACGATGGAGCATTTTTCATCGCTGGCAGCCTTCAGCACCCATTCGGGCCTGGTGCCCTTGAGCAGCACCGCTTTGCCGCCCACCATGAAGCTGCCGAACCAGTGCATCTTGGCACCGGTATGGTACAGCGGCGGAATGCACAGGAACACGTCATCGTGGGTTTGCTGGTGGTGTGCCTGTTCCGTTTCCATGGCGTGGGTAAGGCTGCGGTGCAGGTGCAAAATGGCCTTGGGGAAGCCGGTGGTGCCGGAGGAATAATAGATGGCACCGGGATCTTCATCCGTCAGCGGCACTTTGGGATCGTGGGAGGAGCAGAAGGAGATCATCTGGTTATAGCTGTCCGCAAAGGAGGGGCAGTCTTCCCCTACATAGAACAGGTTTTTCACCTTGGGGATGCGGTCGCAGATCTCTTCCATACGGCCGATGAATTCCGGGCCGAAGATGAGCATGGTGCAGTCCGCCTTATCCAGGCAGTACTTGATTTCATCTGCGGTATAGCGGTAATTGAGGGGCACCGCCACGGCACCGGCGCGCAGGGCGCCAAAGTATACCGGCAGCCATTCCAGGCTGTTCATCAAAAGGATAGCCACCTTATCGCCTTTCTTCAGGCCGCGGGTGAGCAGCAGGTTGGCGAAGCGGTTGGCCTTTTTTTCGAATTCCTTCCAGGTGATTTCCCGGCGGAAGGGTTCGCCCGGCTGGGGCTGCATGAGGGAATATTCCCGCCAGGTGATGCGGCTTTCGGGCTCGAAGCTGGGGTTGATCTCCACCAGCGCCACTTCATCGGGGTAGAGCTTTGCATTTTTTGTCAATACTTCGGTAATGGGCATGGGTACGATACCTTCCTTTTTTGTGGGATCCGCAGGGCATAAAAAAGCCTCTGCAGTCTTTTCTGCAGAGGACGATAAAGTTTCATTTACCGCGGTACCACCTCTGTTGCCATCCGTCTGACGGCCCCTCCGGCAACAGACAAAAGCGCTATTGCCTTTCCGCTGTAACGGGCGTACCCGGAAAAGGCCTACTGGTCGCCGTTCAGCCCTCTGCTCCCGGGATGTATTCGCTGCTTTCTCCGCTTTGTGCCTTGCACCGCCCGGCACTTCTCTGAAAGCCTCTGAAAACCGCTACTTCTTCCCGATCAACGCATTTGTTTCATTATAGCGGTTTTTGGTGCTTTTCGCAAGGGGAAGAATGTATATAAATTGTTTGGGATAGAAATGATTACAGACGATTTAACAAGAATTCCTTTCCGAAGGTACGAATGCAAATATTCTCGTAAATTTCAAGAGGTGTTTTTAAGTCTTCGGTATAAGGTTTTACGAATAATCTTGTTGTATCCAATGGTCCAAAGCTATCAATTGATAGAACTGAAGAATTTTCATTTCCAAATATTAGTCTGTCAAAAGACTTGGTTTTTTTCCAATGTTGACGAATTCTGTTTTTTACGCTACTTTCAGTGATTCCGATGTATGCTTGGGAATATGCATCTAATACCATTATGTAAACAAAACCACATACATTTTCTATTTCATATGGTTTTGATGTACATAAAAGATCATCAAAGGAGAACACTTGCTGAAATTTCCTTCCTTTTGCAAAGCTTAATAGTCTTTTCTCGAATTCTGAATGGTCAATTCTTGCGAATTTTTGCATATTGAAATCAAAATTTCTTAGACATCTCTCGCGATGCTCTTTGCAAAATTTTTCAGTATAGAAAACTTTTTGTTTCTCGTCATCAACAAAAATATTTTCGCCCTTTTTATGTTCGATTAAGAAACGAGCATATTCATATGAGTAGAGTGTTGATACAGAATCGATAAATGCATAATTCTCTCTTGTGAGACGTGCGGACGGATGAGTTTTATCGATCCAAATACCAAAGTGCTTTACATAGCGGGGATCGTTCGATAATCGATTTTCTCTTGTCTGTTTTGCTTTCTCCTGTTGTTTGGTTAGAATAGCTTTGCTTATTGTGCATAATTGATGATATGCTTCTTTTCGAAATGCTTCGACAGTAACATTTTGTTCATTTGTGCGTTTTTGGGGTTGACAAAGTATATCAATAATCTCCTCAGGAATAACGATAGAACAAGTTTTTAGCTTTGGATAATTTTGTTCGTTATGGCGACGAAGCAGCAAAATAAGTTCTTTCTCTTTTGCTCTTTCACGTGTCATTGCGGCCACCTCTTTGTTCTCTTTGATAAAAATTATAGCCACTTTGGAACTTTATGTCAAACCAATGAAAAACAAATCCGAAATGGATGTGCGAGTTTTTATTGTTTTTCTAT
>JAFWYZ010000116.1 GCA_017517465.1 Clostridia bacterium | reverse complement strand
ATCCAGGTTGCCCTTGCCGGTAATATGCACCACGTCCATTTTTTCCAGCAGCCGGGGCAGGGCACCCCGCAGGGCTTCGTTCACCTTCTGGGCTCCCAGACTGCCGCCCATCATCATCAGAATGGGCTTTTCGCCGGAAAAACCGCACAGCCTGAGGCCTTCTTCCCTTTTGCCGCTGAACAGTTCAGGCCGCAGAGGAGTACCGGTAAACACACCCTTGTCGCCGATGTCCTTGGCACATTCGGGGAAGGTGGTGGCCACTTTTTTGGCAAACCTGGCCGCAATCTTGTTGGCCAGTCCGGGGGTCAGGTCACTTTCGTGGCAAATGACGGGCACCCGGTGCAGCCATGCACCGATCACCACGGGAACAGACACAAAACCGCCTTTGGAAAAGCACACGTCCGGCTTCAGCTTGCCGATCAGGTGGGCGGACTGGAACGCCCCCCAGATGACCCGGAAAGGATCGGTAAAGTTTTTCCAGTCAAAATACCGGCGCAGCTTACCGCTTTGCACCGCATGATACTGCACACCCTCCTGGGCATCCATCATCTGATGTTCGATGCCTTTTTCCGTGCCGATATAGTGCACGTCAAATCCCATCTCCTTCAGGTGGGGCAAAAGGGCCAGATGGGGGGTCACATGGCCGGCCGTACCGCCGCCTGTCAATACAATGCGCTTCACTTGCGTCTGCGCCTCCTTTATCTTCTTTACCCTTCCATTATAGCACAGATCATCCGGGCTATACAACCGCTTTTCCTTTTTCGGGATGCTTTTCCCCCTGTTTATCGTTTCTTTTTCAGGAAGAGATTCACCGGGGATGGTGTTTTCCTTTCCTTTGTGCTATAATGTATATGGCTTGATTTGTACCAAAATGCCTCTTGGCAGAAAAGGAGCCTGCTGTGCAATATTTACGCCGTCTGATCTGGTATATCGCCTCCCGGCTTTTGATCATCCTGATCGTACTGGGACTGGTGACCTCTGCCTTTTATGTTTCCATGAATGCCACCAACATCTATATCATCCTCAAAGACGGTATGGCCAAGCGTGCCCAGGTGGTATTGATGGATACGGGGGACGATCTTTCCGTCTATTTTGCCCCGGCTTATCTGGAACGTGATCCCATGCTGCTGGAAGTACAAAACGGCACATCCGTTTACCGGAACTATTATTCCGTCACCGGTATTGACCACCGCATCCAGCTCAATTCCTTCTGGTGCTGGCCCTGGGATGATACGGCCCGTGCCACCATCACGGAAGAGATCCCCGGCATCGACGGCAAGCTGAACAAAACCGGCCGGGAAAACCAGCAGAACATGCAGCTCACCACAAAACCCCAGTGGCAGAAAGTGCAGTACAACGTGCTGCTGACCCGGGAAAACAATCAATGGCGCATCAAAAATCTGACCGTCGCCAAATACCTGAACGAATGAGGGATACTTTGCATCTGGCACTTGCACCCATGGCCGGCATCACCGATCAGGTGTTCCGGGGATTATGTTTTGAAAAAGGCTGTGACCTGGCCACCACGGAAATGGTGTCCGCCCAGGGCTTTTTGACCGCCCCCAAAGACCGTAACGCTTACCGCTTCCTTCTGGCACGTCAGGAAAACGAAGGCCCCCTGGCGGTGCAGATTTTCGGCTCCGTACCGGAGCATATGGAAATGGCAGCGGCCAGGCTGTCCGAAATGGGGCTTTTCTCCGCCGTGGATATCAACATGGGCTGCCCTGCACAGAAGGTGGTGGGCGGCCAGAGCGGCAGTGCCCTGATGAAGGATATTCCCCTGGCTGCAGAAATCGTACGGCGGTGTGTGAAGGCATCCCTGCTTCCCGTCACCGTCAAAATGCGCATCGGCTGGGATGAGGAATCCGTCAATGCCGTGGATTTTGCCAAGGCCGTTACCGATGCCGGTGCCGCTGCCCTTTGTGTTCACGGCCGCACCCGGAAACAGCAGTATTCCGGTCAGGCAAACTGGGAAGAGATCGCCAAGGTGCGTCAGGCCGTTTCCGTGCCTGTCACCGCCAACGGCGATATCTGGAACGCAGCTTCTGCCCTGGAATGCGCCCGGGTAACCGGTTGCAGCTCCCTGGCCATGGGCAGAGGTGCCCTGGGCAATCCCTGGCTGTTTGAAGAGATCAAAGCCGCTTTTGAAGGCAAAGAATGGAAAAAGCCCCCTGTGGAAGAGATCGTGGCGCTGGCCCTTCGGCACGGCCGAGAAATGATCGCCTGGAAGGGTGAAAAAAGCGGCATGCTGGAAATGCGCAAGCATTTTGGCTGGTATGTGACAGGGCAACGGGGGGTGGCCAAACTGCGCACCCGGCTGAACCTGGCTTCTTCCCTTTCCGAAGTGGAAGACATTCTTTCCCTGCTTTTGAACAAAGAAACAGAAGATTGAGAAAAATTAACACTTTTGTGATGGAAAACGCTGTATTTCTTGCTGAAAAAGAAGAAAAACGGCTTGACAAAGCCACAGCAGAAATTGTATAATAGCAGACGGTCACGATTGGAGGTTTGTGCATGCTGCTGGACATTTCCCGGGCGTTGCGCGCCCCTGGCGAAGATATTTTCTTCGAACATAGTGACTGCATCCCCCCGCAGGACATCTTCGGCGAGGAGATCACCTTTTCCGATGTGGTTCTCAAAGGGTCCTTTTCCATGGCAGGTGAAAGCCTGCACATCCGTGGAGTGTTGACCGCTGTTGCCCATGCCCTGTGCGCCGGCTGCTTGAAGCCCGTGGCACATGAAATGGAAGTGGAGTTCGATGAGATCTTCACCCGCATCAGCCGCTATCCCCAGCAGGAAGAGGCTCAGGACGAGGAGGATGACGAGCGTCTGGAATTTGAAGGTTCCAAAGTGGACTTGGCCCACTTGGCGCTCACCCTGGCCGTATTGGAACTGCCCATGCGCTTCACCTGCGGTGAAGAATGCGAAGTGCTTTCCGAAATACAGCCGGATGAACAAAATACGCATGCTTGCCAGAAGGACATGCCCGACCAGCATCCTTTTTCGGCATTGCAGCAATTGCTGACAAAGGATCAGGAGGTGTAATTATGGCTCTGCCCAAAGGAAAAGTATCCAAGGCTCGTGGCCGTAGCCGTCGTGCCAACTGGAAGCTGCAGCTTCCTGCTATCGTGGAATGCTCCCAGTGCCACAAGATGAAGCTGGCCCATCGCGTCTGCAAGAATTGCGGTTACTACGATGGCAAGCAGGTCATCACTGTTGACGAAGAAAAGAACGCGTAAGTGTTCATCAACGGCAAAACCGTTGCCGCTATCCTGAAGGGGGATCGCCCCCTTCAGGCTTTCTTCATACAGTCCCCATGAACGGGAGGAGTATGCTTCATTCCCCCTCAGAGAGAGCGGTTCACCGGCTGAAAGACCGCTTGGGAAGGAACAGGCAGAAAGTCGCCCGGGAGGGCTGCGGGTGAACTAAAGTAGTCCGCACGTCTGGCGCACGTTACAGCGCAATGAGGCGATGAAAGCATCTTTCATCGTGAAATAAGGTGGTACCACGGGGTCGCTCCGTCCTTTGAGGATGAGCGGCTTTTGTTGTATTTAGATAATAATTCCGCAAGGAGGGATATACATGGCTGAATTCAACATGGAAAAAACCTATAATCCCCAGGCCATCGAACGGGAAACCTATGAAAAATGGGAATCCTCCGGTGCCTTCACCCCGAAAATCGATAAGAGCAAGAAACCCTTCACCATCGTCATGCCGCCCCCCAATGTTACGGGTCAGCTGCACATGGGCCATGCCATGGACGGCGTTCTGCAGGACAGCCTCATCCGCTATCACCGCATGAAGGGTGACCCCACTCTCTGGCTCCCCGGCACCGACCATGCCTCCATCGCCACCGAAGTGAAGGTGGTGGAAAAGCTGCGCGCCGAAGGCCTCACCAAGGAAATGCTGGGCCGTGAAGGCTTCCTGGAACATGCCTGGGCCTGGAAGAATGAATACGGCGGACGCATCACCCGTCAGCTGCGCCGTATGGGTGCCTCCTGCGACTGGAGTCGTGAACGCTTCACCATGGACGAAGGCTGCTCTCATGCCGTTCGTGAAGTGTTTGTGCGCCTGTACGAAAAGGGCCTCATTTACCAGGGCAACCGCCTGATCAACTGGTGCCCCTGCTGCAACACCTCCATTTCCGATGCCGAAGTGGAATATGAAGAGAAGGATGGCAATTTCTGGCACATCCTCTATCCCGTGAAGGAAACCGGCGAAATGCTGGAGCTGGCCACCACCCGTCCCGAAACCATGCTGGGTGATACCGCCGTGGCCATCAACCCCGATGATCCCCGCTATGCCCACCTGCATGGCTGCCACGTGATCCTGCCCCTGATCAACAAGGAAATCCCCATCGTCTGCGACGAGCATGCCGATATGGAAAAGGGCACCGGCGTGGTGAAGATCACCCCCGCCCATGACCCTAACGACTACGAAGTGGGCCAGCGCCACAACCTGCCCATCATGCGCGTGTTCACCTACGACGGCCACATGACCGGCGCTGCCGATAAGGCCGCTGCCGATGCCCTCTTTGCCGAAGGCAAGGCCAGCGTCAACGAACCCCATGTGCTGGATTGCGGCAAGTATGCCGGCATGACCACCAAGGATGCCCGCAAGGCCATCGTGGAAGATCTGACGGCTCTTGGCCTGCTGAAAGAAATTGAACCCCTCAAGCACGAAGTGGGTACCTGCTACCGCTGCCACACCGTCATCGAGCCCATGGTTTCCAAGCAGTGGTTCGTGAAGATGGAGCCCCTGGCCAAGCCCGCCATCGAATGCGTGGAAAAGGGCGAAACCCGTTTCCTGCCCGAACGCTTCGGCAAGGCCTACATGAACTGGATGCGCAACACCCGTGACTGGTGCATTTCCCGTCAGCTGTGGTGGGGCCATCGCATTCCTGCCTGGTATTGCGAAGACTGCGGCCAGGTGATCGTCTCCATGGACGACCCCACCCATTGCGACAAGTGCGGAAGCGCTCACCTGCATCAGGATGAAGACGTGCTGGACACCTGGTTCTCCTCTGCCCTGTGGCCCTTCTCCACGCTGGGCTGGCCTGAGCAGACGGAAGACCTTTCCTACTTCTTCCCCACCAACACCCTGGTCACCGGTTATGACATCATCGGTTTCTGGGTTTCCCGCATGATCTTCTCCTCTCTGGAGAACATGGGCCAGGTGCCCTTTGACACCGTGGTCATCCACGGCCTGGTCCGCGACGCCCTGGGCCGGAAGATGTCCAAGTCCCTTGGCAACGGTGTGGATCCCCTGGAGATCATTGACCAGTACGGCGCCGATGCCCTGCGCTTCTCCCTGGTGATGGGCATCAGCCCCGGCAACGACACCCGCTTCTCCACCGAAAAGGTGGAAATGGCCCGAAATTTTGCCAACAAGGTGTGGAATGCCAGCCGCTTCGTGCTGATGAACCTGGACGGCGAAGAAACCCTGGAAGGAAAGCAGCTGCTGCTCCCCGACCAGTGGATTCTGACCAAATACAACGAAGCCGTGGCCCAGATTTCCGCTTACTTTGAAGATGCGGATTACGGCCTGGCCGCCCAGAAGATTTACGATTTCATCTGGAGCGAATTCTGCGACTGGTACATCGAACTGGCCAAGGGCGGCCTGCTTGGCGAAGATATGGAACGGAAAGCCGCCGTCCGCGCAGTTCTCCAGCATGTGCTCAGCGGTCTTTTGCGCCTGCTCCATCCCTTCATGCCCTTCCTCACCGAAGAAGTGTACAAGAACCTGCCCGGCAAACAGGATGCTTCCTGCATGCTGGCCGATTGGCCCCAGGTCAACGACGCGTACACCTTCGCCGCCGAAAGCGCCCAGATGGAAGGCATCATGGAAATGATCCGCGCCATCCGCAACATCCGCGCCAACATGAACGTGCAGCCCTCCATGCGTGCCCGCCTGATGGTGAAGGCCAACGAAGGCTGGCAGGATGCTATTGAGGGTGCCGAAGTGTACTTCAATCGTATGGCCAGTGTTTCCGCCCTGGAAATGCTCTCT
>JAFWYZ010000115.1 GCA_017517465.1 Clostridia bacterium | reverse complement strand
GCTATGAAAACGAAAAAAAGAGCGGCTGAGAGAATGCATTCTCTCACCGCTTCTTTTTTGTCGTTTTCCCCGGATGCAAAGCATCCGGCCGGCGGTGTTTCACACCGCCAGCCCGTGGCCCGCAGTGCGGGCATCCAGCTCGCAAAAACACAATCTTTTTTTGCGAAGAGGTTTCTGCGTGATGGCAGTGCGGGCAACCAATTCGCAAAGTTTCAATTGCTCATTTGCGAAAAAGCGTGTGTGTTACTTCGCAGCACCGGAACATTGTTTGCAAGATATATATTGTAATATCCGGTACCGGGTCCAGGGGCAATGCCCCTGGTGGGGTGCAGTGGTGAAACCCCGCATGGTTCCCCACGCACCACCGGGAAATTGCTTGTTTGATATGAATTGTTCCTTCCGGAGAAAGGGTGCAGGGTCAATGACCCTGCTGACTTGTATAGGACAAGGTTTGTTCACAGTTTGTTTACAATTGTCTGTTATAATTTCCCGGTACTATGGAAAGAAAAGGATTAAGAGGTGAGTGAATACCATGTTGGCATTAAAAAACATCACCAAAGCCTATGACGCGGGGGATGCCCGGGTAGAAGCACTGAAGGGTGTGGATCTGGCTTTCCGCACCTGCGAGTTTGCGGCCATTTTAGGCCCTTCCGGCTGTGGCAAGACCACGCTTTTGAACATTATCGGCGGTCTGGACCAGTACACCAGCGGTGACCTGATCATCCGCGGCCGTTCCACCAAATCCTATAAGGATCACGACTGGGACACCTACCGCAACCATTCCATCGGCTTTGTGTTCCAGAGCTATAACCTGATTCCCCATCAGACGGTGCTGCGCAATGTGGAACTGGCGCTGACGCTGTCCGGCGTGAGCAAGTCGGAATGCCGGCGCCGCGCCACGGAAGCGCTGAAGAAGGTAGGGCTGGGGGATCAGCTGAAGAAGAAGCCCAACCAGATGTCCGGCGGCCAGATGCAGCGGGTAGCCATTGCCCGTGCCCTGGTGAACGACCCGGATATCTTGCTGGCAGACGAGCCCACCGGTGCCCTGGACAGTGAAACCAGCGTGCAGGTGATGGAGATCCTGAAGGAGATCAGCAAGGAAAAGCTGGTCATCATGGTCACCCATAACCCGGAGCTGGCGGATACCTATGCCAACCGCATCATCCGCCTGCTGGACGGCAAGGTGATCTCCGACACCAATCCCCATACCGCAGAGAGTCCCGAGGATACCACCCGCAAAAAGCAGAAAAAGCCCTCCATGAGCTTCCTGACGGCCCTTTCCCTGTCCCTCAATAACCTGATGACGAAAAAGGGCCGCACGATACTGACCGCCTTTGCCGGTTCCATCGGCATCATCGGCATTGCCCTGATCCTCAGCCTGTCCACCGGTGTGAATGCCTATATTGAGCGGGTGGAAAGGGACACCCTGTCCTCCTACCCCCTGATGATCGAAAAGCAGACGGTGGATATGACGGGCATGATGGAGGCCATGATGGGCGCCGTGGCGGAAAGCGGCCAGCACGACATGGACAAAATCTATTCCGGCCAGATGATGACCAACTTCATGTCCGGCATGATGAGCCAGGTGGACGAAAACGACCTGAAGGGCCTGAAGGAATATCTGGAACAGGAAGAAACGCTGGATGCGCTGGTCAGCGGTGTGCAGTACGAATATGCCACCCCCCTCACCGTGTACCGGCTGATGGATGACGGCACCGGCATGCAGGTGAACCCCTCCACCACCTTCGATTCCGCGGGCTTTTCCGAAATGATGAGCATGGGCGCCTCCAACGATATGATGAGCGCCTCCATGCGCCAGATGGACGCATTCCAGCCCCTGATCGACAACGAAGAAATGCTGAGCAGCCAGTTCGACGTGATCCACGGCCGGATGCCGGAAAAGTACGACGAAGCGGTGCTGATCGTCAACGAGCGTAACGAATTGAGCGACTATACCCTCTACACCCTGGGCCTGCGGGACCAGAAGGAGCTCAAGGGTATGATGGCAGGCCTGATGGCAGGCAAGCCCCTGGATTCCGAAAGCATCTCCTTCACCTATGAAGAAATGATGGCCCTGTCCTTCCGCCTGATGGTGAACACCGATTATTTTGCCAAGGAAAACGGCGTATGGGTGGACAAGAGAAGCGATGCCGCCCACATGCAGCAGGTGCTGGAAAACGCTCCCCAGATCCGCATTGTAGGCATCCTGCGCCCGGCAGAAGATGCCGTGGCCACCTCCGTCACCGGCGGCATCGGCTACCGGCCGGAGCTGATGCGCTTCCTGCTGGAAAAGGTGAACGACAGTGAAATCGTGAAAGAACAGCTGGCCCATCAGGACACGGATATTTTCACCGGCCTTGCCTTTGCCACCGGCGATGCCCAGCCCGCCATGAGCCAGCAGGACGTGCAGCTGATGCTGGCCTCCCTGCCCCCGGAACAGCAGGCCATGATGGCCCAATTGCCCCCGGAGCAGCAAATGCAGATGATGGCCCAGTATGCCCCCAAGGCATCCGATGCCACGCTGGAAGGCAACCTTTCCCTGCTGGGGGTGAGCCAGGAGGACGATCCCTCCTCCATCTACCTCTATCCCATCGATTTTGAAGCCAAGGAAGAAATTGAACAGCTGATCGCCGCCTATAACGAGGGTAAGCCCGATGATCAGCAAATCCGCTACACCGACTATGTGGGCCTGATGATGTCCTCCGTCACCACCATCGTCAACGCCATCAGCTATATCCTGATCGCCTTCGTGGCCATCTCCCTGGTGGTATCCTCCATCATGATCGGCATCATCACCTACATCAGCGTGCTGGAGCGCACCAAGGAAATCGGCATCCTGCGTGCCATCGGCGCTTCCAAGCGGGATATCAGCCGGGTGTTCAATGCCGAAACGCTGATCGTGGGCTTTACCGCCGGTGCCCTGGGCATCGGGGTGACGCTGCTGCTGAACCTGCTGGTGAACCACATCATCTTCACCCTCACCTCCATCCCCAATGCCGCAGGCCTGCCCCCGGTGGCCGGGCTGATACTGGTTGGGATCTCCATGGTGCTCACCTTCATCGCCGGGCTGATTCCTTCCCGGCTTGCCGCCAAGAAGGATCCCGTGGTGGCCCTGCGCACCGAATAACGTTTCTCATTTGCCTCCGCTTTTGCGGGGGCTTTTTTTGATCAGCTGCACAAAAAACCGTCAGGAAAGCCTGACGGTTCTTTCTTTGCTGTTATTCTTCTGTCAGAAGCGCCATCCCATCCAGCAGCTTCTGCGCTTCCTCACGGCTGTCCGTTTCCAATGCCTTTTCCAGCCATGTTTTTGCCTTGTCCGGGTCAAACAGATCCGTTTTATCGTTCAGGTACAATTTGCCAAGGCGCACCATGGAATAGCCGTCCCCCTGCTGTGCCGCCGCTTCAAAGCAAGCCGCCGCTTTTTCCGGCTCCCGCTGTGCCGCATCGCTGTTGCCGTCATAGAACCAGCCCAGGAAGGACAGCACATACCGGTCATCATCCCCCAGCATATAGGCACGCTCCAGTGCATGGAAGGCCTTTTCCTCATCATACACCGCCAGCACATGGCCGTTTTCATCCGTCAAATCCTGGGTGTACATGTAGCACAGCTCATGGGCGGCCTGCTTGTTGCCCAGCTCCGCCGCCTGACCAAACCATTTTTCCATGGTTGCAAAGTCCGGCTGGCCATACTGGCCGTTTTTGTTGATCAGCCCCAGCTGGCACATGGAATAGGCATCCCCTTGCCCGGCCGCCGCTTCATAGAAGGCCACGGCTTTCTCGTAATCCGCCTCCAGCACTTCGCTGTTGCCGGCATAGAACCAGCCCAGCCACACCTGTGCATACAGCCCGTCCGGGTTGATTTCATAGGCTTTTTTCAGATATTCCAGTGCCTTTTCGTCATCCTTTTCCACCAGCACCTGGCCGTTTTCATCCGTTTTGCCTTTGTGGTACAGCTCTGCCAGTTTCTCCGCCGCATTGATCTGACCGGATTGTGCTGCCTTTTCATACCATGCCAGCGCCTGCTGCATATCCTGTTTGCCGGCCTGGCCCCCTTCGTACATTTCCCCCAGCTGATACATGGCAAAATCATCCCCTTGCTCAGCTGCCATTTGAAAGAACATCAGCGCCTTTGCATCATCCGCTGCCAGCACGTCGCTGTTGCCGGCATAATACCAGCCCAGCCACACCTGCGCAAAACTGCTGCCCGGGTTCAGCTGATACGCCTTTTCCAGGTATTCCAGCGCCTTTTCGTCATCCGTTTCCACCAGCGCCTGGCCGTTTTCATCCGTTTTGCCTTTGAGGTACAGCTCTGCCAGTTTCTCCGCCGCATAGGCACTGTCTGCCGCCGCTGCCTTTTCATACCATTCGATGGCCTTGCCCATATCCGGGCTGCCCAGCTGACCTTCACCATAGATCTTCGCCAGCTGTTCCATGGAATAGGCATCCCCTTGCTCAGCTGCCATTTGAAAGAACATCAGCGCCTTTTCGTCATCCTTTTCCACCAGCGCCTGGCCGTTTTCATCCGTTTTGCCTTTGAGGTACAGCTCTGCCAGATTCTCCGCCGCATAGGCACTGTCTGCCGCCGCTGCCTTTTCATACCATTCGATGGCCTTGCCCATATCCGGGCTGCCCAGCTGACCTTCACCGTAGATCTTCGCCAGCTGTTCCATGGAATAAGTATCCCCATTGGCCGCTGCTTCTTCATAGAAACCCACAGCCTTTGGATAATCCGCTGCCAGCACGCCGCTGTTGCCGGCATGATACCAGCCCAGCCAGGACAGCACATAATTACACCGGTGGTTGTCCTCATAGGCTACATTGAGATAATGCAGGGCTTTTTCCGGGTCCTTTTCCACCAGCACCTGGCCGTTTTCATCCGTCTTGCCGCTCAGGTAATAGGCGACCAGCTTTTCCGCAGCAAGCCCGTGTCCCCGGTCTGCCGCTTCCGTGTACCACTTTTCGGCATTTTTTACATCCGGTTTCCCATCGGTATAATATCCCTTGTCATATCCTTTCCCCAGATTGTACATGGATTTCTTGTATTCCAGCTTCGCCGCTGCCACATACCAATCCCGGGCCTCTGTGTGATCCGGCTGGCCATCCTCGGTAAAATAACCCTTTGTATAGCCGGCCCCCAGGTTGTTCATGGCAATTTCGTCGCCTCTTTTCGCTGCCGCTGTATAATAATCGAAGGCCTTTTGATAATCCGGCTGGCCGTTTTCGTCAAAATAACCTTCGTAATAGCCGATGCCAAGCGCTACCAATGCCGTATTGTTTTCCTTCATTTCCGGCCGCTCAAACCATTCCTTTGCTTTTTTGTAATCCGGCGCTATGTTCTTGTCCTCATTGCCGTACCAGTAATAATCGGCCACAGCCATAATGGCTTCCGCTTCACCCTTTTCTGCCCGGGCCAGCACCGCTGCATCCAGCGTTCCGTCCTCCGCTGCAGCAGAAGAAACAGGGGCCAGCGCCTGCTCCTGCTGCTGGCTTTCCGCTTCTTCGCCTTTTCCGGTGGCCTG
>JAFWYZ010000114.1 GCA_017517465.1 Clostridia bacterium | reverse complement strand
CCCACGGTATACCAAAGCGGGGATTATAAATATATCCTCCTTGCGGATGGCACGGCACAGATCATAGATTATTCCGGCAGTGCAGCCGAACTGACCGTGCCGGATGTACTGGACGGGTATTCGGTAAGTAGCATCGGGGATAGTGCGTTCTACTCTTGCAAGAGCCTCGCCACCATCACACTGTCGGATAGTGTAACGGAAATGGGCATCAATCCCTTTGCGTATTGCGAACAGCTGACAAATATCCAGGTTTCGCCGGATCACCCCGTGTTTGCCACCATAGACGGGGTATTGTTCAATAAAACGGAAAAGAAACTGGTTTGCTATCCCTATGGTTTTACCGCAACGGAATATCAGGTGCCCAAGGGCATCCGCAGCATCGGGGATGCGGCGTTCTTCGAATGCAGAAGCCTCACCGCCATCACACTGCCGGAAGGTATTACCAGCATCGGAGATTTTGCGTTCTATGGTTGCGACAGCCTCGCTGGCATCACGATGCCGGAAGGTATTACCAGCATCGGGGATGCGGCGTTCGCCGGTTGCGACAGCCTCACCGGCATCATGCTGCCGGAAGGGCTCACCAGCATCGGAGATTTTGCGTTCATTGGTTGCAGCAGCCTTACTGCTATCACGTTGCCGGAAGGGCTCACCAGCATCGGGGATGAGGCGTTCGCCGGTTGCAACAGCCTCACCGCCATCACGCTGCCGGACAGCATAACGGAAATGGGCATCAATCCCTTTGCGTATTGCGAACAGCTGACAAACATCCAGGTTTCGCCGAATCCCCCCGTGTTTGCCACCATAGAAGGGGTATTGTTCAATAAAACGGAAAAGAAACTGGTTTGCTATCCCGGCGGTTTTACCGCAACGGAATATCAGGTGCCAAAGGGCATCCGCAGCATCGGGGATTATGCGTTCTACACTTGCATGAGCCTCACCGCCATCACACTGCCGGAAGGCGTTACCAACATTGGGGATGAGGCGTTCTACTATTGCAAGAGCCTCACCGCCATCACGCTGCCGGAGAGTATGGAAAGCATCGGCACAGATGCTTTTGCCGATTGCCCGAAAAATATGCAGTTCACCGTGGTGCGGGATTCTTATGCCGCCAAGTGGTGCAAGGAAAACGGCCTGAACTATACCTATCCCGATGCACTGGACTGGCTGAACGACTGAGCCGGACAAGATATAGCCAAACATAAATATGCAAAGAGGAAGCCTTGTCAGGCTTCCTTTTTTGTGTGTGATTTTGCCATGGAGGGAAAGAACAAGCAGGGTATAACAAACAGAGCGCAACAAAAAGGACGGCCAATGGCCGCCCCTGTGATATTTGGTTGCAGATGAATGGTTAACAAACCACAATTTTGAATTCTTCATTCTGAATTCTTAATTCCACATTCCTCATTCCCTTACAGGTCAATGCCCGGCAGGGCGGAAACAGTACGCAGGTAATGGCCGCCGAAGTGCTGCACCAGCTTCATCTGGGGCAGGTTGCGGCGGAAAATGTGGGTATAGACGGTGATCACACCGCGTTCCCGCAGCAGATTGAAAGCGCTTTCCAGCAGCTGGATGGCCATGCCCTGACGGCGGTGTTCCGCAGCGGTATAGATCATCAGCAGGGTCACGTTCTGGCCGGTGCCGGTGAAAATACATTCTGCCACCGGCAGGCCGTTTTTGTAAAAGCCCAGCGCCATAAAATGCTGCTGCTGCATCCAGAGGGTCAGATGATCCCGGGAGAAGGGCTGGATGCGGTGGGCATTGAGCCGGTTGAGGAAGGAAACCTGGCTGGCCTCATCGTGCAGGGGCACGGAGGCAAACTGCATGCCCATGGGCACTCTGGGATAGCCCTGAGGCATGGTAAAGCGATACATATCCTCGCCGTCGTCATCCTTAAAACCGCAGGCTTCGTAAAAATGCATCATGTCCAGATTTTCGGGGCTGACCAGGCTGTACAGGCGAACGGGCAGGCCGGGGGTCTGTTCCTTCAGCTGTTCGGCCCGGGCCAGCAGCGCACCGTAAAGCAGTGCACGGGCGGAGGGCTGGGCTTCGATCTGCATAAACAGGTGCAGAGGACGGTCCGGGTACATTTCCTTCTGCATGAAGGGAATCACATAGCCGGTGCCCATCTGCACATGCTGATCATTGGCCACAAAAAATACATTTTCGGGGGCCACACCCTGATAAGGAGCCTGGGGATGAGAAATACGCATACAATAATTCCTTCTTACATTTTATACTTCAGTGGTTTTATTGCCATTCAATGCCGGCATAACGTCCGGAGGGGGTCAGGTCATACAGCACACGCTGGACCTGCGGCACTTCCTGCAAAATGCGGGTGGTGGTGTTTTCGGTCACATCATAGGGCAGCCGTGCGGCATAGGCCAGGTTTTGTTCGCTGGCATGCACGGCTCTGAGGCACACGGCCGTCTGGTTTTCGCTGCCGGGCAGGGGGCTGAGTACCGCAAAATACTGCCACAGCCGCTTTTCGGCACCGGCGGAAATGATTTCTTCCCGGAAAATATGGTCGCATTTGCGCAGGATCTGCAGCTTTTCTTCCGTTACTTCCCCCATAATGCGCAGGGCCAGGCCGCTGCCGGGGAAAGGCTGGCGGGAGAGCACTTCCGCCGGGATGCCCAGGAAATTGCCGATGCGCCGGATTTCATCCTTGAACAGATCCCGCACCGGTTCCATCAGCGGCACGTCTTCTGCCAGCTGAGGACGGCGGTCCCCCTTGCCGAACATGATGTCGTTGAAGCTGGTGCCTTTGATGAGGGCATTGTAGCGGCCCAGCCGGTGTTTTTCTTCGGTCAGGATCTGCTGCATGGTCAGGCCGATCACATTGCGTTTTTTATCTGCACTTTCCACACCCTGCAGGGCAGAAAGAAAACGGTCCTTTGCGTTCACACACAGGATATCCAGCCCCATCTGCTCACGGTAAAAGGAAAGAAAATCATTCACTTCATTTTCGCGAAGCAGGCCGGTGTCCACAAAAATGCACTTCAGCCTGTCACCCAGGGCACGGTGCCCCAGCAGGGCACTGACACCGCTGTCCAGCCCGCCGGTCATGGCGCACACGGCAATGCCGTCCCCGGTGATGCGGCGGATTTCCTCTTTCGCCCGGGAAACGAAGGCATCGTCATCCCACCAGGGGCTGCAGCCGCAGATGGAAAGGGCAAAATTGCGCAGCATGAGGGAAGCATCCATATCGCTTTGTTCCATTTCCAGCTGCAGGCCCATCAGGGGGCGCTCCTTGTGGGTAAAGCCCACAGTCCTCTCTTCGCAGGTGCAGATGCTGCGGGTGGAAGCGGAAAGCAGCCAGGGGTGGATGTTTTTCACCATCCGGTCCCCGTTTTCCAGGCCGTCAAAGAGGGGATGGGCGCTGTATGCCGTTTCCATCAGCCCGGAAAGGAACGGGGCCTCCTCTTCGCCTCCGCCCATGGCCTGCAGCATGGTATCTGCCGCCCGGCCAATGGCCAGCATGGGAAGGGGCAGATCAAACAAGGCGGGATGCGGCTGCATGGAAATCTCATTCTCCGTACCGCAGGCAAGCACCAGCCCCAAAGGCTGCTGCTCCATAATTTCTTCCGGAGAAACGGAGCCGGATACGATCCTGCACATCACGCGTTCGGAGCGCAGCTTTCTGGTGATGGTCCGGCTGGCGGTATCGCTGAAATTCAGTACAAGCACCAAATCCCGCATGCTTGATTTCACCTCTCTGATTCTGAAGGATGAAAGGATAACTATGTTCTATTCGCCGCAGATTCCGCAATTCCTGCTTACGGGGCTGCGGCAGCACCGATATTGGCTGTTTCAGCCAGCTTCAGCTGGGTATGGAGGTCGGCAATGCCGGTAACGGGCAGGCCGTTTGCCTGCTGGAACTGCTTGACGGCCTGCAGGGTAATATCGCCGAAGGTGGCGGTGATGTTCTGTTCGCTGAAATAGCCGGCGGCGGAAAGGGCCGTCTGCAGGGCACGCACCTTTTCACCCTTGTGGCCTTCCTTCAGGGTGATGTCTGCGGCATCGTGGACGGTGCCGTAGCCCAGGATGGCCCACCAGTCCAGGGGGTAGGTGTTGCGCTGCACGGCGGAGGGATTATTGCCTTCCAGCACATGCACGCTGATGCTGCCATCGTCGTTATAGGTGCAGTGGGTCACCATGGCCACGTGGGACGTGTCGCCTTCGGCACCGGTGGAGAGGAACATCCAGTCTCCGGGCTGGGGAACGTAGCTGTTGGCCTGCATCAGGGTGTCTTCGCCTTTCAGCCATTGGCTGCCCCAGCCGGGCACCATGCCCCGGCGGGCCACATAACGGCCCTGCTGCAAAAACCAGTCCCTGCCGGTATTGTTGCCGGTGTAGTTGGGGTATAGGCGATTGAACAGCTGGGTGGCAAACTGGCGGTCCGTCTGGTAGGTGCACCAGCACAGGTATTCGGCGCACCATTCCGCCTTGCTGTCGCCGCTCCAGATGCCGTACTTGGTGACACCGCTTTTTTCCTCGGTATAGCCCAGCTCTTTTTCGGCAATGAAGATCAGCTGCTGCACATACTGGGGCACGGGCCAGGCGGGAGGCACCTGGCCTTCCGGGATATTGTCTGCATCATAGGAGGCGGCAGGGGTGTCGGAAGCATTGCTGCCGGTGCGCAGGGCATATTCCTGCACCGTCAGCACATCAAAATAATCCCCATGGATGAAGCCTTCCAGTTCATTGTACATCACATGGTACCAGATCTTGCCGTCATCGCCCTTTTCAGCGCCCAGGATCCGGGCCATATCATAGTTGTGCAAAAGGGCCACCCGGCTGGAGGATGCAGAAGCCTTGGCGCGCAGGTTCACCTGGCCCAGGTTGCTGTGCACAATGCCCCAATCGGAGAAGGTTTTTTCGGCGGTATCTTCCGCAAAAGCAGGCAGACAAAGCCCTATACACATCACAAGGGCCAGCATCACAGAGAAAAAACGGCAGGAAAAACACATGGGAGAGCCTCCTCAAGAAAATGGGAACAGGAGCTGCCTTTCCCTCCGGGGCAGAAGCGGAAAAATGCATTCTGCCGCCGGAAGGAAAGGAACAACTCCTTTTCAACGGGATTTAGCTATTGTATTTGTCGGAGCGCCGGCGCCGGGGCGCGGTGCTTTCACCGGCTGGGGCCGTCTGGGTGGGAACCGGAGGCTTGGAAGCCTGGGTGTTCTGGGGAGCAGCAGGCTGCTGGGGCCGGAAGGCCTGGGTATTCTGGGGAGACTGCTGAGGCTGGAAAGCCTGGGTGTTCTGAGGTGCAGCAGGCTGCTGGGGCCGGAAGGCCTGGGTGGCCTGGGGAGACTGCTGAGGCTGGAAAGCCTGGGTGTTCTGGGGGGCCGCAGGCTGCTGGGGCCGGAAAGCCTGGGTATTCTGGGGAGCCGCAGGCTGCTGGGGCCGGACAGGGGCGTAGGAGCCGGTTTGCTGCGGCACCTGGGGGTTATAGGAACGGGTCTGCTGTGCGGCAGGAGGCGCCATCCGCATCTGAGGCTGCTGAGCCTGATTCTGACGGGACTGGGCCTGCCGTGCCTGCTGGGCACGGACCGCCTGACGGCGCCGTTCATTCTGCTGGTGCAGGGACCAGGCATACACCGCACCGCCGCCGCCGATCACCAGGGTACCCATCAGCAGCCAGGGCAGCACAGAGCCGCCGTCTTTGCTGGTTTCGGGTGTGGGGGTGATGCTGCCCTGAATGGGGGCCAGCAGGGGGGTGGGGGTGATGTAGCCGGTATGCTGGGGTGCCATGGTAGGCACGGGGGAAGCCGTGGGCAGGTGTTCTGGATCGATGGTGGGGGTTGCGTAGGGATTGAAGGGCTCGTAAGAGGCCATCAGTGCCGGATTCTGCCAGATGGTCTGGTTATAGTCTTCCACAGGCTGGATCTGGCCAGAGGTGGAGCCGGTATTGCCGGTCTGGCTGTTGGCATTCTGATATTCGTCGCTCTGCAGGAAGAGGGTCAGCTCGCTCAGCGTGAGCACCTTGAAATAATCCCCCTGAATGTAGCCTTCCGTGCCTGCCTGGCTGACTTTATACCAGGTTTTGCCGTCGGCGCCGGTTTCGCTGCCCATGACCAGGGCAAAGGCATAATTATCCAGCAGCTTCAGCCGGGTGGCATCGGTGGAGGGTTCGCTGCGCATGTTCACCTTGCCGCTGTTGCTCTGCACATGGCCGTAGCTGGACAGGCTTTCCTGGGTAATGGGAGCGGGGGTATAGGGAACTTCAGTGGGCAGGGGTGTGCCCTTTTCCAGAGACTGCAGATAGCTTTGCACTTCCTCTTCGGACATCATGCGCATCTGGTCTGCACGCACATAGCCCCACATGCCGTTGTACTGCACCAGATGCCAGGTGGTACCGCCGGCAAAGACCTGGCCCCGCACGCTGGCCACAGCGGCATAGGGCAGCTGCAGCATGATTTCTGCATTGGTATCGGCAAAGGAACGCAGGGGCACACCGTCACCCAGCGTCATGGCATAGCCGTACTGCTGCTGGGGTTCGGGGGTGGTGGGGTTCTGCATCTGGGTGATCATATCCAGATAGGGCTGAGCCTGTTCGTTGGAAATGAGCATCAGCGCATTATGCTGAATGAAGCCGTAATTGCCGCTTTCCATGCTGCGCAGGGTGGACCAGCTTTCGCCGTTGACGTAGGTCTGGCCGTTGACGTATACCAGACTGTCTGCCGGCAGCCATTCCAGGATGGTGTCATCGGTGACACCGGTGCGCAGGGGCACCTGCCAAAGCGTCAGCGCATAGCCGGTGTAGGGCACCGGGGTAGCGGTGGGTGAGGGGGTGGGGATTTCGGTGGGCACGGGGGTAAAGGTGGGTTCCGCGGTGGGAACGAAGGGCGTGGGCAGGGGTGTGGACGTGGGCATGGGAGAAGCGAGAGAAGCCTGAATGCGGTCGCTTTCCTGGCGGCTCATCAGATCCACAAATTCTGCCATGATATAGCCTTCCTGACCGTCAACGATCACCTGATACCACTGCTGGCCTTCCACGCTGTCCATCTGCAGCACCCAGACAGGGGTGTCCTTTTTCAGCTGGCCCAGCTTGTTGCTGTTGCCGGTTTCCATGGAGGAGCGGAAGAACACCTTGGCATTGGTTTTGGCCCACAGGTCAATGGCGGCACCTTCGGGAATGGGAGAGGGAGAGGGGGTGGCAGGCACGGGCGTATAGCCAAACAGCTTTGCCACTTCCTGATCGGACAGCACACGGGTCACGGTGGTTTTCAGGAAACCAAAGGTATCGCCCACTTCCACCATGTACCATTCTTCGCCATTTTCATTGATCACCAGGCCGGTGATATGGCCCAGCTCCGTCCGCTTCAGGGAGCGGATCACGGTTTTGCCGCCGCCGGCGGTGGTGGGTTCGGAACGGAAATTGATACCGTCACCGGTGGGATAGCACCACTTGTCCTGGGGAGTGTACTGGTAGGGGAAGGGAGAAGCGGTTGCCGGGGGCGGTGTGAGGGCAGAAACGAAGTTGAACACCACCATTTCGGGGGTGAGCAGCCCATCGTCGGACAGCACCACCGTCTGATAGGGTTCGCCGTTCAGCCGGTAATCGGGCAGGATGTTCACGGGAGCACATTCGATGGTATTGTTGCCCACATAGCAGGGAATTTCCTGGGCCGGGGCAATATCCATGCCCTGTTCGTTGCGGAAATACACCTTCACGTTCACCGGCATTTCAGGGGTGGGAACGGAGGTGGGGGTGGGTGTCTGGGTGGGGATGATGGGTTCGGCAAAGGCGAATACCACTTCGGTGGGGTAGGCAATGCCGTTTTCATCCACGGTGACGGATACGGTGTCCGGGCTCTGCAGGGTGTAATGGCCAAAGCCCATCTGGGTGAGCAGCTGCCAATCCACGCTGATCATGTTTTCGCTGCCTTCGGTGCACACCGCAGGCTGCACTTGGAACAGGGCAGAGCCGGTGGCGGCATTCACATATTTGACGGTCACCAGGCAGATCTTGGGGGCTGCGGTGCTCTTGGTGTACTGGAAAATCACCAGGCTGGGCTCGGCGCCGTATTCGCTGACCCGGACGATCACTGTGGCATCGCCTTCCAGCACGTAGGAATCTTCCAGTGTCTGGGGGGCGGTGATGGGGTGATCCCCCATGGGCAGGAAACGGTTTTCATCCGGCAGCAGTGCATTGCCCTGCTTATCCATGTACCGGATGGTGACCGGCATGGGCGCAGGAGTGGCATCGGGCTGCTTTTGCTGGTAATAGTAGCTGACGGAGGCAGGGGTGAGGCCGTTGTCGTCCAGAATGACGGTCACGTTTTCTTCGCCCTGCAGAATCCATTCGCTGCCGATGGCAGGCTGGTTGGGCTTGATGGTGTTTTCGCCGGGCTGGCAGAGGAAGGTGGTGGATTCGGCGATCTGCACCGCATCGGTGGAATAATAGGAAATCACGATTTCGGTGGGCTGGATGGGTTCTGCCGTGGCAGGCACTTCGGTGGCGGGGGCCACGTATTCGTAGTAGAACACCACTTCGTACACATTGGCATAGCCCATTTCATCCACGCTCACCTGCTGCATGGCGGCGCTCTGTTCGGACAGGCGATAATCGGCCAGCAGATCGGCGGGGGTGGGGTACACATCGGTCACGGTGCCGGGCTGGCAGACAACGCTGCCTTCGGTGGCCACGGGCATGCCGGTCACGATGTCCAGATACAGAACAGGCAGGGTAACGGGCTCCACAGGCGCGGGCGTGGCAGGCACTTCGGTAGGTGCTTCAGTGGGCGCTTCGGTAGGTGCTTCAGTGGGCTCTTCCGTGGGTGCTTCGGTGGCAGGGGCCACGTATTCGTAGTAGAACACCACTTCGTACACATTGGCATAGCCCATTTCATCTACGCTCACCTGCTGCATGGCGGCGCTCTGTTCGGACAGGCGGTAGTCAGCCAGCAGATCGGCGGGGGTGGGGTACACATCGGTCACGGTGCCGGGCTGGCAGACGATGCTGCCTTCGGTGGCCACGGGCATGCTGGTCACGATGTCCAGATACAGAACAGGCAGGGTAACGGGTTCCACAGGCGCGGGCGTGGCAGGCGCTTCGGTAGGTGCCTCAGTGGGCACTTCGGTGGGCACTTCGGTGGCGGGAGGATTGAAATTGTAATAGAAGGTAACTTCGGCAGGGGAAGCGCCGTTGTAATCCAGGGTGATGGTGTAAGAGGATTCGCCGGTCAGCTCATAATTGGGCTGCATATCCCATGCTTCGGGAGTGACCACTTCACCGGACTGGTAGACGGTCTTTTCGGTGTCGGAAGCGATGGGGGAATTGGTGGCAGCATCCACATAGTGCACCTTCACATTGGCGGGCTGGGGAGCCTGCTTGTTGTAATAGAAGGTAACTTCGGCAGGGGAAGCGCCGTTGTAATCCAGGGTGATGGTGTAGGAAGCTTCGCCGGTCAGCTCATAATTGGGCTGGAGATCCCATGCTTCAGGAGTGACCACTTCACCGGACTGGTAGATGGTT
>JAFWYZ010000113.1 GCA_017517465.1 Clostridia bacterium | reverse complement strand
CCCCGGATGCACAGCATCCGGCCGGCGGTGTTTCACACCGCCCAGCCCGTGGTGCGGCAGTGCCGCAGCCAGCTCGCAAAGTTACCACCTTTATCAGCGAAGGGGTTTCTGCGTGTGGCATTGTGTCACCGGGACATTGTTGGTGTGAAGGGGAATGCTCATTCCGGCATCGGGTGCAGGGTCAATGACCCTGCTGGGGTGTGGGGCAACGCCCCACAAAACCCCGTTCACCCTCGAAAAACATGAATTTTGCTTTTTCACGAAGCGGAAATTGCAAAAACAGCATGAAAGGCAGACAAAAATGCAGGAAATGCCGTGATTTGCGTTGGGAAGTTGCAGAACATTGTGCTTTCACTGTATTTTGGTTTACAAAACATTACCACTGAGATATACTTGTATACATCCAAATGACGGAGGTATGACCATGCTGGAAATTTCCCGGAAAACCAATTTGCTGGAGCAGAAGAACTATCGTTATTCCCTGCAGGATGTGCCGGATCCCAACCTGTACCGGGATATTTATAATTATGAAACGGTGCCCATGATCCCCTTCAACCATCGCCGTGTGCCCATGAACATGCCGGAGGAAATCTGGATCACGGATACTTCTTTCCGTGACGGTCAGCAGTCGGTGGATCCCTACACCCCCAAGCAGATCGAGGATCTGTTCAAATTGATGAGCAAGCTGGGCGGGCCTTACGGCATCATCCGCCAGACGGAGTTTTTCATCTACAGCGAGCGTGACCGTGAAGCGGTGGCCCGGTGCAAGGACCTGGGGCTGCAGTTCCCCGAAATCACCACCTGGATCCGGGCCAGCCGGGAAGACTTCAAGCTGGTGAAGGACCTGGGCATCCGGGAAACGGGCATTCTGGTCAGCTGCAGCGACTACCACATTTTCAAGAAAATGAAAATGACCCGCGCGCAGGTGATGAAGAAGTATCTGGCCACGGTGGCCGATGCCTTTGAAGCCGGTGTTATGCCCCGCTGCCATCTGGAAGACATCACCCGTGCCGATTTCTACGGCTTTGTGGTGCCTTTCGTGAATGAACTGATGAAGATGAGCCAGGATGCCGGCATTCCCGTGCGCATCCGTGCCTGCGACACCATGGGCTACGGCGTGCCCTACACCGAAGTGGCCCTGCCCCGCAGTGTGCCCGGCATCATTTACGGCTTGCAGCACTATGCCGACGTGGAAAGCGAGCTGCTGGAATGGCACGGCCATAACGACTTTTACAAGGCCGTTGCCAATGCTTCCACGGCCTGGCTGTACGGTGCCAGCGCAGTGAACTGTTCCCTGCTTGGCATCGGCGAACGCACCGGCAATATTCCCCTGGAAGCCATGGTGTTTGAATATGCTTCCCTTCGCGGCTCTCTGGATGGCATGGATCCCACCGTCATTACCGAAATTGCCCGGTATTTCCAGGAAGAAATGGGCTACAACATTCCGCCCATGACCCCCTTTGTGGGCTCTGCCTTCAACATGACCCGTGCCGGCATCCATGCCGACGGCCTGCTGAAGGATGAAGAGATCTACAACATTTTCGATACCAACAAGCTTTTGAACCGTCCTGTATCCGTGATGATCTCCAACACCTCCGGCCTGGCCGGCATTGCCTACTGGATCAATCAGCACTACAACCTCAAGGACGATCGGCAGGTATCCAAGAAGGATCAGCTGGTGCTGGATCTGAAGGTGTGGATCGATGAACTGTATGCAGCCGGACGTACCACTTCTCTTTCCGCCAAGGAACTGGAAAAGAAGATCAAGGAACTGACCGGCGGCAGCATGGTTGTGAAGAAGTAAGGAGGAAATATCCGTGGAACATAAAATGGTATCCATTGCCGATCAGGTGTTTGAAGAACTGGAGCGGGATATTCTGGTGGGTGCATATGCCCGGGATGAACTGCTGACGGAAATCAAATTGTCCGAAAAGATGGGCGTCAGCCGCACCCCCATCCGGGAAGCCCTCAGAAGGCTGGATCAGGAGCACATCATTGAAATCACGCCCAAGGGGGCCAGGGTCATCGGCATCACTTCCGATGATATCCGGGATATTTTCGAAATCCGCCTGCGTATTGAGGGCCTGGCAGCCCGCTGGGCAGCAGAAAAGGCCACCGATGAAGATATTGCTTCCATGAAGGAAGTGCTGGATCTGCAGGAATTCTACACCACCAAATCCTCTCCGGAACAGCTGAAGAATACCGACAGCCGTTTCCATGAACTTCTGTATGCCGCCAGCAACAGCAATGCCCTGCTGGATACGCTGGCCCCGTTGCACCGCCGCATTGTCAAATACCGCCGTGCTTCTCTTTCCGGTCAGCAGCGTGCGGAAAAGTCCTATGACGAACACCGGGCCATTTTGCAGGCCGTGATCAACAGGGACGGCGATGAAGCGGAAAGGCTTTTGCGCCGTCACATCGAAAATGCAAGAGACAACATTCTGGGGAGGGAACTGTAATGGCTATGAATCTGACACAGAAACTGATTGCTGCTCATCTGGTGGAAGGGGAAATGATCCAGGGACAGGATATTGCCCTGCGCATTGACCAGACCCTCACCCAGGATGCCACCGGCACCATGGCATACCTTGCCCTGGAAGCTATGGATATTCCCCGGGTGCGCACTGAATATTCCATTGCCTATATCGACCATAACACCCTGCAGTGCGGCTTTGAAAACCCGGACGATCATCAGTTCATCCAGTCCGTGTGCCGCAAGTTCGGCGTGCGTTATTCCCGCCCCGGCAACGGCATCTGCCATCAGGTGCATCTGGAACGCTTCGGCAAGCCCGGCAAGACCCTCATCGGCTCCGACAGCCACACCCCCACCGGCGGTGCCCTGGGCATGCTGGCCATGGGTGCCGGCGGCATGGACGTGGCCGTTGCCATGGGCGGCGGTGCCTATCACATTCCCATGCCCAAGGTGTTCAATATCCGGGTCAAAGGCCAGCTGAACCCCTGGGCTTCCGCCAAGGATGTGGCGCTGTACCTGCTGCGTATCCTCAGCGTCAAGGGCGGTGTGGGCGCTGTGATGGAATGGAGCGGCGAAGGCATCAAAAACCTGACCGTGCCCCAGCGTGCCACCATTACCAACATGGGCGCGGAACTGGGTGCCACCACCTCCGTGTTCCCCTCTGACGATGTTACGAAAGCTTTCCTGGCCGCTCAGGGCAGGGAAGAGGACTGGCAGGCACTTGCCGCCGATGAAGATGCGGAATATGACCGTGTCATCGATATCGACCTGGCAGATGTGAAGCCCCTGCTTGCCTGCCCCCATTCTCCCGATAACGTGAAGGAAGCTGCTGCCCTTTCCGATATTCCTGTGACCCAGGTGTGCATCGGCAGCTGCACCAATTCTTCCCTTGCCGATATGCTGCGTGTGGCGGCCATCCTCAAGGGTAAGAAGATCAAGGACACCGTGTCCCTGTCCATCTCTCCCGGTTCCCGTCAGGTGCTCACCATGCTCAGCCGCTGCGGCGCGCTGGAGGATATGATCGCTGCCGGTGCCCGGATTCTGGAATGTGCCTGCGGCCCCTGCATCGGCATGGGCTTCTCGCCCTCTTCCGGCGGTGTGTCCGTGCGTACTTTCAACCGCAATTTTGAAGGCCGCAGCGGCACCCGGGATGCCCAGGTGTATCTGGCTTCCCCCGAAGTGGCGGCTGCCAGCGCCCTCACCGGCTTCATCACCGATCCTTCCACCCTGGGCGAAGCGCCGGTTGTGGAAATGCCCGATGTATTCGCAGCCGATGACAGCGGTGTTATCCAGCCTGCGGATATGGAAGAAGCAAAGAACCTCACCGTGCAGCGCGGCCCCAACATCAAGCCCTTCCCCAAGGGTGAACCCCTGCCGGATACCCTGGCAGCCAAGCTGACCCTGAAGGTGGGGGACAATATCACCACCGACCATATCATGCCTGCCGGTGCCAAGATCCTGCCCTTCCGCTCCAACGTGCCCAAACTTTCCGAATTTTGCTTCACCGTCTGCGATGAACAGTTCCCGGCCCGGGCACTGGAAAACAAGCGCAGCTTCATTATCGGCGGCATGAACTACGGCCAGGGCTCCTCCCGTGAGCATGCTGCGCTGGCTCCCCTGCATCTGGGTGTGCGGGCTGTGATCACAAAGAGCTTTGCCCGCATCCATGTGGCCAACCTGATCAATGCCGGCATCCTGCCCCTGACTTTCAAAAATCCCGAAGATTATGATCTGCTCAATCAGGATGAAGACCTGGTGATCGAAAACATCTATGCCGGTCTGGAAAGCGGCGAAATGACCCTCCGCAGCCTGACCACCGGCAAGTGCATTCCCCTGGTGTGCAGCCTGACCCGGCGCCAGGGTGATATGCTGAAAGCCGGCGGCCTGCTTCAGTACACAAAGGAGATGGCGGAATAATGGAAACAATGATCAAAAACGCTGTTGCGCATTATGAACAGCTTTTGCGGGAGCAGATTGCCCGTGCGGAAAACCTGAACGCTGCCAAAAAGCAGAAGGATGAAAACAAAACGGTGATCGGCCTCATCGACGGCGACGGCATCGGCCCCATCATTATGGCAGAAGCCAGGAAAGCGCTGGAAAAGCTGCTGGCTGATGAAATTGCTGCCGGTACCATCGAACTGCGGGTCATCGAAGGCCTCACCATCGAAAACCGTCTGGCCCTGGGCCAGGCAGTGCCCGATCAGGTGATGGCGGAAATCAAAAAGTGCGACGTGCTGCTCAAAGGCCCCACCACCACCCCCTCCGGCGGCAAGATGGAAAGCGCCAATGTGAGCCTGCGCCGTGCGCTGGATTTGTATGCCAATGTGCGTCCTGTGTGCGTGCCGGAAGAAAACATTGACTGGACCTTCTTCCGTGAAAACACCGAAGGCGAATACACCCTGGGCAGCCGGGGCATTGAAATTCCCGGCGTGCTGAGCATGGATTTCAAGGTGACCACTGTGGAAGGCACCCGCCGCATTGCCCGTTCTGCCTTTGAATTTGCCAGAAAGAACGGCAAAACCCATGTGGCCATTGTTACCAAGTCCAACATCATGAAAAAGACCGACGGCCTGTTCTCCGCCATCTGCCACGAAGTAGCGGCGGAATACCCGGAGATTCAGGCGGATGAATACTACATCGATATCATGAGCGCCAATCTGGTGAACAAAGCCATCCGCTCCAATTTCCAGGTGTTTGTGCTGCCCAACCTCTACGGCGATATCATCACCGACGAAGCAGCCCAGATCCAGGGCGGTGTGGGCACTGCCGGCAGTGCCAATACCGGCACCGAATATGCCATGTTCGAAGCCATCCATGGCTCTGCACCCCGGCTGATCGCCGAAGGGCTGGGGGATTATGCCAATCCCGAATCCATCCTCACCGCTGCCTGCATGCTGCTGCGCCACATCGGCATGGCTGAAAAGGCAGAAAAGCTGACCACTGCCATTCAGAAGGCCCGGGCTGTGAAGCCTGTGGATGCTGCCATTGCCGGCAACACCTGTCAGGCCTTTGGGGATGAAGTGCTGAAACAACTGTAAATTCTTACCGAATTGTGAAGAAAGCGTTGCAAAAGTATGGAATGTTTGTTATAATGATCCTGTTGTATGAAACAATACAGGAGGTTATCATATGAAAAAACATTTCGTACAGGCAATGCTTTCTTTTTTGATGGCTGTTGTGCTGCTGGCGGGGATGATTCCCGTATCCATGGCAGCGGAAACGCCCGAAATTCCCCAGATTCCGGAATCCACCACCATGTTCCTGAAGCTGAATGAAGTGGAATATGTGGAACCGGAAGACGATATCGTGACCATCCTGCTGTGCGGCCTGGACTTCACCACCAACCGTGACTGGCGCGGCAGCGGCAACAAGCGGCAGTTGGAAAAGGCCCATACCGATGCCAACATGGTGATCGTGGTGAACAAAACCAAGGGTCTGGTGAGCCTGGTGTCCCTGCCCCGTGATACCCTGTGCTATCTGCCCGGCATCCGCGGTGTGTACAAGCTCAACTGCGCGGTCAACTGCGCCCCCACCATTGCCGAAGGCCTGGAAATCACCCGTGAAACGGCCAGCTGGCTGCTGGGCGGCATCAAGATCGACTACTATGCCGCTGTGGATATGGACGGCCTGATTGCCCTGGGTGATCTGATGGGCGGCCTGGATTATGATCTGGACATGAGCTATACCGGCCACACCGGCAAGCGCTACCAGAAGGGTCAGGTGCATCTCAACGGCCATGGCATGATCGACTATCTGCGTGCCCGCAAGAATGCCACCATCATGAGCGGCCTGGACATTGGCCGGTGCGACCGTAACCGCCGCATGTTCATCACCATTTACGAAAAGTTCATGAACGATCCTTCCATCCTGCTGAAGCTGTGGGAGAAGGCCACTTCCGGCGATCTGAACTTCTTCACCAATGTGGATGATGCTGCTTTCACCTCCCTGGTAGAGATGATGCTGACCCTGGGCAACACCTCTGTCGGCAGCTATATGCTCACCGGTGAATATAAGCTGACCATGGAACACTGGAACTTCACCATCACCGATCAGCCCCACCGTCAGGCTGTGCTGAAGGAAGTTTTCGGCATCGATGCCAAGGAACTGCCCCAGGTGGCCTATGACTTCACCAAGTGGCTGCTGGCCACCGGCTTCCCCGTGGGCCGTCAGATCATTCTGGCCCGTCAGATTCTGGATTATGGCTACGGCCTGGAAAAGCTGACCGATGCCCAGAAGAAGGCGCTGGATGACCTGCAGGCTGCCTATCTGAAGACCATTGAGGCCTATGATGCCTATGCCAATGATTACAAGAATGATAAGCTGAAGAAGGAACTGACCACCGCCCGCAATGCCCTGCGCAAGAGGGGTGAAGAAGCGGCCCGGAAGGTGAAGGAATTTGTGGATGCCAAGTGGAACACCTCCGCCTACTGGTACCGTGATCCGCTGGTGACCACCTTCCACCAGATCGACTGGCAGTAATGAATCACTGAAAAAAACCGCCATGTGCACGTGCGCATGGCGGCTTTTTTGTATGCTGTTCAATTCGTTTGTCTGGCAAGAAAATGACCGGTATATGTGCGGGGGATGGCTGCAAAAAACAGGAGGGGAAAAGATCCCCTCCTGTTTGTGGTGATGTTTAAGACAGTTCAAACATACCGGTGTAGAGCTGGTAATATTTACCCTGCTGGGCAATGAGGCCATCGTGGTCACCGCGCTCGATGATGCGGCCCTTTTCCAGCACCATGATGGCCTGGGAGTTGCGCACGGTGGACAGACGGTGGGCGATGACGAAAACGGTTCTGCCATGCATCAGGGCGTCCATGCCCTTTTCGATGAGGGCCTCGGTACGGGTGTCGATGGAGGAAGTGGCTTCATCCAGGATGAGCACCGGCGGGTCTGCCACGGCAGCCCGGGCAATGGCCAGCAGCTGGCGCTGCCCCTGGGACAGGTTTGCGCCGTCGCCGGTGAGCATGGTGTCATAACCCTGGGGCAGGTGGCGGATGAAGAAATCGGCATTGGCAATCTTGGCGGCCCGGTAAATTTCTTCATCGGTGGCATCCAGCTTGCCGTAGCGGATGTTGTCCTTCACCGTGCCGGTGAACAGGTGGGTGTCCTGCAGCACCATGCCAAGAGAGCGGCGCAGGTCATCCTTTCTGATCTTTTCAATGTTGATGCCGTCATAGCGGATCTTGCCGCCCTGAATATCGTAGAAGCGGTTGATGAGGTTGGTGATGGTGGTTTTGCCGGCGCCGGTGGAGCCCACAAAGGCGATCTTTTCACCGGGACGGGCATAGAGGGAAATGTTGTGCAGCACTGTCTTTTCCGGCACATAGCCGAAGGTGACATCTTCAAACACCACATCGCCCTTGAGCTCGGTGTAGGTCACGCTGCCGTCGGCGGTGTGGGGATGCTTCCATGCCCACAGGCCGGTGCGGGTTTCGCTTTCGGTGAGGTTGCCGTTTTCATCCTTCTTTGCGTTCACCAGCGTGACATAGCCTTCGTCTTCTTCTGCAGGCTCGTCCATGATTTCAAACACCCGTTCCGCACCGGCCAGGGCCAGCATGACGGTGTTGAACTGCTGAGCCAGGTTGGAAATGGGCTGGGAGAACTGGCGGATCATGGGCAGGAAGGCCAGCAGCGTGGCAGTTTCCAAAGCGAAAACGGAGGTGGGGTTGCCCTTGCCCACGATGATCATGATGACCCCCATCAGCGTGATCAGCACGTAATTGATGTGGCTGAGGTTGTTCATCACGGGGCCCAGCAGACCGGCAAAGGTATGGGCCCGGGTACCGGCCACGCGCACGTCTTCGTTGCGCTTGCCGAATTCTTCCAGCGCTTTTTCTTCGTGGCAGAACACCTGCACCACACGCTGGCCTTCGATGGTTTCTTCGATATAGCCGTTGAGGGCGCCCACAGCCTTCTGCTGAGCCACGAAGTTTTTACCGGAGCGGGCACCGATGGTTTTGGTGATGAACATCATCAGCGGCATGAGCAGCACCACCAGCAGTGTCAGCCATCCGCTGAGCCGCAGCATGAAAAACAGGGCAAACAGGATGGACAGCAGGGAAGAGGCGGCCTGGGGGAAAGTGCCGGAGAAGAATTCACGCAGGGTGTCGGTATCGTTGGTGTAGCGGCTCATGATCTCGCCATGGGTATGCCCGTCAAAATAGCGGATGGGCAGATCTTCCAT
>JAFWYZ010000112.1 GCA_017517465.1 Clostridia bacterium | reverse complement strand
GATGCTGCCCACCGGGATCTTTTCCGGATGCAGGGTGCAGAGGCCCTCCTCCGTTTCCAGATGGGCGCTGTCCGGCCGGATATCCATCAGGGAGGCAATATTCCTGCGGCTCTTGTTCACCGCCCAGCTTTCAAACAGCTCACCCACCTGATAAAACAGCATCACGGCAATGGCTTCGAAATAATCACCGCTTTTTGTGAGGACAGCCAGCAGGAATGCCCCCAGCGTGGCCACGGACATGAGAAACGCTTCCGTGAACATCCGGCCCCGCAAAATGCTGCGTCCGGCTTTCATCAGCACCGGCCCGCCAATGATCAGGTACATCAATATATATAGGAAGAAACGCATTCCATTGCCGGGGGAAAAGAGGACAGTGGATCCCAGAAGCGCCACCGTTAAGAGAATGCGAATCAAAGCATTTTTTTGCTTGCGGTTCATGTGAAATGCTCCTTACATGTAGATTTTGCTGTCCGGCTCGATCCTGCGGCACACTTTCACGATCTGCTTCATCACGTCATCCATGTTGATATTTTCTTCAAAGCGCAGGGAGATTTTCTGGGTCATGGCGTTGATGGTAACGCTTTCCACGCCCTTCACCTTCCGCACCGCTTCTTCCATCATCAGCGCGCAATTGGCGCAGTCCACATCCATTTTCCATGTCTTTTCCATTGTTTGAAACCTCCTTATAATTAAATACTTGCTTAATTGATACGTTTATAGTATACTGATTATGCAATAAATTACAAGTGGTTTGGCGCATGTATTTCCAGAATGGAGAAGAACATTGCTAAAAAGGAGAAAACAGATATGCATGATGGTCATGTGCATTTCAAGGGGCAGGAAGAGAGTGTGCATCAGCTGCAGCTGATGCTGAACGAAAAGGGGCGGTTTGAAGGGGCGGCGGCGCTGTTTCAGGTATTGGCCGATCCCAACCGGCTGCGGCTGTTCTGGGTCTTATGTCATAGGGAAGAATGCGTATTGAACCTGGGGCAGATCATGAACATGAGCAGCCCTGCCGTTTCCCATCATCTGAAGATCATGAAGGACGGTGGGCTGATCGAAAGCCGCAGGGTGGGCAAGGAAGTGCATTATCGGGTGGCGGATGTGCCTGCATGCCGGCTTTTGCATCCCATGGCGGAAGGGGTATTGGAAATCAGCTGTCCTCAGGAGCAGGATATGTCCGACAGCCGCATCATTCAGCGTGTGCACGATCATCTGGTGGAAAACCTGCACCAGCGGCTCACCATTGAAACCCTGTCCCGCCAGTTTCTTTTGAATCCTACCACCCTCAAAACCAAGTTTCAACAGATATACGGCATGTCCATGGCCGCCCATGTGAAAAAACATCGCATGGAAAAAGCGGCACAGCTGATCCTCGCCACCGATGAGACCATGGAAAGCATTGCAAAAATGGTGGGCTTTACCAGCCAGAGCCGCTTTGCCGATGCGTTCCGTGAGCATTATGGCATGCTGCCCAGCGAATACCGCAAAAACAATCCAGCAGATGCATAAAACGTTCCTCGGCCGTGCATAATGAAGGTGAAAAAAGCAAGGAGGAATGTTTGCATGATCACCGATAAAATTGCACTGCTGCTTACCGTCATTGGGGCAATCAACTGGGGCCTGGTGGGGATCTTCCGCTTCGATCTGGTGGCCTGGATCTTCGGCGGCCAGGGTGCCCTGCTCAGCCGCATTATCTACACCCTGGTGGGCGCCGGCGGCTTGTGGTGCATTTCCCTGCTCTTCCGTGACCGTGAAGTGGTCAAGGCTTGAGGAACGAAGGATCGGGGAGCTCCGCGCCCCCCGCACCCCCGAAAACGGGGCAGGGGCCTATGCGGCCCCCGTACCAGGGGCATTGCCCCTGGACCCATTCTGCGATGAAAGAAAACGAATGATCCTTCGGGTTTCCGCATGTGGCTTGGGGAATGGTGGAGCAGGGGGCTCCTCGCCCCCCTTACCCCCTCGGCAGGGCCATCGGCCCTGCACCCTTTCTGCGATACAGAAGACTGTTTTTCCAAACTTCTTTCCGCATGAAGCTTGAGGGAACCG
>JAFWYZ010000111.1 GCA_017517465.1 Clostridia bacterium | reverse complement strand
GAATGGATGCAGGAAATTGAGATTGCGGAACGCGCCGTGATGCAGGGAACCGATGCGGATGAAGAAGAGCCGGAGCGGGTGCTGCTGGTGGGGATTGATACGGAAAAATCCCTGGATGAACTGGCAGCGCTGACGGATACGGCCGGCGGCAGGGTGGTAGGCAGGGTGTTGCAGAAGCGCCCCAAGCCCGATCCTGTCACCTATGTGGGCAGCGGCAAGGCGGTGGAGCTGCAGCTGGATGCCCAGGCCATTGAAGCAGATCTGGTGATTTTTGACGACGAGCTGACCGGGGTGCAGCTGAAAAACCTGGAGCAGCTGATCGGCGTGAAGGTGATTGACCGCACGGCGTTGATCCTGGATATCTTTGCCCAGCGTGCCAAAAGCGGAGAAGGCAAGCTGCAGGTTCAATTGGCCCAGCTGAAATACCGATCTTCCCGGCTCATCGGCCAGGGCCTGATGCTCAGCCGTCTTGGCGGCGGCATCGGCACAAGAGGCCCCGGCGAAACCAAGCTGGAAATCGACAGGCGGCGGATCCGGGAGCAGATCACCAATCTGCGCAGGGATCTGGAAGCCTTGGAAAAGCAGCGCCAGCTGCGCAGAAAAGCAAGGGAAAAGAACAAGATCCCCATCGTGTCTTTGGTGGGGTATACCAATACCGGCAAATCCACATTGCTCAACAAACTGACGGATGCAGGGGTGTATGCGGAGAACCAGCTGTTTGCCACGCTGGATGCGGTATCCAAGAAGATCACGCTGCCCGGCGGCACCGAATGCTTGCTGGTGGACACGGTAGGGTTTATCAGCAAATTGCCCCATGATCTGGTGGAGGCATTCAAATCCACCCTGGAAGAAGCAGCGCTGGCTGATCTGCTGGTGATCGTGTCCGACGGTGCCAATGAAGATATGCTGGCCCAGTACAAAGTGGTGGAAGAGGTGCTGGCGCAGATCGGGGCGGATGTGCAGCCCAGAATCAACGTGATCAACAAATGCGACCGCATGGAACCGGATGGGGATGTGATCCCGTCACTTCCGGATGCTATTCGCATTTCTGCAAAAGCCGGAACCAATCTGGAGCTTCTGCTGAAGGAGATCGAAAAGCAGCTGCAGGGTGATGAAAAGGAAATGACCCTGCTGGTGCCCTTTGATAAGTTCAGCGTCATCAATGAACTGCGAACAAAGGGGAAAATGCTCAGCGAAGAATACACCGACACAGGATGCATGGTAACAGTGCGGATGAAGCCCGAATTTGCAGGGCAGATTTCTGCGAAATACCCGGATATGATTCTGTAAAACAAGAGAGGAAGCACATGGCATCAAGGTTATTGGCGCTCTTTCTGATGCTGATCAGCCTCGGTCAGGGCACCCTGAATCAATACGAGAGGGAAATGAGCCTTGGGGGCACCCTGTTTCTGGTGAACAGGGATTTTGTGCTGTCCTCCGATTATAAGCCTGATGATCTGGTAAACCCCGATGTGAAACTGACCTATCCCGATACCACCATGCGGAAAGAAGCGGCGGAGGCGCTGGAAAGAATGTTCCTCGTTGCCAAAGAGGAAGCAGGGCACACGCTGATTGGCGTTTCCGGATACCGCAGCTACGGGCAGCAGGCCTCCATATTTGAACGCAAGGTCGCCAATGTTGGAAAAAAGAAAGCCATGCTGCTGGTGGCGCCCCCCGGTGCCAGCGAACACCAACTGGGCCTGGCCATGGATCTTGGCACACCGAAAAACCAGAAGCTGAATGAGGCCTTTGGGGATACCCAGGCCGGCGCATGGGTGCGGGAAAACTGCCATCGGTTTGGGTTTATCATCCGCTATAAGGAAGAATGGACGGATATTACCGGCTATGCGGACGAGCCCTGGCATGTGCGCTATGTGGGCGAAGAACATGTGCAGAGGATATACGAAATGGATATTCCCCTGGAATACTATATCGATACGCTGCGGCAGGCGCAGTATGATCAACTGACGGAAGAGAGGTGACAGGGATGAAAAGGTTATGCATCTTTTTGTTGCTGATCATGAGCATTTGCAGCACCGTGTGTGCCCAGCAGCCGGAATGGACGTATCCGCTGGCACCGGAAATACTGAAAGATTCGGCCGGGTATATTACGCTGGCCAATAAGGAATGTCTGCTGGATGAAAAATATGTACCACAGGACCTGGAGGATGCGAAGGTGCGCAGTGTGGTGGACGATCCTGTGCGCAAAGCGGTCAACGAAGCTCTGGTCACCATGTTTGAAGCGGCAGAGCAGGAAGGATACAAGCTCTATCTCAAAAGCGCCTATCGCAGCTATCAGACCCAGGAAACCATGTATTTCAACCGTCTGGAAAAAAATCACGGCAAGGATGACGGATGGGTGGCCTATCCTGGCTCCAGTGACCATCAGACTGGCCTTGGCGTGGACGTGCTGAACTATGCTTGGACGAAAAAAGACGGCATGAACGAAAAATTTGCCCTGGAAGACGAAGCCCAATGGATGGCAGAATATTGCTGGGATTATGGGTTTGTGATCCGCTATATGGAAGACAAGGAAGATGTGACAAAAATCAATTATGAACCCTGGCATCTTCGCTATGTAGGCCTTGAAGTGGCACAGTACATGAAGGAAAAGCACTTCAGCCTGGAAGAATTCACCCAGGACTGGCAAAGCTATATCGCTGAATATGAACAAAACGGCGGAGATTTTGAAAAGCTCCTGCATGAAAGAGCACAGATCAATGCGACCGTGGTGGGATACAGCGAAGACGGCGAAGAAGAAGTGGAACTGGCGCATAACTACCGGTAATGAAAGAAGGTGCGGCAATTGAAAAAGGGAATGTGCCTGTTGATGGCGATTGTGCTGATGATAATCAGTGTGCCTTCTTTTGCTGCATCTTTTGATGATGACGGCGTTTTGCGGCTGGTAAACAGGGAAGAAAAGATCACCAAGAATTATGACCCTGACGATCTGGTAAAGCCGGATGTGCCGGTGAACAAAAAGAATCAGGAAGATCAGATTTATCTGCGTCCTGCCGCTGCCAAGGCGCTGGAGGAAATGTTCGCCGCAGCCAAAGAAGAAAAAGGCTATGTGCTGCTGGCTGTTTCCGGCTACCGCACCTATGGTGAGCAGCAGCTGATTTTTAACAATAAAGTGGCACAGGTGGGCAGCAAGGAAAAGGCATGGAGGAAGGTGGCCCCTGCCGGTGCCAGTGAGCATCAGCTGGGCCTGGCCATGGACGTGCTGTCTGAAAACTTCCGGCTGCTCAATTCCGGGTTTCTGGATACGGAAGAAGGAAAATGGCTGTATGAAAACTGCCAGCGGTTTGGGTTTATTGTGCGCTATAAAAAAGAGTGGTCCAATATCACCGGCTACAGCGCTGAACCCTGGCATTTCCGGTATCTGGGAGTCAGCCATGCAACGGCGGTGAGCAAGCTGGATATCCCTTACGAAACCTATGCTTCCAAGGCGCGGCTTTTGCCGGAATATGTATTGACCCATGGCAATGCGCTTCTTTTGTATGCGCTGATCGAAAATGCGCTGTACGGTGACGGTGCGCTGTTTGAAGAGATGCTTTCTTTGCCTGCGGAAACATTGGAACAGCAGGCCATGAACATTGTGGATATGACGGAAAAGGTGCTGCCTGAAGGGCTGACGCTGGAAGAGGCTGTACTGAGCAGGGGGACGTGGTAATATGCGTTCTCTGCGTGATAAGCTGCGTGAAACAGCCCCCCGGCAGCAGCAAGCGCCAAAGATGCAGGCTGTTGATTGCTATGTGAAGGAAATCAAAACACCGGTTTCCTGCTTTTTGCTGCCGGAGGTTATTTCCGGAAACAGCCTGTCCATTATGCTTGGCGGAGAATGGCAGGACGTGAAAAAGGATGAGATCCTGTTTCTGGACACGGAGACCACCGGGCTGTCCCACGGGGCCGGAACGGTGGCATTTCTGGTAGGCGTTGGTTATTTTGAAGAGGAATACTTCATTGTCCGCCAGTACCTGATGCGGGATTATGACGAAGAGACTTTCCTTCTGCAGAATGTGCTGGGCCACCTGTCCGGCAAGAAGCATTTATGCACCTTCAACGGTGCATCCTTCGATATGCCTCTGCTGGACAGCCGTTTCACCATGCACCGTATGCGCAACCCCTACCGCTTGCAGCATATTGACCTGTTGCATGTGGCTCGCCGGGTATGGAAAATGCGGCTGAAGAGCTGCAGGCTGTCCAGGCTGGAAGAAATGGTGCTGGGGATCACGCGAGAGGACGATTTGCCGGGTGCCCTGGTGCCGGAAAGATATTTCCAATACCTCAAGACCAGGGATTTTTCCTTGCTGGATGATATTCTGGAGCATAACGGGCAGGATATCATTTCCCTGGCCCATCTTTTGCATCGGCTGTGCGTGCTGCATGATGCGCCTCTGACCGCCGGCAAACAGGAGGACATTTTCAGCCTGGGGAAGGTATATGAGAAAAGAGGGCTTTCGGAAGGGGCACGGGTTTGCTACCGGGCTGCGGACAAGGGGAGCCTTTCTGCCCTTGCAAGAGCCAGGATTGCCGAAACCTACAGAAGGGAAGGCAATACGGAAATGGCGGCCGGAGAATATGAAAAAATGATCGCTTCCCGTCAGGGGGGCATTGCACCGCTGGTGGCCATGGCCAAGATTTGCGAGCACAAAAGAAGGGATATTCCTTCTGCCATCGAATATACAAGAAAAGCCATGATATTGGCTGCGGACAGGGACGGAGAAGAAATGCCTGCCCTGCAGAAACGATTTGAACGCCTGATGAAAAAGGCGAGGAAGGATTGAAAGATATGGGATTCTTTGATGCGATTAAAGCCCGTCAGGCAGTGAACCTGCACCAGAAGGGCCGGTATGACGAAGCACTGGCCATTTACAATCAGCTGTATGACAACGGCTTTGTATCTGCGGTGTATATGCTGCCTTATTCCGTGCTGCTGCTGCGTAACGGAAAGGGGGATGAGGACTTCAACAAAGTAAAGGAAGTGCTGAAAAAAGCCGAAAAAGCCCCGGATCTGACACCTGACAAGCGGCAGCAGCTTCTGATGCACTATGCTGTGGCGCAGTATAAGCTGGGGAACCTGGATAAGGCCCTGAACCTGCTGGAAGCGGCTCATCGCAAGCAGCCCTGCGGTATTATTTACGGCACGCTGGGCTTTTTGTACATCCAGGCAGGGGATGCGGACAAGGCCCTGAGCTACAACCTGGAAGCCCTGGAATATGACGATGAAGATCCCGTAACGCTGGATAACCTGGGTCAGGTATATTACAGGCTTCTCAATGACAAGGAAAAGGCAAAGGAATACTTCCTCAAGGCCATCGAATACAAAGAAGGGCAGATTGATACACTGTACTTCCTGAGCCGGTATGACATTGAAGAAGGTAAGCTTCAGGATGCCGTTGAAAAACTGGAAAAGGCTTTGGAAGGCCGCTTCTCTCCGCTCAACTATGTTACCAAAGCGGATGTGGAACAGGAAATTGAAAAGCTGAAAAAGGCATAATGAAAAAGCTGCTCTGAATGAGCAGCCTTTTTTTATGCTTTTTCGATGGGCAGGTAAATTTCGTAATAGCGTTCTTTCCTGCGTTTTTCTTTCTCCACCCACAGATGCAGCACCTCAATGAGCAGGTCACTTTTTGCCCGATAGCCGGAAGTGGGCAGCCAGCCGTTGAAAATCAGATCCCGCAGACGGGGAAACTCTTCCCAGGCATTGCCGCCTTTTTCGGTACGGAAAACGGCGTATGTTCCGCCGGGCAGGGTAAAGCTTTCCAGAGGATCATTGATACAATTGGCTTTCTCCCGTGCGATCATATAGCTGCGTTCCCCTTGCCATACACCGTACCAGATACCGTCCATCTGTGTATCGTCTGGATTGTCCCACACACCGTTGCATATCTTCAGCGGAACATCCTCATAGGCGGCGGACCACATACGGTTCCGAAGGTCTTCATGGGTTTCATAGCCCATGCCTTCATAGGGTAAAGCGATACCGAACAGGGGTGTGTTTTTCAGTTCAACAATGCGAAAATCCATTTCCTTTGCTCCTTTGATGGTAATGTGGAAGGAAGCGGGCGGAAAGATTTTCAAAGCACCGCCTCTCTTTCGGAACACAGAGGGTGCGATGCCATGCTGGCGAATGAATGCCCGAGAAAAAGCTGCAGCGGAATCCCATCCGTAACGAATGGCAATGTCTACGATGGGCTCCTTTGTGTTCTGAAGATCGAACGCAGCCAATGTCAGTTTTCTCCTGCGGATGTATTCGGTGAGCGTTATGCCGGTCATATAGCTGAAAAAGCGAAGAAAGCTGTCCGTGGATACACAGGCGATCTCCGCCACCTTACCCGGATCCCATTCTGCGCACAAATGGTCTTCCAGGTATTCCATGGCATTGTTCAGGGATTTCAGCATTTCCATCCGTTTCACCTCCCAAAACAGAATATATCAGAAAATGAAAAGGAATGGTTGACTTTTCCGGGGCGAAAAATGTCTGTTATGGCATGAGGGCAGCATGGGCTGCTTCCATCAGGATGAAAAATGCCTGTCCTTCCGGGGCCACAAAGGGACGATCAAAATCCGGCATGCCGCAAACATTCTGCACCAGCCCGAACCGATCCACCTGTCCGATGGCGGCAGCGCGGGCCTTGTCGGCACAGGGAAGGTATTTTTCATCCAGCCATCCGTCTTTTACACCGGAATAGACGGTATATGCCAGCATCTGCCCAAAATTGACTTCGGGGAAGGTTCCTTCATCATCCAGTACATCATGGAACATGCCGTTTTCCATCTGAAGGGGCAGGGCAGCATTCAGAAGAACTGTGATTTTTTGCCGGAGGGATTCCTTTTCTTTTGTTTTGTTTTCCGGAAGGGCTCTCAGCACCCGGGTCATACCGGCCAATGCCCAGCCGTTGCCCACACCCCATACATCTTTTCTGGGGAAAATGCCCGTTTGGGCATTGAAACGGTGGGAAAGCAGGTTCTTTTCGGGGTCCAGAAGGAGCTGCCAATAGCCCTCGATCTGCTTTATGGCTTCGTCGCAATAGCCTGCTTTGGCCAGGAATGGTGGCAGCATATAGAAGGAATCCACCCAGATTTCAGGAGCAAAGGTTACATGATAAACAATGCCGTCCCGGGTGCGCGGCGCATCCAGAATAGCCCATTTGAGCAGCTTTTCCTTGGCTTCCTGCAGGAAAGGAGCGCCTGTCTCGTCACAGGCCAGCAGCAGCGCTTCACCGATACAGCAGGGATCTGTGACCGCACCGGGATCGCCGATATGTGCACAGCGGCCATCGGGCAGCTGACGGTGTGCGCCTTCCACGGCCAGCAAAATGGCCTCTTCCGTATCGCCGCTTTCCAGAAATGCCTGCGCAACAACACCCTGTTCCCAGCTGTAACGCTGCATGGAAAGGGTGGCCTTTTTTACTTTTTCCAAAATAGAAACAGTCATTGATCATATTCTCCTGTGTTTTTTCTGCATTATAGCAAAGATAAGACAATTTGTCATCAGTTTCAAAAGAAAATGTGTGAAACCGTGCAGGAAATGAAAACGGAAAACAGAATTAATTTTCTGTATGGCATTTTTACGCGAAGAGGGATTGTGTGTCATGTTGAAGCTGAAGAAAAAAGGCCCCGGTGCACTTCGGTTATTGTATGATGAAGCAAGGCTGCAGCCTCATGTGAGACGGGGGCTGAACTGGATTATGGGCGGCAATCTGTGCGGTACCCTGCACGGTACTATCTGTGCCGGCGGCTCTGCTGCCATGGTGGGCCTGGCTGGTCTGCTGGGGGCAGGGGATATGGAATTCGGCTTGTTGGTAGCCATTCCGCAGATCGCCGCAATGCTGCAGATACCGTTTTCCATGCTGGTCAACAAAACGGGCAAGAGAAAGATCTACATCCTGACGTTCGGTGTCATCTCCCGGCTGATATGGCTTTTGTTCGGCTTTTTGCCCCTGCTTTCCAATGCACCGGAAAATAAACTGCCCCTTTATACGCTGATCACCCTGCTTGGCATTTCTTCTGCCTGCGGTGCGGCCATCAACGTATGCTGGTTTCCCTGGTTTTCTGAGCTGGCTCCCATTCGCATACGGGGCAGATGGCTGAGCTACCGTGACAGGATTATTGCCGTTGCCGGACTTTTGTTTGGGCTGCTTGTGGCATATTTATTGGACGTGCTGCCCATTGAATCCAAGTACATTGTGATTTTCCTGGTGGGCGGTGCCTTGGGTGTAATGGATATGATCTGCTTCGGGTTTGTCAGGGAAGAAAACGTGAAGCCGGCGGAGAATAAACTGCAGTTCAGAAAGAGCCTTGGGGAAATTTTCCGCAACAAGCCCTTTATGCGCATTACCGCCATGTGGACAGCCTGGTGCTTTACGGCAAACCTGTCCGGCGCTTACCTGACCCCATATGCCATGAACGTGATGCAGCTGGATTTTCTGCAGATTACTTTGTTTGGTACGGTGGCCGCATCCATGGCCACGGTGCTGATCATTTCCAAATGGGGCAGGGCAGTGGACATTCACGGCAGCCGGAATGTGATGCTGGTGGCCGGTATCGGTGCGTCCATCACGCCCATCTTTTATCTGTTGTCCACTCCCGGTAGCATCTGGCCCACATTGCTGCACAATGTGATCGGTGCCCTTTTCTGGAGCGGCACCAACCTGGCTGCCAACAGCATGCAGCTTTCCAATACCCCCAATGAAAACAGGCCCATGTATATTGCCGTGTTTTCCTGCGTGACGTGCCTGGTGGGCACTGCCCTTGGTACGATGTTCGGCGGAACGCTGCTTACCATGGCCCAGGCTAATCATTGGTTTGAAGGGGGCTTTGACCGGTATATGGCGCTGATCACGCTGTCCGTGGTGCTGAGGCTGGGGCTGACGCTGATTCTGGTACCGGGCATGAACAACGAAAGTGATTCCAAGGCCATGGACGTGGTGAAATTTTTCATTCCTAAACGTGATGCATTCAGCAAAATCAGGTCTTTCAGGAAAAGGGGCTAACCCAGAGCCACATCCAGAAGCAACATCAGAGAAAAAGAGAACATAAACACAAGTGCCGGAAGGGAAGAGGGATGCGCGTTCTTTCCTTCCGGCATCATTTCGTTTGCCACCACAAAAATCATGGCACCGGCAGCAAAGGAAAGGATGAACGGCAGAAGCGGCAGGAAAAATGATGTCAGCAATAAAGCAAGCAAGGCCCCTAACGGCTCTACAATACCGGAAAGCAGCGTATCGGCAAGGGCCATGCACCGGCTTTTTCCACGGCTGCGCATAGGCGCATAAATGATGCTTCCTTCAGGAATGTTCTGTATGGCAATTCCAAGGGTCAACAGAAAGACGGAAGACAGAGTGGCTGTGCCGTGCAGCAAACCGGACAGGGCAACACCGACGGCCATTCCTTCCGGAAAATTGTGAAGGGTAACGGCAAGCATCAGCATGCCAGTGTTTTTTTCATTGCTCTTTTTCAGCAGTTTTTCCAATAGGGCAAGCAGGAAACCACCGGATAAAAAACCGCTGATTGCAGGAAGCCAGGAAGGGGAGAAAGTGCTGCTTTCAAGAGATGGAAGCAACAGTGACCAGATGGCAGAGGCAAACATGATCCCACCGGCAAATGCGTTCAGATAGATCGTGCTGTCCTGATGGAAGGTTTCTTTTTTCCAAAGCAGCAGAAAACCGCCCAGCATGGTGCCCAGAAAGGGCAGAAAAAGAATGAATATCAACAACAAAACAGGCAAAATATCACCTCACCAATCAAAAATGCCTTTGCAGCATGCGGATGAACGCTGATGTTATCAGCATATGCATTGCAAAGGCATGGGGTGATATGGTGGTGATCAGAGCAGGGAAAGTGCATTCGCAAGCACCTGTTCAGCAGGAGCGCTGCCCTGGGCAAAGTCGGGCTTGCCGCCGCCCCGCACACCGCAGGCACGAAGCAGCTGAGCCATATCCCGGTCAACATCACTACTTCTGGCAAAGAGCACAAGACAGCCGCTGCCCCGCTGACAGGTAAGAAGCACCATGGTCTTTTCTTTGGCGATGAGTGCTTTGGCAATTTGCTGCAAAACGGATGCATCGGCAAAGGGCAGGTGACAGGCATATACATGGGTTTCGTTTATTTCCCGGACAGACTGCATAGCAGCTTGCAAAGAAGCCTGCATCAGTTTTGACTGTGTATCCTTCAAAGCAGCGTTGTTGCTTTCCAGCAGCTTATCCAGCGCAGCGGGTGCGGATTGAATATCCGAAGACAGACGGGCGCTGATTTCCCTGGCACAGGTGAAGCTTGCCTGATAGTGCTGCAAGGCACGCATACCGGCAACGAAGGTGAGCCGCATATTACCGCGGGAGGGTGCGGTGGACAGGATTTTGACCAGGCCGATCTGTCCGGTGGTGGAAGGGTGGGTGCCCCCGCAGGCCACCATTTCAAAATCTCCCATGGCCACAATACGGATATGCTCTGTGACAGTGGGCTTTTTGCGGATGGGCAGGGCAGCCAACTCGGGAGCATCCGGGAACCAGCAGCGGATGGGGGCATTCATCTGGATGCGCTGATTCACCAGGGTTTCCACCTGCAGGGTTTCTGCTTCGGTAAGGTGGGTTTTGCCTTCCGGCATGGTGATATCGATGGTGGATTCCGTCTGGCCGGTGTGCAGGCCGATGGTAACCCCCCTGAACAATTCCCAGACAGTACCGGCGATCATATGATCTCCGGCATGCTGCTGCATATGTTCAAAGCGCCTGTCCCAATCGATGGTACCATGCACCTTGGTGCCCACGGGAACGGGCTGATCCAGATGATGCCAGACAATGTCGTCTTCCACCGTCACATCCTTAACCGAAGCAAAACGCTCCCCAAATGAAATACGGCCGGTATCAAAGGGCTGGCCGCCGGAGGTGGGGTAGAATGCGGATTGATCAAGGGCTATTTTATTGCCGTCTGCCAAAATAACAACGGCATCAAATTCTGTCAGATAAGCGTTATCATAGTACAAGCGATTTGTTTTCATGGTTTGTTTCTCCCGATGCTGACAATCGTTATTTTTTTCCGGACAATTATAGCATGAACCACAAAAATGGGCAAGATGAGGTTTGACAGGAGGAAACAGAACCGATATAATGACCGTAACGAACATTTACAGAAAGAGGCGAGCTTATGAAGAAACAGGCTTTTAACCCCTATCTGCCTTCCTGGGAATATATTCCCGACGGTGAACCCTATGTGTTTGGCGACCGTGTGTATGTATACGGCTCTCACGACTATTACAACGGCCATGTGTTCTGCATGGGCGATTATATGGGCTGGAGTGCGCCGATTGACGATTTGTCCGACTGGCGCTGCGAAGGCGTGATCTACCCCAGAGGTGCGGATCCTTTGAATGCGGACGGACGCATGTGCCTGTATGCGCCGGACGTGACCCAGGGCCCCGACGGACGGTATTACCTGTATTATGTGCTGGACAAGGTCAGCGTGGTATCTGTGGCCGTATGCGATACCCCTGCAGGCCGGTATCAGTTCCTGGGCTATGTGCATTATAAAGATGGCACCCGGCTGGGTGACCGGCCTGGTGACGAACCGCAGTTTGACCCCGGTGTGCTCACTGAAGGGGACACCACCTATCTCTACACCGGCTTTTGCGGACAGTGGGACAAGAGCCGTCACGGCGCTATGGTGACCGTGCTGGAAAGTGATATGGTGACCATCAAGGAAGAACCCAGGATCGTGGTGCCTGGCTGTCAGTACAGCGCTGGCTCAGGCTTCGAAGGCCATGCCTATTTTGAGGCGGCATCCATCCGCAAGCGCGGCGATACGTATTACTTTGTATATTCCTCCGAAAAGATGCATGAATTGTGCTATGCCACCAGCAAGAGCCCGGTGGAAGGCTTCCGATACGGCGGTGTGATTGTCAGCAACAATGACCTTGGCATCTCTTCCTACAAGCCTGCCGATATGCCCGTTGCTGCCGGCGGCAACAACCATGGCAGCATCGTTCAGATCAAGGATCAGTGGTATATCTTCTACCATCGGCAGACCAATAATTCCTGGTACAGCCGTCAGGGCTGCGCAGAACCTATTTATTTCGATGAAAATGGTCATATTGCCCAGGTGGAAATCACTTCCTGCGGCCTGAATGGCTGCGTGCTGGAGGGAGAAGGGGAGTATCCTTCCTACATCGCCTGCCATCTGCATGCACCGGGTTTCCTGCCCATGGTGGGGTATCATATGCAGCCCCATATCAAGCAGGAAGGCCGTGACGATGATAAGAATGAAGGCTATGTGGGCCATATTATCAACGGCACGGTGATCGGCTTCAAGTACTTTGACTGCAAAGACGTTAAGGGCATCGGCCTGACCGTTCGTGGCTATGCCAACGGCATCTGGGAAGTGCGGACGGAAATGGATGGGGAAGTGCTGGCCGAACTGAAAACCGAAAACAGCAATGTATGGGTGGAACATGTGGCACAGTGTGCCATTCCCGACGGCAAGCAGGCCCTTTACCTGACATACAGGGGCGGCGGCGATAACGGTGCCCTCAAGAGCATCCGCTTCATCAAATAACAAAAAACAAAACCGGAGGCGATCAACGCTTCCGGTTTTATCTTATTGCTGGGCTTCTTCCAAAGTCATGGCTGCCTCTTCCCAGGCGGTGTATGCATCACTGAGTGCATCCTTGAGCAATTGATATTCACGGGCTGCAGCAGCGGCCTTTTCAGGCACGGAATACACATCCGGGGTGGCCATGAGCGCTTCCTGTGCTTCGATTTTTTCTTCCAGTTCGGCAATACGCTTTTCGGCAGAAGCCACATTGTTTTTCAGGGTCTTCAGCTGCTCTTTGGCCAGGCGCAGCTTTTTCTTTTCCTTATCCGCTTCTGTTTTGGTCATGTCAGCAAAGCGGATGTCTTCGGTGGGCCGTGCACTTTCCCAAGCAAGACGGGCCTGGTAATCATCAAAATTGCCCTTGTATTCCTTGATACCGTTTTCGGACAATACCAGCACCCGGTTGGCGAAACGGTTGATGAAATAGCGGTCATGGGAGACGGAAAGAATGGTGCCTTCAAAATTTTCCAGCGCATCTTCCAGTACTTCACGGCTGTCCATATCCAGATGGTTGGTAGGTTCGTCAAGAAGGAGCAGGTTGTCCTTTTGCAGCATCAGCTTTGTCAGGGCAACACGGCCTTTTTCACCGCCGGAGAGGGTGCTGATGGGCATGAACACGTCTTCGCCTGTAAAAAGGAACAGGCCAAGAGCGCCGCGGACTTCGCTTTGCTCCATCCTGGGGAAGGTATCCCATACTTCATCCAGCACCGTTTTTTCAGGATGCAGGGATGCCTGCTTCTGATCGTAATAACCGCAATCCACATTGGCACCCCAGCGGATATAGCCCTGATCGGGGGCCAGTTCACCCATAATGCAGCGCAGCAAGGTGGATTTACCGATGCCGTTGGGGCCAAGAAGGGCTACGCGGTCACCGGCACGAAGATCAAAATGCACATTGGAAAAGAGGGTCCGGCCATCAAAGGACTTCTGAAAATCACGGACAGCCATCACATCGTCGCCGGTGCGGCGCTTGGCATGGAAGGAAAAGCGCACCTGATGCTCATCTTCCGGTCTTTCCAGGCGTTCTATCTTCTCCAGCCGTTTTTCCCGGCTTTCAGCGGCCTTAATGGATTTTTCCCGGTTGAAGGATTTATAGCGGGCAATAATGGCTTCTTCCCGGGCAATCAGCTTTTGCTGCTGTTCCCAGGCGCGCATGCGGATTTCAAAGCGTTCGGTGCGCTGGGGCATATAGGCGGAATAATTGCCCTGGTAGGTTTCGGCAGTGCCAAGAAGAAGTTCGGTAATGTGGGTGCAGATCTTATCCAGGAAATAACGGTCATGGGAAACAACGATCACAGCGCCCTTGTATTCGGACAGATATTTTTCCAGCCAGGCCAGAGCTTCCAGATCCAGATGGTTGGTAGGTTCGTCCAGAAGAAGAAGATCGGGCTTTTGCAAAAGAAGCTTTGCCAGGCAAAGCCGAGTCAGCTCACCGCCGGAAAGAAGATGGGCAGGCTGCTCCCACTGATGTTTTTCAAAGCCAAGACCGGCCAGCACACCGGCAATGGAAGATTGCCAGGCATAGCCGTCTGCCTTTTCAAAGAGAAAATTCAGCCGCTCATAGCTGTCGCCAAGCCGCTTCAATTCCGTTTCATTTTGCGTGGAAGCCATATCCACTTCCATCTGGCGCAGCTTTTCTTCCATCTGAAAAACAGGGATGAACACATCTTTCAGCACTTCATACACCGTTTTATTTCCGGAGACGGAAAACTGCTGTTCCATATATCCGAGGGTCAGATCACGGCCGAGAGAAAAAGAACCGTCGTCCGCTTCCTCGATACCGGCCAGAATTTTCAGCAGCGTGGATTTGCCGCATCCGTTCACACCCACAAGACCCATCCGCTGATGATCCTGCAGCACAAAAGAGACGTCCTTGAGCACATGATTGCCGCCAAACGCCTTTTGAAGATTTTGAACGGATAAAATGATCATAGCATCTCCTGTGGGGGAATGATGTTCATTACGCAAAGAAAGGGCTGTGCATGGATGCATCAGCCCTGCAGGAGCATATGCCCCTTTTCAAAATGACGATCTGAAATCAGCCGATGATGAGCATCACCACAGCCAGAACCACGAACACGACGGCGGAAACCTTGGTGATCATGGCCAGCTTGCCTTCCAGGCTGTTCATCTTGTTCTTGCCGAAGAAAGTTTCGGCGGCGGTGCCGGACAGGGCACCCAGACCGTTATCATCGGAAGACTGAAGCAATACACTGATGATCAAAGCGATGGAAGCGATGACCATGAGAATGTTCACAACGATAGACATGAAAATTACCTCCTTGATTTCAACGCGTATGATTGTAACATACAGAAGAGAAAATTACAAGCAAGAGTTTGAAAAACATTGAAAAAATTTTGCAATTCTTCCTGGATTTGCAAATTATGCCTGTTCATTTTCACGATGAATGCCGGTTTTGTCCTTTTTCCACCGGCCGGTGAAAAGGAACCATCCGGCCAAACACACCCCGGCAAAGGTGGCGGCAGGCCCGGCAAGGCCAACACCGGTCAGCCCAAGGCCCATCCATTTGCCCAGGATCAAGGCCACGGGAATGCGCAGGAAGAGGGAAGAAACGGTACCGGAAATGAGGGTGAAGAAGGTGTGGCCGGCGCCCATGATCAGGCCGTTGAAGCAGAAAAGAATGGGAATGAACAGATATTCAACGGAGAAAGTGCGCATGTATTCCACTCCGCTCTTTACCGCATCGGGGCCGACACCAAAGAAAGTAAGAACAGATTCGGGGAAGATCTGCACGAAAATCAGAATGGCAGTGCTCAGTGATAGGGCAATGGCAATGCCGGTGGCAACACATTTTTTGGCTCTGTCATACAACCCGGCACCGATGTTTTGTGCGGCAAAGGCGCTGACGGAGCTGCTCATGGCAACGGCAGGCAAAATGGCAAAGGAATTGAACTTGCCAACAATGCCCACACCGGCCGCTGCCGCTTCGCCGCCGATTTCGTTGACGACAGCCGTCAGGAAGAGGAAGGAAATGTTGACAATGATGCTCTGTACCGAGGATGGGATACCGATATTGATCATCATCTTCATTTTTTCCTTGCTGATTTTAAAGGAAGAAGGTCTGAAATCGAAGATGAAACGGGAACGGGAAAGGTAAATAGCGGCAATGATGAAGCTAATTGCCTGTGCAATGACGGTGGCCCATGCAGCACCGGCGGCACCCCAGCCCAGGACTTTTACAAACCAAAGGTCCAGCACCACATTGATGGCACAGGCAATGCCCACAAAATACAGGGGACGTACAGAATCGCCCATACCGCGCTGAATGGAGCTGATGGCATTATAGCCGAAGATGAAAATGGTGCCGGAAAGGCAGATGATCAGATATTCCTTGGCATGCGCCATGGCGTTTTCCGGTGTATTGAGCAAATGCAGCAAGGGTTCGGAGAAAACGATCATCACAACCGTCAGAAAAACAGCTGCAATAGCCAGCATGGAAAACATGGTGCCCACGGTCTGGGAAGCGTCCTTGTTCTTGCGTGCACCGATATACTGGCCCACCAGCACAGTGCCGGAAACGGTCAGGCCGCTGACGGCCATGGCAACAAGGTGTGTGATCTGGCTGCCGATATTGACACCGGCTACGATGGAATCGCGTATTTCTGCAATATTTGAGGAGAAATTGCCGACTACCCACATATCCACGGCACCGTAAAGCGCCTGCAGGATATTGGAGAGCAGGAAGGGAAGGGCAAAGGTGATCATTCCTTTACCGATGGGGCCGACAGTAAAATCCTGTTGTTTTCTGCTTGCCATGGTGTTTTACCTCTTTGTTCTGTTCATTTATGCATAACAAAATAACAATACAGCAAAAGAGTGAAAAGCGCAAGAGAAAAAACAAAAATACAAGAATAAGTATGGAGATGGACTTTGTATACAAAATATTGCTGAAAAAACCCGAAAAATTTGAAAAAATATCGTGCAATTCTATGAAAAGTATGTTATTATAATGGATGGTAAACCAAATGCCTGTAAAAGGCAATGAAATAAAGGAGGGTTTATACCATCATGCCGGACATGAAAGAAAAGTATGGTCAGCTTCAGCAGGTCATTGAAGAGCTGAAGGATCAGCCCGGTGCACTGATGCCCGTGCTGCAGAAGGCACAGGGTATCTTCGGTTGCGTTCCCATGGACGTTCAGAAGATCATTGCTGAAGGTCTGGGTGTTACGCTGAGCGAAGTATACGGTGTTGCTACCTTCTACGCCCAGTTCACCCTGGAACCTGCCGGTAAGTACATTATCAGCGTTTGCATGGGTACCGCCTGCTACGTTAAGGGCAGCCAGAAGGTGCTGGACAAGCTGAGTGAAGAATTGAATGTGCCTGTGGGCAAGACCTCTGCCGATGGTCTGTTCACCCTGAATGCTACCCGTTGTCTGGGTGCTTGCGGTCTGGCCCCTGTTATGACTGTGAACGAAGAAGTTTACGGCCGTCTCACGCCCGACGACATCCCCGGCATCATTGCCAAGTACCGGGAATTGGGCTAAGTTATGCGCGATCTTTCTCTTCACATCCTCGATCTTGCACAGAACAGCATCCGTGCAGAGGCCACGCTGGTGCAGCTGAAGATCATCTGCGATGAAAATGGCATTCTTTCCATTATAATTGAAGATGACGGCTGCGGCATGGATGAAGCACTGCTCAAACGGGTCATGAGTCCGTTTTCCACCACAAGAACCACAAGAAAAGTGGGGCTTGGCATACCCATGATGGCAGAAAACTGCCGTCTGGCAGGAGGAGACCTGAGGATCGAAAGCGAAGTGGGGAAAGGAACGGTGTTGACTGCCACGCTGAACACCGCATCCATTGACTGTCTGCCGCTTGGCGATATTGCTGGAACGGTGGTCACCCTGGTATCTGCAAATCCCGAAAAGCCTGAATTTCTGCTTTACTGCAAAACAGTAAAAGGCGAAACCGTGTTTGACACCCGTCAGGTGAGGGAAGTGCTGGATGGGGTTCCGCTCAATGAACCCGAAATCGTATCCTGGATGGATGCTTCCATCCGAGAAGAAATTGAACCGATATTTGGAGGTGTCGTTTTATGAAGTCTTTGGCTGAACTGCAGGCCATTCGCGAAAAGACCCTGAACCGCATCAACCTGCGCAAGGAAGACGAAAATGAAACCGTGCGCATCGTTGTTGGCATGGCTACCTGCGGCATTGCTGCCGGCGCCCGCCCCGTGATGCTTTCCTTCATGGAAGAAACTGAAAAGCGCGGCCTTGGCAATGTGACCGTTTCCCAGACCGGCTGCATCGGTATGTGCCGTCTGGAGCCCATGGTGGACGTTTATCTGCCCGGCCAGGAAAAGGTGACCTATGTGCATGTGAAGCCCGAAATGGTGAGCCGCATTGTGGCCGAACATATCGTCAACGGCCGTCCTGTGGAAGAATACACCATCGGTGCTGCTGAAAAATAATTAAGCGACCGCTATAGGAGGAATTGCTCATGGAAATCTATCGCGCTCATGTGCTTTGCTGCGGCGGTACCGGCTGTACGTCTTCCGGCTCTGCGCAGCTGATTGAACGCTTCGAACAGAAGATCGCCGAAGCTGGCCTGGAAAAGGAAGTCAAGGTCATCCGCACCGGTTGCTTCGGTCTGTGCGAAGCCGGCCCCGTGGTTATCGTGTATCCCGAAGGCACTTTCTACTCCCGTGTCCGTGTGGAAGACGTGGATGAAATCGTGTCCGAACATCTGCTCAAGGGCCGCAAGGTGCAGCACCTGGTGTACACCGATCATGCTTCCCACGAACAGAATGCCAACAAGAGCCTCAATGACATCAACTTCTACAAGCATCAGAAGCGTGTTGCCCTGCGCAACTGCGGTGTGATCGACCCCGAAAACATCGACGAATACATCGCTTTTGACGGCTACATGGCTCTGGAAAAGGCCCTGACCAAGATGACTCGTGAAGAAGTCATCGACGAAATCCTCAAGTCCGGCCTGCGCGGCCGTGGCGGCGGCGGTTTCCCCACCGGCCTGAAGTGGAAGTTCACCTACAATTCTCAGGCTGATCAGAAGTACGTGGCCTGCAACGCTGACGAAGGCGACCCCGGCGCTTTCATGGACCGCTCCATCCTGGAAGGCGATCCCCATGCCGTGATTGAAGCTATGGCCATCGCCGGCTATGCCATTGGTGCTTCCGAAGGCTATGTGTACGTCCGCGCCGAATATCCCATCGCTGTGAAGCGTCTGGAAATTGCCATCAACCAGGCTCATGAATACGGATTGCTTGGTAAGAACATCTTCGGCACCGATTTCTCCTTCGATCTGAAGATCCGTCTGGGCGCCGGCGCTTTCGTGTGCGGCGAAGAAACTGCCCTGATGCGCTCCATCGAAGGCAAGCGCGGCGAACCCACCCCCCGTCCTCCTTTCCCCGCTGTGAAGGGTCTGTTCGCAAAGCCCACCATGCTCAACAACGTGGAAACCTATGCCAACGTGCCCCAGATCATCCTCAAGGGTGCTGACTGGTTCTGCGAAATGGGTACCGAAAAGAGCAAGGGCACCAAGGTGTTCGCTCTGGGCGGCAAGATCAACAACACCGGTCTTGTGGAAGTGCCCATGGGCACTCCGCTTCGCACCATCATCTATGATATCGGCGGCGGCATCCCCAACGGCAAGGCCTTCAAGGCTGTGCAGACCGGCGGCCCCTCCGGCGGCTGTCTGCCTGCTGAACTGCTGGACACCCCCGTTGACTATGACAACCTGATCGCTGCCGGCTCCATGATGGGCTCCGGTGGTATGATCGTCATGGACGAAGACAACTGCATGGTTGACATCGCCCGTTTCTTCCTGGACTTCACCGTGGACGAAAGCTGCGGTAAGTGCGCTCCCTGCCGCATCGGTACCCGCCGTATGCTGGAAATCCTGGAACGCATTGTGGAAGGCAAGGGTGAAGAAGGCGATATCGAAAAGCTGGAAAACCTGGCCAACACCATCAAGGCTACCGCTCTGTGCGGCCTGGGCCAGACTGCTCCCAACCCCGTGCTGTCTACCTTGAAGTTCTTCCGTCATGAATACGAAGCCCACATCAAGGAAAAGAAGTGCCCCGCACATCACTGCCAGAAGCTGCTGCAGTATGTGATCACCGACAAGTGCCGCGGCTGCACCCTGTGCTCCAAGATCTGCCCCGCCGGCGCGATCACCGGCAGCGTGAAGGAAATGCACCACATCGATACGGCCAAGTGCCTCAAGTGCGGTGCCTGCATCGAAAAGTGCCGCTTTGGCGCCATCGTGAAGATCTGATACGTGCAAGGAGGAAAATGAAATGGAAAACTTCATTACCCTTACGATTGACGGCGTAAAGGTTGAGGTGCCCGCCGGCACGACCGTTCTGGAGGCTGCCAAAAAGGCTGGTATCAACATCCCCACGCTGTGCTATTTGAAGGACGTTAACGCCATCGGCGCCTGCCGTATGTGCGTGGTCAATGCCGGCGGCCGCGGCCTGCAGGCTGCTTGCGTTCTGCCCGCTACCGACGGCATGAACGTGAAGACCAACACCCCCGAAATCCGCGCCTACCGCAAGACCCTGCTTGAACTGGTTCTTTCCAACCATGACAAGAAGTGCCTGACCTGCCCCCGCTCCACCAACTGCGAACTGCAGCAGCTGTGCCGCGACCTGGGCGTGGAAAACGGCGATGCTTTTGCCGGCACTCAGAACCAGTATGAAATCGACGATGCTTCTCCCTCCATCGTGCGTGACAACAACAAGTGCATCCTGTGCCGTCGTTGCGTTGCCACCTGCGACAAGGTGCAGAACGTTGGCGTGATCGGCGCTGTGAACCGCGGCTTCGTCACCTCCATCGAATCTCCCTGGAATCTGAAGCTCAATGACATGGCTTGCATCAACTGCGGCCAGTGCATCACCGCTTGCCCCGTTGGCGCTCTGTATGAAAAGGACAGCACCAAGAAGGTGTGGGACCTGATCAACGACGAAACCAAGCATGTGGTTGTGCAGCCCGCTCCCGCCGTGCGCGCTGCTCTGGGCGAAGAATTCGGCTATCCCATGGGCACTTCCGTCACCGGCAAGATGGTGGCTGCTCTGCGCCGCATGGGCTTTGACAAGGTGTTTGACACCGATTTCGCTGCTGACCTGACCATCATGGAAGAAGGCACCGAACTGGTGAAGCGCGTTACCGAAGGCGGCGTGCTGCCCATGATCACCAGCTGCTCTCCCGGCTGGATCAAGTTCTGCGAAACCTACTATCCCGAATTCATTCCCAACCTGTCCAGCTGCAAGAGCCCCCACGAAATGCTGGGTGCCGTGACCAAGAGCTACTATGCCGAAAAGGCTGGCATTGATCCCAAGGACATCAAGGTTGTGTCCGTGATGCCCTGCACCGCCAAGAAGTTCGAAGCTGGCCGTGAAGAACTGGCTGCTAACGGTTATCCGGATGTGGACGAAGTGATCACCACCCGCGAACTGGCTCACATGATCAAGGAAGCCGGTATCGACTTCAACATGCTGCCTGACGAAGATTTCGACGATCTGCTGGGTGAATCCACCGGTGCCGGCGTCATCTTCGGCGCCACCGGCGGTGTTATGGAAGCCGCTCTGCGTACCGCTTACAACCTGATCACCGGCGATGAACTGGACAACGTTGACTTTGAAGCCGTCCGCGGCACCGAAGGCATCAAGGAAGCCACCGTGAAGGTGGGCGACCTGGATGTGAGCGTGGCTGTGGCTCATGGCACCGGCAACGCTTCCAAGCTGCTGGATATGATCAAGGCCGGCGAAAAGAACTACACCTTCATCGAAGTCATGGGCTGCCCCGGCGGCTGCGTGACCGGCGGCGGTCAGCCCATCGTGTCTGCCCAGACCAAGCTGACCTGCGATCCCAAGGTGGAACGCGCCAAGGCTCTCTACGGCGAAGATGCCGGCAAGGCTAAGCGTAAGAGCCACGAAAACGAACAGGTAAAGAAGCTGTATGCTGATTACCTGGGCGCTCCCAACAGCCACAAGGCTCATGAACTGCTGCACACCCACTATGTAAAGCGGGAAAAGTACAGCAAGTAATGCAATAAAAAAGAAAGATGTCTGGTTTCGGCCAGGCATCTTTTTTTGTCCAAAGAACAGATTAAATCAATATTAAATATAAAAGAAAATTTACATGAAACCAATTGTATGTAAATACTCAAAACCTTTGTAAATCAAGGCAAAATAGGGTTGATTTATCAGGTTAAACGGATTATAATAGTAGACATGAAAGGGGAGGAGTAACATGTTTGCAAAACAGATGGCTGACCACTTGAAGGAAAAAATTCTGCCTTT
>JAFWYZ010000110.1 GCA_017517465.1 Clostridia bacterium | reverse complement strand
TCTTTCGCGGATGATGCTGTCAATGGCCTTTTCGCCCACGTTCTTGATGCTGCCCATGCCAAAGAGGATGCCCTTGCGGCCTTTTTCCATGGCCACGGTAAACTTGCCCATGGAGCGGTTGATATCCGGCGGCAGGATGGGAATGCCCTTCTGCCGGCAGTAGTAAATATACCCGGCAATTTTCGCGGTATTTCCGCTGACGCTGTTCATCAGCGCAGCCATGAATTCCGCCGGGTAATGGCATTTCAGATACCCGGTGCGAAGGGCCACCACCGCATAGCAGGCAGCGTGGGGTTTATTGAAGGCATAGGAGGCGAAGGAACTCATTTCATCGAAAATCTGCTCCGCCACTTCCGCCGGCACCCCCCTGGACACTGCCCCGGGAATGCCCTCTTTTTCGGAACCGTGCACAAACAGCGCACGTTCCCTGGTCATTACGTCTTTTTTCTTTTTTGCCATGGCCCGGCGCACCAGGTCGCTTCTGCCGTAGGAATAGCCGGCCAGGTCACGCACGATCTGCATCACCTGCTCCTGATACACCATGCAGCCGTAGGTCACATCCAGAATGGGGGCCAGCAGGGGAGAGAGGTATTTCACCGTTTCCGGATGCTGCTTGCCGCGGATGTACCGGGGAATGGAATCCATAGGCCCGGGCCGGTACAGGGAGATGCCGGCAATGATATCTTCAAAGGTGCGGGGGCGCATATTCACAAGGAAATTCCGCATACCGCCGCTTTCCAGCTGGAACACACCGTCCGTATCCCCGGCGCAGATCATATCAAACACTTTTTCGTCATCCATGGGGATCTTTTCCGGATCCACATCAATGCCCTGTTCCTTTAATTGATCCACTGTATCCCGGATCACCGTCAGGGTGCGCAGCCCCAGGAAGTCCATTTTGAGAAGCCCCAGCTTTTCAATGACCCCCATGGGGTACTGGGTGGTGATCACGTTATCGTTGCACTGCAGGGGCACATAGGTGGTGGCCGGGTCCCGGGTGATGAGCACACCGGCAGCATGGGTGGATGCATGGCGGGGCATGCCTTCCAGCGTCATGGCGGTATCGATCAGCCGCTTCACCGCCGCATCCTCCGCATACATTTCCGCCAGCACCTTGCTCTGTTGCAGCGCCTTTTCCAGCGTCATGTCCAGCGCAATGGGCACTTCCCGCACCACCTGGTCCACCTGGGCATAGGGATAGCCCAATACCCTGCCCACATCCCGCAGCACACCTCTTGCCGCCATGGTGCCAAAGGTGATGATCTGGCACACATGATCGGCGCCGTATTTCCGGGCCACATAGTCGATCACTTCCTGCCGCCTTTCATAGCAGAAGTCCACGTCAATATCGGGCATGGAAACACGTTCCGGGTTCAGGAAGCGTTCGAACAGAAGATTATATTTCAGGGGATCCAGCATGGTGATGTTCAAGCAATAGGCCACAATGCTGCCGGCACCGCTGCCGCGCCCGGGCCCCACCATGATGCCGTGATCCTTGGCATACTTGATAAAATCCCACACGATGAGGAAGTAATCCACATACCCCATCTTTTCAATGACAGAAAGCTCGTACTCCAGCCGGTTCATGGCCTCGCTGTCATTTTTTCCATAGCGTTCATGCAGCCCGGCAAGGCACAGTTTCCGCAGCATGCTTTCACTGGTTTCCCCATCCGGTACCTGATACCGGGGCAGATGCACCCTGGAAAAATCAAACTCCACCCGGCACCGCTCCGCAATCTCCTGAGTGCGATGCACCGCATCCTCATAATCCGGGAAAAGGGCCAGCATTTCTTCTTCGCTTTTGACGTACAGTTCCCTGGTGGTCATGCGCATGCGGTTTTCTTCATCCAGGGTTTTGCCGGTTTGGATGCACATGAGCACTTCCTGGGCATCAGCGTCGTTCCGGGTTTCATAATGGCAGTCGTTGGTGGCCACCAGGGGTACCCCGGTTTTTTTACTCATGTCCACCAGTCTTGGCAGCACCAGCTTTTCTTCATAGATCCCATGGTCCATGATCTCAATAAAGAAATTGTTTTCGCCCATGATGCGCACCATGTTCCGCACATAGTTTTCCGCATCCTCATACCGCTCATCCAATAAAAGCTTGGGCAGGTCCCCGCTCAGACAGGCGCTCATGGCGATCAGGCCTTCGTGGTGCTTTTCCAGCAGTGCATAATCGATCCTGGGCTTATAATAAAACCCGTCCGTGAACCCGGCACTCACCAGCTTCATCAGGTTCTGATAGCCCGTCTGATTCTCGCACAGCAAAATCAGATGGCTGTATTCCTTGGACAGGGTGCGCTTGTCACTCATGTCCGGGCATACGTATACCTCGCACCCGATCACCGGATGAATGCCCTGCTCCTTGCACGCAGTATAAAAATCAATGGCGCCGTACAGCACTCCATGGTCGGTGATGGCACAGGCGGTCATCTGCATGTCCTTTAACCGCTTCGCCAAATGCCGGATGCGGCACGCACCGTCCAGCAGGCTGTATTCCGTATGCAAATGCAGATGCGCAAAGCTCATGCCTTTCCCCTCCCTGTGTCCATATTTTTCCTACCTTAATTATACCTCAAAAACCGGCACTTGAAAAGAAAAGAACAAAATAAATTCCACAAGGGGCATCGCCCCTTGACCCTTTTTCCGGAAATAGCAATCTGTTTCACACAAACAATTTCCCGGTGAAACGTGGGGAGACCATGGAGGGGCTTTGCCCCCTCCACCCCCAGCAGGGACATTGTCCCTGCACCCTTTCTCCGGAAGTAACAGTTTATATCAAACAAACAGTTTCCCGGTGAAACGTGGGGAGACCATGGAGGGGCTTTGCCCCCTCCACCCCCACAAGGGGCATCGCCCCTTGACCCGGTACCGGACCAGGGATATCATCCCTGGACCCTTCCTCCGGAAATGACAATTTTCAACACACGAACAATGTCCCGGTGAAACAGAGAAACGCGCACACGTTCATTTGCAGAGGAAGATTGAATTTTTGCGAGCTGGATGCGCCACTGGCGCCCGCCCACGGGCTGGGCGGTGTGAAACACCGCCGGCCGGATGCTGTGCATCCGGGGAAAATGAGAAAAAACCGGCAGGAAAGTTCACTTTCCTGACCGGCTTTTTTCTACATTTTCATTGCGCCCGTGGGCACTCATTCCGTTTCCCTCAAGCAACATGCGGAAAACAGTTTGTACAATCAGTTTTCTCAATCGCAGAACGGGTCCAGGGGCAATGCCCCTGGTGCCGGGGGTACGGGGGCCGCACAGGCCCCTGCCTCGTTTTCGTGAGTACGGGTGACTGCACAAGCCCCTGCTTCGTCTCACTTACAAAAAAGGTGTCAGCCGCAGCCGACACCAATGAAGAAGCAAGGAGGTTATTTAGCGAAAATGCGCACAGGCAGCACCAGGAAAGTGAACGCATTGCCTTCCACGGGCAGGATCATGCATGGGGAGACGTTGCTGTTGAAGCACATTTTCAGGTTTTCGTCGCTGACGTTGTGGATGATATCCGTCAGGTAACGGGAATTAAATGCAATGGACAGTTCATTGCCCTCGAACCCGATATCCAGTTCCTCGTGCACGTCACCGCGTTCCGCGTTGGCGGTCATTTCCATGACGCCGGAGGGCTGGAGATGGAGATAGATCAGGTTGTTCTTGCCTTCGCGGGCCATCAGGCTGCAGCGATCAATAGCCTCGGCGAACACACTGCGGCCCACCATCACTTCCGTAGCCCAGCTGGCGGGCAGGATCTTCTGATAATCAATAAATTCACCGGTCAGCAGGGTGCCGTACACCTTCACAGTGCCGAAGGTGAACATGATATGGGCATTATTGAAGATAATTTCCACCATATCATCGCTGTCGGGCAGCATTTTGCTCACTTCGTTCAGCGTACGTCCGGGGACCACGGTGTTCAGCTGAGTCTTGGTGCCCAGATCATTTTCAGCTTCGATCCGCTGCAGCGCCAGACGGAACCCATCCAGGCCCACCAGCAGCGTTTCTTCGCGATGCGCTTCCATCAGAATACCGGTGAGGATCTTGCGGCTTTCATCATTGGACACCGCAAACTGTACCCGGCTGATGGCATCCCGGAACCGGTTGCAGGGCAGCTGCAGGTGATAATCGCCGTTCACGTCCCGGATTTCAGGATAATCTTCCGCAGGCATGCAGGCCATGGAGCTATTGGTGCCCCGGCTGCGGATGGCAGCACGCATGGTGTCGCCCACCTTGATGTCCACTTCGCCTACGGGCTGCTTACGCATCATTTCGGCAAACAGCTTGGCCGGAAGCAGCGCACACCCTTCCTCTTCCACCATGGCATTCACCCGCGCCTTGATGGTGATCTCACCGTCAGTGCAGGTGAGCAGCAGGGCATTTTCATCCGTTTCGATCAATACCCCGTCGTATACCTGCTTGGCAGGCCGGGCAGCAATGGCACGGGTGACCATCCCAAGGCCGTAATTGATTTCATCCGTCTGTACACGAAAATGCATAGCGTTCCTTCCTTTCACGGACGGCAAGGCGGCAGCGCCGCTTCCTTGCTGTAGTAGTAGTATATATATTTAGTAGTAGTAGTAGGGCTGTGGAAACTGTGGAAAAGCCGGTTTTGCTCAGGCGGCATAAGGCTTTCCACTGTGGGTATTGCCGGGGAATAAACAGGATAAACCGGGGATAACTGCATTTTTTGCCGCTATTTGTCCCGCTCCGGTCCCCCTCCCTTTTTCCATGCCCGAAAACGCATACCAATACAATACTATTTTCTCACAAATAGCTCAAAATTGCAAGCAGAAATCCGCATATCTTGCGCTCTTCTTCCTCCAAAAATTGTTTTCCACACTTTCCACATTTCCCCTTTCCACCTCCTGTTGATTTCCAGACCACTGTAATACCTTTCTTTATGCAGCCTGTATCCACTTTATCCATCACTTATCCACAATTTCATTCACACCAGGGACATTGCCCCTGGACCCGTTCTGCGATGCAGAAGTCTGCTTTTCCATTCGTCTTTCCGCATGTTGCATGAGGAACAACG
>JAFWYZ010000109.1 GCA_017517465.1 Clostridia bacterium | reverse complement strand
TTCCTGCTGCAGACGTTTGTTTTCCTGGGCCTGCTGGTAAAAGCGGATATCCTGCACGATGTAGGTGATACCAATCAGCAATAGCAGCATCATCAGGACGAATGAGGGCAGCATGGAAAAAAAGCGTGTTGCCTCGTCCCCATCAGGTGCGGACCGGAGGGTAAAATAAAAAATGAAGATGATGATCAAAAGCAAGGACAGGGGCCGCACCAGATACCCCACCGCAGGGGAAATGCGGTGTGCATAGCGCATGAACAGCCGGTAGGCCATGGCCAGCAGCACCATGCCAAGGCCGGATATGCACTGCAAAAGGAGGGTTTCCGGAATGGTCATATACCGCATGCCCTCGATGGTTCGGGGGTCAAAAAGCTGGAGAATCAAAAGACCGGAAAGAATATCGGCACCGAATTGCACAGAAAGCAGCACAAAAGAACGCAGCACCAGCTTGCGGCCGGTGAAGCGGTATGCCCACAGATATGAAAGAAAGACGCTGACGGAAGCCAGCAGAAATTTATACGGGGAATCCTGGGACAGGAAATTCACATTGACGGCCAGCGTGACACCCATTACCAGCAGCACTTTGGCAAACGTTCGCCGGCTGAATTTTTCCAGAGAGACCACATGGCAGGACAGGGATGTCATCAGGCAGATGATCAGGATGGACAGCAGGCGGTAAATCAGGAGGGTTCCGGAAGTATCCATCAGATACCCTCCATATTCTTCAGCAAGTTCCTCAGTGCCTGTTCGCGCCGCCGTGAGAAGGGAAGCACAAGGCCGTTTGACAAGGTGATGGTACGTTCTTCCCAATCGATTTTGCGCACCTTCTGCAGGTTGATCAGGTAACTGCGGTGGCACAGGCAGAAGAAACCGCCCTGCAGCCGGGCCAGCAGATGATCAAAGCTTTCCCGCCAGGTGAGGGTGGAGCCGTTTTCGAGATACATGCAAAGGTTCATTTTATCCCGGGAAAAATAGAGAATATCGTTCAGGCTGGTCATCACGGTATGCGTACCCAGATGCACCTGCAAAGGAAGGGTCAGCTGGTGACGGGCATGGGACTGCCACACGGCTTCCAGACAGGCGATCAGCTGCTTTTTGGTCCACGGCTTCAGCAAAAAATCGAAGGCATGGGTGTGCAGACAATCCAGCGCATAATGGGCATGGGCGGAAACATAAATGATATAGCTTTCGCAGTTATTTTTGATGATCGTCTGGGCCAGGGGAAGGGTCAGCGTGTTTTCTTCCAGCTGAATGTCCATGAAATAGACGGTGGGCTGGGTGCAGGTTTTTGCATAGCTTTCCACCTGAGCAGGATCATTGGTGATGAGCGCAATATCGCAGGGGATGTGAATGGATGCACATGCTTCTCTTAATTGCTCGGCCAACAGGTCGTTATGACCGGCGATATCGTCAATCAGTACAAAATGCACGATTTTTTCACTCTCCAGAATCATTTGTATCATCCATATTTTACAAAAATTTCTTGCTTCTGTCAAATATTACTAATTATCAAATACGAATGTAAAAGTGCAAAAAAGGTTTTCCCGGTGTTTAGGCGGGAAAACCTTATTCTATCCGGCATTCAGCGGTTGAACACGTTTTGAATTTTCAGATGCTGAATGTGTCTGGCATCGTTGAATACTTCAAACCGGGGGGAAACCAGCTCTCCCGGCTTATGGGGGAAATCGATCACCACAATGCCGGTATAATCCAGCCCCATGCTGTGGCACAGAAACAGGAAGGGAAGGTTGAACAGCCGGCTGAACAGCGCTGCAGAGGCACCGCCGTGGCCAAAGGCAGCCACGGTATCATAGGGCTGGCCGATGCAGCGGTAATAGTTCCCCTCCCGCCGGTATCCCAGGCTTTCCAGCCATTGATCCGATTCCCGGGCCATCAGGGCCACATAGTTTTTCACATCGTTGCGGCAGAAGGGCTCTTTTTCAAACAGCCTGTCATCGCAAAGGGGAATGTTTTCCAGCACCATTTTGTCTGCATTGTCCCAGGGGTGGCCGTCATGGTAAAGCGCTTCCCCCTCCAGGGTGCCCCAGCCTATTTCCCGCATATAGTCGTAGGCTTGCACATCCAGCCCCAGAACTCTTGCGGTATAGCCGGCGGTTTCATAGGCACGGCCGCAGGAGGAGGAGAAAATTTTCTGGATGCCTTCGTTTTTCAGGCGCTGGGCAGCGGCAGCGGCATGCTTGTGGCCCAGTTCGGTCAGACAGTCCTTTTCATAATTGGGGTGGCCGTGGCGAACGTAAATCAGCCGCATGGGGTTCACTCCTTTTCTGTTTCTTCCGTAAGGGGCTTGGTGACGGTGGCATGGATGATCTGGTGATCTTCAATGGCGGTGATGTGCACTTTCAGGCCCTTCAGCTCCATATTGATCTGATGCTCCCCATCCGGGGGCACCATGCCCATTTCCTTGAACACAAGGCCGGTGAAGGTATCTACTTCCTCCTGGCCGATGTCCACGTCCAGGGCCTGTTCAATATCCGCCAGCGCCACATTGCCGATCAGCACCCAGGTGTTTTCCGATTGCTGTTCGATATGGGGTTCCCTGGCTTCCGCTTCGGCGGTTTCTTCTCCCAGGTCGCCCACCAATTGTTCGATCAGGTCATTGATGGTAACGATGCCGTCCATGCCGCCGTATTCATCCAGCACAACAGCCATGCCGTGCCGCTCTTTTTTCATGTTGCGGAACAGCACGTCTGCCTTGATGGACCGGGGCACAAAATAGGGGGAGAGGATCAGTGCCATGACGGATTCCCGTGTTTTATCCTCCAGCCGGAAATAGTCCTTGGCATTGAGGGTGCCGATCACATGGTCTGCCGATTCGCCGCAGACAGGATAGCGGGTATGGCGGCTGGAATGGATGGTCTGTGCCCAGTCTTCCATGCTGTCATCCTGCCAGAGGATGGTGACGTCGGTGCGGTGGGTGGCAATTTCACCGGCGGTCAGGTCGTCAAACTCAAATACATTTTCGATGAACGCTTTTTCCTGCTCGTCAATGGCACCTTTTTCGCTGCCGGCATCCACCATCATGCGGATCTCTTCTTCGCTTACCTGCTCCTCCACATGGTTGGGATCGATGCCCATCAGGCGAAGAATCAGGTTGGCAGTGTGGGAACACAGCCACACCAGCGGCCGGAGCAGGGCTGAAACGGCGCTTACCGGCCCGGAGATGGCAAGGGCGGTTTTCTCCGGCTTGTGCATGGCCAGCCGCTTGGGCACCAATACACCAATGACCAGGGTAAAAAAGGAGAGAAGCAGGGTGATAAGAACGGTGGCAAGGGTTTCCGCGGCGGCCCTAGCAAGGGGAAGGCCCAGGGACAAAAGCCATGTTGCCAGCGGTGCGGAAAAATGAACGGCAGCAAAAGCACTGGCAAAAAAAACGGACAGGGTGAGGGTTGCCTGAACGGTGTCCAGGAATCTGCCGGGCTCCCGGATAAGCCTGCACAGCCGCCGGGCACGCTTGTCCCCTTGTTCGGCCAGACGCTCCAGCCGGGCTTCGCCGATCAAAGGCACGGCCGTCTCCGCACAGGAAAAAAGGGCATTCAGGAATATGAGAACAAATTGCAAAAGCAATAGCAGCCAGATGGAAGTGTCCATGTTGATCCTCTCTTTAATGTTTTTCAGACAACAAAAAACACAGCCTATGATGAAAAGACAGCATAGGTTGTGCCAAAATAGCGATGAAACGATCGGGGTAGTGCCGGGCTACACGGTTGCGGGCATCCGCCGTCAGCGTCCATGATGGTTCTTGCTCCTTCTTTGGTATCAATAAAACCATTATAGACGAAGAATGGGGCGGATGTCAAGAAAAGAAAAGGCTGCCGTTTTATTTGCGGCAGCCTTTGGGGTTCGTTATTCCTGGGTCAGCCAGGTGTAATCCGTCAGCAGGTTCCACAGCCCGTCTTCGGAAAGGATCCCGCGCTTGAGGTCTCTGGGCAGCAGGCCATTTTCATCGTCTTCATAGTCCTTGCGCCACAGGGGGGAGGAATAGTATTCATCCAGTGTTTTCATCAGTGCATGAAGGGCTTGCATCTCCTGCTCCGTCAGGGATTCTTTTTCCAGCAGAGTCCGTGCTTCGTCCATCAGGCGTTCCATCCGCTGAATGCGGCTGATCTGTTCGTTCATCATGGTTCAGGGATTGGCCAGGTTGTACTGGTACAAAAGGCCGTTCATTTCATCGGCCATCATGGTCAGCGTTTCTTCGGGGGACAGATCATAGGTGAGCATATCGGACACATGGTTCTGGATCGCGTAGTAGAAATCCTTGGCCGGGCCTACGGTCACGCTGCGCATGGAGGCAGGGGTTTCCATCAGCTGGGTGAGGGACACGCTGTAATCTGGGAATTCCTGCAAAAGAGCCTGATAGGCAGCATCTTCTGCCGAAGCGGAATTGGCGGGGATATAGCCGGTGGCAACGGCCACATTGGCCTGCACCTGAGCAGAGGTGAGGAAAGAAACGAAGGTGCGGGCAGCAGCCTTTTTGGCATCATCGCCCTTATCGAACATCACCAGGCAGCTGCCGGAGGCGGTGGAGCCCTTCATGGCCTCCTCGTTCACCCGGGGGAACTGGGCAATGCCCATTTCGAAAGAATCGCCGATGGTGCTGCGCAGGCCTGCAGCCTTGGAAGAAGAGGCGCAGATAAACACGATCTGACCGGCGGCAAAGCGTTCCAGAGAGCCCGTGGCATTTTCCAGCGCACCGGATGCATACAGGTTTTTCCATTCGGTGAGGAAGGTGAGCAGGGCACCGTTTTCCACGCAGGCAAGGGCAGCGGCGGAGCCGGAATTGCCGTTTTCGTGATCCACCAGCAGGCTGCCCAGCTGGCCCATCCAGTTACAAAGGGAAGGGGAATTGGGCAGGTCCGCATAGACGGATACAGGATCATCCTTGAACAGCGGGGCCAGGGCAGCAATATCGGCAAAGGTTTCGGGCACGGCAGCGCCCTTTTCCTGCAGCAGGGTTTTGTTATAGTACATCACGGTGGTGCTGGTGGCAAAAGGCACACCCAGCTGCACGCCGTTCAGCTGCCAGTTGCCAAGGGCAGCGGGCAAAAGAGAGGACACATCCAGCCCATCCTGCTGGGCCTGGGTGACGGTATAGGCAGCGCCGGAGGAAAGATAATTCACCTTGCCGGTGGCATCCATCTGCATCACGTCGGGCAGCAGGTTCTGCTGGTTGCCGGCCAGCATGTTGTTCATTTTGGTGGTGGCATCGGTGTAGGCACCCTGGTACACCGCCTCCACAAGGATGCCCTTTTCCTTGCCCACGGTGTCGTTGAACAGCTTCACCTGTTCGTCCAGCATGACGCCGGCATGCTCGCTCATGCAGTGCCAGAAGGTGATGGTTTCCACATCATCGGCGGCGCAGCCCACCAGGGGCAGCAGCATCGCAAGGGCCAGGAAAACAGCAGTCAGTTTTTTCATAAGGAACCTCCTGTAAGATGGAATATCAGCCCACCATGGCGCCTTCCTCCATGGAGCGGGCAATGGCCTTTCTCAGGCAGAAGAAAAGAATGAAGGCGGGAATCAGGGAAAGGGCAACACCGGCCAGCACCAGGTGGAACGCGGTGCCGTCATGGGTGGTGAGCATGGTGATGCCCACCTGAATGGTGCGCATGTCGGTACGGTTGGTGACCAGCAGCGGCCACAGATACACATTCCAGATGTTGATGAAGGACTGTACAAACAGCGTGATCATCACCGGCCTGGACAGGGGAAAAAGAATGCTGAACATAAACCGGAAATCGCCGCAGCCATCCAGGAACGAGCTTTCCCGCAGTGCCTTTGGGGTGTGCAGGAATTGCTGGCGCAGCATGAACATCTGGGTGGCCCCCACAAAGGAGGTAATGGCCATGCCAAGGTATGTGTCCAGCAGCTGCAGGGAGGAGACCGTCTGATAATTGGTGACCACCAGAATATCTCCGGGCAGCATCATGGGGCCCAGCAGCAGGAAAAAGAGCACTTTCTTTCCCTTGAAATCGAAAAAGGAAAAGGCATAGGCGGCAAGCAGGGCCATCAGCATCCGGGCCCCGGCCCCCAATAGCGCCACGATCACCGAGTTCATAAAAAACCGGCCGACGGGCAGCATGCTCATCACTTGCGAAAAGTTTTCCAGCGTGGGATTTTTGGGGAAAAGGGAGGGCTTCAGGAATTCGTCCGCCTGTTTGAAAGCCCCCAGCACACCGGCGAAGAGGGGAAAGATTACCATCAGGGAAAGCACCAGCGCCAGCAGGCTGAACAGCAGCGTGTATTTTTTCCTCATTCGTTCACCCGCTTTCCTTCCAGGGCAAAGGCCCCTACGGTAAAGAGCAGGGTCATCAGGAAAGTGATCAAACTGATGCAGGCGGCCATGCTGTAATTGGAGGAGCCGTAGCCGGAGGAATACATCATGAAGATCAGGGTGGTGGTGGAGCGCACCGGGCCGCCGTCCGTGAGGATGATGATGGGCCCGCTGGTCATGACCGCCTGCACCAGATTGGTGCACAATACATAAAAGAGGGTGGGGGAAATGATGGGCAATTCCACATGGAAAAAGCGCCGGATCCCCCCTGCGCCGTCCATCTGTGCCGCTTCCATGATGCTCTTTGGTACATTGCGGAAAGCGGACAGGAACAGCAGATAATTCAGCCCGATGCCCATCCACACCGTCAGCATCATAATGCCCCAGATGGCGGTGTTTCGGTTGCCCAGCCAATCGATCTGCAGGCCCAGCAGGCCGTTGATGGGGCTGGCGGCCGGGCTGAGCAGCATTTTGAACATCAGTGCCGCCGCGCTCATGGAAACGGCCATGGGCAGGGAAAAGAACAGCTCATACACACTGCGGAAGGGCTTTTTTACGGTGCTGATGCGGGCAAAAAGCAGGGTAAGGAGGATGGTGAAGGGGGTGTTGAACAGGGCCAGCTTCAGGGTGTTTTGGATGGCCTTTGAAAAATCCGGCCGGGAGAGAAGATAACGGAAATTGGAAAGACCGGCAAAGCCGACGATCTCCCCTTTGAAGTTTACATTGCAAAGGCTGTAGAGGAATGTTTTGACAGCCGGATAATAGCAAAAGCCGATGGCAAAAACCAGCATGGGCAAAAGCAGCAGATACGGTTTCAAGCGGCGGCTTCCCGGCATGGTGCATTCCTCCTTTCCTCATGCTTTCACGGATGTGGTGCACACATCTCCAATATGAATTATACCACGAAATGAAAGCAAAAAACAATCTGCCCGATGATAAAACGAAAAAGAAACAAAAAAACAGCACCGCACTTTGTAAATCATACAGGGTGCGGTGCCGGTGAAACGATGTTATGAAGCAGAGTGGCGGAGAAGCCGGGCTTTTTCAAAAAGCGTCAGCTGCATTTTATCCACCTCATGGCTGAGGAAGAACAGGGCTTTGGCATCCCCGGCATCATAGGCACGGTACATATCGGGCATGAACATGGGCATTTCCTGTGGGTAAATCACTGCGTTTTTCATTGGCAAATCTCCTTTTTCCTAATTATTATGACAGATTTTTCTGTCACATCAAGCATAAAGGAGCGAAGGAAAAAAAGCAATGACAGAGATTGTCAAATGGTGTCGAACAGGCAATAATCGTTCGTCATTTTTCGACAGGAAAAACAGTTATTTCCATTCTTCCGGCAGCTTGTCAAAATCGTAGCAGAGGGTGAACTGGGGCCGGGGATGGCAGGCATACACCTTTTTCCCTTCCCACAGGTGGAATGCGGCTTCCGAGGTGGCCTTTACGTTTTCCGGGGTGATGCCGGCAAGGAACGCATCAAATTCACTGCGGGGCAAAAGCCGGTCATGATGGGGGCAAAGTACCTGTTCAAAGGGCAGGGCAGACAGCTTTTCCAGCGATTGCTTCAGCACCCCCAGGCCCTCGCATTCGGGGAAGAAGATCCAGGTGGTGGGGTTCATGTCATCCCCGGGAAGGAGAAGACGGCGCTGTGGCACATACACGCACAGGCTGCCTTTTGTGTGCCCGGGGCAATGGAGGATTTGAGCCGTGATGCCCCCCAGGTCCATTTCGCATTCCTCGATGAAAGCGGCTTTCCCGCAGGGGGTGCCGGTAAAGGCTTCTTCTGTCCAGTCGGACAGGTCCAGCCCCTTTGCGGTGGCCTGGTTCCACACCCGCTGGCGCCACTGACCTGCGTAGAAGGTAAATACATCTTCTTCATCCCGGTGCATCAGCGCTTCATCAAACTGATAGGCACCGCAGGCATGGTCGTGATGCCCGTGGGAGAGAAGAAGGGTCACGGGCAGGGAAGTGATGCTGCGCACGGCGGCAAAAATATCGTCAAAGCCATAGCCGCAGTCCACCAGCAGGGCCTTTTCGGTGCCCACCAATAAAGTCATGTGCATGCCCATCCGGTCGGTGAGCATCCACACATTGTCCGTCATTTCCTGTGTCTGAATAAAACTGCGCATGGCAAACCATCCTTTCAAAAACGGCCTTTTTTTCACTATACCACACATGAGGGCGGTTTGTCATGTTATTTATTGCTTTTCCTGTGCCGATATGGTATCATAAACGGGCAGAAACCCATTCGTGATAAAGGGGAAATTTCCATTGATGAACGTGTATCACAATTCACAGGACAGCCGGTGCAGGCTGCCCCTGGGTGCTATGAAATGTCTTGCCAAACTGACGCTGCGCATTCGCTGTGACGATGAAGCGGAAGCGGCGGTTTTGCGTTTTTATGACGGCAGTGAAAAATGGTTTCCCATGGACCGTGCGGAAGGCAACTGGTTTCAGGTGACCATCGATATGCCGGATATTCCCATCCTGTGCTGGTATGATTTCCGCATCCGCAACAAGCAGGGCCAGATGTTTGCCTACGGCTGTCCTTCTGACGGTATGGGCGGCGAAGGCTTCATTTCCGACAAGCCCCGTGCCTGGCAGATCACCACCTATGCGGCGGATTACAAAACCCCCGAATACCTGCGCCATGGGGTGATGTATCAGATTTTTCCGGACCGTTTTTGCAAAAGCGGGAAGAACAACCATCGCCGCAGCGAAAACTATTACCACGAAAACTGGAACGAGACCCCCATCCTGATCCCCGAAGGGAAGGATGACAACTGTGCCCGGGACTTCTTCGGCGGCGATCTGAAGGGCATTGAAAGCAAATTGCAGTACCTCAAGGACATGGGTGTGACGGTGCTGTACCTGAACCCCATTTTCATGGCCCGGTCCAACCACCGCTATGACACCGCCGATTATATGCACATCGATTCCCACCTGGGCACCGATGAGGATTTCCGTTCTCTTTGCGAAACGGCAAAGCATCTGGGCATCCGGGTGATGCTGGACGGTGTGTTCAGCCACACCGGGGAAGACAGCATCTATTTCAACCGCTTCGGCCGTTTCCCCACGGTGGGCGCCTGTCAGAGCACCCAGAGCCCCTATTATCCCTGGTATCAGTTCAAGCGCTATCCCGATGAATATGAATGCTGGTGGGGCTTCCACACCCTGCCTGCCATGGACAAGGAATGCGAAAGCTACCGGGATTATATGTTCAACGAAAACGGTGTGGTTCGCCATTGGGTCAGAGAAGGCAGCTGCGGCTGGCGGCTGGACGTGGCGGACGAGCTTTCCATGCGCTTTTTGCGTTCCCTGCGTGAAGCGGTGAAAAAGGAAGACGAAGATGCGGTGGTGCTGGGTGAAGTGTGGGAAGATGCCAGCCACAAGGAAGCCTACGGCGAAATGCGCTGCTATTGCCAGGGGGATACCCTGGACAGCGTGATGAACTACCCCCTGCGGGAAGCGGCCAATGATTTCTTCACCGGCAAAACCACCTCTGCAGGCTTGAAAAGGCTGATCATGAGCCAGCAGGAAAATTATCCTGCGCCCTTCTATTATTCCCTGATGAACCTGTGCGGCAGCCATGACCGGCCCCGGGCCATCAATGTGCTGTGCGAACGCACCTGGGAAGACAAGCCCTATCAGGAACGGGGCGAATACCGCCTGACGGAAGAAGAATACGCTTTGGGCCGGAAACGGTTCATTGAAATGACGAAGCTGATGTGCGCCCTGCCCGGCATTCCCTGCCTGTATTACGGGGATGAAGTGGGCATGCAGGGTTCTGCCGATCCCTATTGTCGGGGCACGTACCCCTGGGGGGGCGGCGATCAGGAACTGAAGGAAATCATCAGCAAAATGCTCATTGAGCGCAGAGACAGCGCCATTTTGCACACCGGTTTCCTTACCGTGGAAACCCCGGACGATGATACCATTCGCATTATCCGCCGGTTCGAAAACGGCCAGGATGTGTTTGGCGATGCGGCGCTGGATGATGAAGTGATCATTGAGATCAGCAGAAAATAAACATGATCAGACTGGATGAAATGAAAGGGCTGGGCAAGGTCCGGCTGCAGAAATTGCAGGAAGCAGGCGTTCACACGTTGAGCGACCTGCTTTTTACCCTGCCGGTCCGCTATCAGGACACCCAGAACGTGATCTCCATCGGTGAAGCGGAGGAGGGCAAGGAAATCTGCATTTCCGGCTTTGCCAAAAAACCGCCCCGGCTGAGCCGCTTCAAGGGGCTGACTTCCGTCACCCTCACCTTGTGCGATGAAACAGGCTCCGTGCCGGTGCAGTGGTACAACCAGCCCTGGCTGAAGGACCGGTTTGGGGAAGAAGATGAAATTACCCTCTACGGCAGCATCACCAGGGACAAGGCGGGCAGACGGCGGATGGTGAGCCCGATCATCGTGCAGGAAAGGGGCATTTTGCCCGTTTACCGCTCCCTTGCCGGCATTCCCCCCAAAACCATGCGTGATTTTATGCATCAGGCCATGGAATACCTGGAGGAATGCTGCCCGGAAACCTTACCCGATATTCTGCGGATCCAGCACCATCTGTGCGAAAGGAACTTTGCCCTGCGGCAGGCCCATTTCCCGGACAGCAGGGAAAACCTGGCCCTGGCCCTGCGGCGGATCAGCTTTGAAAGCGTGCTTCTGTATCAGGCGGCGGCTGCTTCCCTGCGCGGGGAAAGAAAAGAGGGCATTTGCATTCCGGCAGATGAAAAGGGCTGCGATGCGTTCTGGAACAGCCTGCCCTTCAGCCCCACCGGGGCACAGCAAAGGGTGCTTTTGCAGATTGCACAGGATATGAATGCCCCCTATGCCATGGGCCGGATGGTGCAGGGGGACGTGGGCTGCGGCAAAACGGCCCTGGCCTTTGGGGCCATGTATCTGGCGGCGAAGCAGGGATACCAGAGCGTGTTCATGGCGCCTACGGAAATATTGGCCCGTCAGCACCTGGAAAGCGCACAGAAAATGCTGGAGCCCCTTGGCATCCGCTGCGGCTTGCTGCTGGGGGGTATGAAAACCAGGGAACGCAAGGAAGCGTTGGAGAAGATTGCCTCCGGAGAATGGCAGGCGGTGATCGGCACCCATGCGCTGATTTCTGAGGGTGTGGAATACAAAAACATCGGGCTGGTCATTACCGACGAGCAGCACCGTTTCGGGGTGCGTCAGCGGCGGAACCTGGCCAAGAAGGCGGAAAAGCAGCCAAACGAATTGGTGATGAGCGCCACCCCCATTCCCAGAACCCTGGCCATGGTGCTTTACGGCGATCTGGATGTATCCGTTGTGGATGAACTGCCCCCCGGCCGCACACCGGTGAAAACCCGGATCGTGCCGGAGGATAAACGGGCCGGGCTGTATACCTTCATCAAAAGCGAAGCGGAGCAGGGCAGGCAGTGCTATATTGTGTGCCCGCTGGTGGAGGAAAATGAGCAGATCGATGCGGTGAGCGCCCAGGATATGTATGCGGAGCTTTGCATGGGGCCTTTGAAAAATTTGCGTCTGGGGCTGACCTGGGGCAGCCAGCCGGCGGAGGAAAAGGCGGAAACGCTGCAGAAATTTTCTGCCGGAGAATTGGACGTGCTGGTGGCCACCACGGTGATCGAGGTGGGGGTGAATGTGCCCAGCGCCACGGTGATGGTGATCGAAAATGCGGACAGGTTCGGCCTTTCCCAGCTGCATCAGCTGCGGGGACGGGTGGGCCGCGGGGCCAAGGAAAGCTGGTGCTTTTTGATGGCCCGGCCCAATGAGCGGCTGAAAACCCTGTGCGAAACCAACGACGGTTTTGTGATCGCCAAAAAGGACCTGGAAATGCGGGGCCCCGGGGATTTTCTGGGCACCCGTCAGCATGGTGACAGCCTGATCCCCGGCATGGCCCTGGGGGCGGATGTGCAATTGCTGGAGGAAACAACGGCATGCCTGAAAAAGCTGCGCACCACCGGCTATGAGGAAGAATGGGATATGGTGCAGCGCAGTGCCCGGCAGGCCTATCAGCGCATCATGGATGATGTGGCCATGAACTGAAAATACAGCAGCTGGAAACAGCTGCTTTTTTGTTTGCGGAGAATGAAATTGTTACATCTGTAAACAGTGTAAATTATTGACGTATATGTAATATTTTTGTAATATATTAAAGAGCGAACATCAAGAAAAGAGGGGAACATTTTGCTGGAGCTTTACGTGCAGGGTGCGGAAGGGGAAAGGCTGCAGATGCAGATCGATGCAGAAAAAGCGTACCTCACCATTCAGGGAATACCCTGCCGGTTGACGGAACAGGAGTTCCAGCTGTTGTATGTGCTGGCAGAAAAGGCAAACCAGATCTTGAGCCGGGATGAACTGCTGCGCACGGTATGGGGTTTTGTAACACCGTGCCCCACCCGTACGGTGGACGTGCATATCCAGCGCATCAGAAAAAAGACCGGCCTTACCTGCATCGAGACGGTGCTGGGCCGGGGATACCGGCTGTGTGCCCTGTGAAATATGAAGAGATGTTAAGAAATAAGTTGACAATTTAACAAATTTGTAATATTATAAGATCGAACCAGTATTACGAAAGGAAACAGGTGTACAGACATGATGAAATTGAAGCGTTCAATGGCGTTTGTATGTGTACTTGTGTTATTATTCACTGTTATTCCTCAGGCGATGGCAGATTCCTACATGGGCACCGTCAATAAGGACAAGGTGTTTTTCCGCACCGAGCCCCGTACCGGCAGCGACTATCATACGCTGCTCAATAACGGCGATCAGGTGCTGATCAACGGAACCAGCGGAGACTTTTACAGCGTTTCTGTCAACGGCCTGGACGGCTATGTGATGAAGCAGTATGTCAATGCTGTGGGCGGCCAGCATTCCCTGGGCTTTGCCTATCGGGATGTGTCCCGCATCAAGGGCATGGAAGGCATCTCCACCATGGATGACATTCCTGTGCCTGCCCCCATGAAACGGGGGGACAACGGCGAAGATGTGCGCCGTTTGCAGCAGGCCCTGACCCTGATCGGCTTTTATAACACCACCATTGACGGTGATTACGGCTACAACACCCAATTGTCCGTGAAGAAGTTCCAGCAGGCAGTGAACCTTGCGGATGACGGCACAGCAGGGGAGGCCACCATCCGGGCACTGTTTGACAAAACCCCTGCCCAGAGTGCTCCTGTTGCCACAGCAAAGCCGGCTGTGAATAACACCGTTTCCAGTATTCCCGTGCCTGCTCCCTGCCGTGTGGGTGACAGCGGCGACGATGTGCGTTATCTGCAGCAGGCATTGAAGCAGAAGGGCTTTTACAATAGTGTGATCGACGGCGATTTCGGTTACAACACCGAAGTGGCAGTCAAGGCATTCCAGCAGGCTCATGGCCTCACCCAGGACGGTATTGCCGGTGAAGTGACCATCCGGCTGCTCTTTGGTAAGAATGCAGCTGCGCCCAAGGCCACCGAAAAGCCGGTTGCTACTCAGAAACCTCAAAACACCATTGACAGCATCAGCGATATCCCCGTGCCCGGCACTTCCCGAAAAGGGGACAGCGGCAACGATGTGCGTTATCTGCAGCAGGCGCTGAAGCTGAAGGGCTATTACAACACCACCATCGACGGCGATTACGGCTACAACACCGAAGTGGCGGTGAAGAAGTTCCAGAAGGCCATGGGCCTCAGCCAGGACGGTGTGGCCGGTGCCGGTACCATCCGTGCTCTGTTCGGCAAGAACCCCACCTCCGTCACCACAATGACCCCTACTCAGAAGCCTGAGCCCACCCAGAAACCTGCAAACAACACCATTGACAGCATCAGCGACATTCCCGTGCCCGGCACTTCCCGCAAGGGTGACAGCGGCAACGATGTGCGTTATCTGCAGCAGGCGCTGAAGCTGAAGGGCTATTACAACACCACCATCGACGGCGACTACGGTTACAACAC
>JAFWYZ010000108.1 GCA_017517465.1 Clostridia bacterium | reverse complement strand
GTGCGTATTTCGGGCATGATATGAATGGCGGAGGTGAGGACAGTGAAACGTACAAAGTCATCCTGTAAACGTACTGAATTGTTTAATCTGTCAGCAAATTTATAAAGAAGCAATAATGCAATGAGAGCGACTCCTCATCTCTTTTACATCATACAAAGCTGCCATGAAATTGAAAACAGCAATCATGCTTCACGGGGGTAATATGAACAAAATGAAAGAGAACATACACCCGCTGATGATTTTGCCAAAGCCCGGTGCGAGAGAAACACGCACTGCACCAATAAAAGCATTTCCAACGGCAAAAAACAGAAAGGAGCAGATATTGTGAACCAAAACATACCGGATTCTAATAGGAAAAAGTATCTTGATCTGGTTTATCGTTTTACGCCGAAATCAAAAACCGGTCAGGGATGCCTTCGTGCTTTTATGATAGGCGGTCTTATTTGCATGCTGGGACAATGTGCGATTGACTTTTCACATCAATATCTGAATCTGAATGCATCAGAGGCAGCAACATTCGGCTCTGTCTTTTTGGTATTTCTGACGGCGCTTCTGACTGGGATCGGTGTTTTTGACCGGATTGCCAGATATGCAGGGGCCGGAACGGTCGTGCCAATTACCGGTTTTGCAAATGCCATGGTGTCTCCGGCAATGGAATTTCGTTCAGAAGGATGGGTGCTTGGTACTGGCGCAAAACTGTTTACCATCGCAGGTCCGGTGCTGGCTTACGGTATCAGCGTTTCTGTAATTGTTGGCTTTCTTTACTATTTTTTCGGATGGTGAATGCGCAATGAACAACGGTATACATACCATAGTCTATAAAAAACAGCCCAAAGTCTGCACTTGGTCATCGGTTGTTGGCCCCAAAGAAGGACGCGGACAGCTGAAAGATGCGTTTGATTTTGTCATGCAATCCCCTGAATATAACCAAAGCAGTTACGAAGCCGCTGAACAGGCTATGCTGAATTCGGCTGTTCAAATCTGTATTGAAAAAGCAAATATGCATCCACAACAGGTACAGGCCATGCTGGGAGGCGATTTGCTGAACCAGATTATCAGCACATCGTTCACTGCCAGAGAAATGGGCATTCCTTTTCTGGGGCTATACGGCGCCTGTTCCACGATGGCAGAGTCGCTTCTGCTTGGTGCAATGCTGGTGGACGGCGATTATGCTTCGCCGGTGGTCTGCACTGCAGGCAGCCATTATTGCACGGCTGAGCGTCAGTTTCGCTATCCTCTGGAGTACGGCAATCAGCGTACGCCGGCTGCTCAGTGGACGGTAACGGGTGCCGGTGCCTGCTTACTCCACAAAAATAAGGGAAATGTATGCATCACCCACGGAACTATCGGGAAGGTGATTGATCTTGGCGTAAAGGATGCCAATAATATGGGGGCTGCCATGGCACCTGCTGCCGCCGATACGCTGTTCAGGCATTTTTGCGATACCGGAAGATCTCCTGATGATTATGACAGGATTTTTTCAGGTGATCTTGGCCAAATTGGCAGTTCCCTGTTCAAGCAGCTGATGAAAGAAAAAGCTTTTCCATTGGATGAAAACATCTACCAGGATTGCGGGAACATGATTTTTTCCCCCGAAGACGATGTTCATGCTGGTGCCAGCGGCTGCGGCTGTTCCGCTTCTGTACTGGCTGCGCATATTTTACCGAGATTGGAAAGCGGAGAATGGAAGCGTGTGCTTTTTATGGCAACGGGGGCCCTGATGAGCACTGTGTCCAGCCAGCAGGGTGAATCCATTCCCGGGATCGCCCATGCTGTTGTTTTTGAACATGCTGATTGCAAAGAGAAAGGTTGAACTATGGAAACGGTTTTGCTTTATCTGAAGGTTTTTATTGTTGGCGGTATTCTGTGTGCCATTGGTGAAGCATTGATTCTGAAAACAAAGCTGAGCCCGGCAAGAATCCTGGTGGTATATATTGTTACAGGAGTTATACTCAGCGCTGTCGGTTTATATGGACCGCTTGTTCGCTTTGCCTCTGCCGGTGCCACAGTTCCCTTAACAGGATTTGGACACGCACTTGCGCAGGGTACGATACAGGCAGTGCAGGAAAAGGGGTGGATCGGTGCCTTTACCGGCGGACTCAGCGCTACCGCAGGAGGAATAGCGGCTGCTGTTTTCTTTGGCCTGATCACAGCATTTTGCTTCAAGCCAAAGCCGAAGGATTATTGAAGGAATAACAACAAAAAAACACCTGCTTTTCTGCAGGTGTTTTTCTTGGCGAACCCGGCGCGACTCGAACGCGCGACCTTCAGAGTCGGAGTCTGACACTCTATCCAACTGAGCTACGGGTCCATCGGACAGCCCAATTATCATAGCACAGGAAGAGCAGGCTGTCAAGGAGTTTCCTTTTTTGTTTTACATCTTTTTTCTGTTTTGCTATACTGCATCATTAGAAACCAATAAAGGAAACAAAGTTCTCTTCCGTCAGTTCATAATCGACAGAAGATTGTTTCTCACCCAGCTGATCCACCCATGAATCTGTGTTCACATGCATTTTTATGAAACCAAGCTTTTCGTAGACATGCTGTGCTCTCAGGTTATTCAGGTTGGTGTCAAGAAGAATCTTTTTGTATGCGCGGATATGAAACAGCCCGTCAATAAACAGAGATAGTATTACCCTTCCCAATCCCCTGTTCTGCATATCCTTTTCGCAGATTTTGATGCCCATTTCGCAGCATTTGGCATCCAGCTGCCGGTAGTTCATTTCACCGATTGGCCTATCATCATACAAGATAATATGCCTTCTTGTGGTATCATCTGTTTCGGAATGGATTTTTTCGATGATTGCTTCTTCTGTAATGCCCAGCCCCAGCGGAAAACCGGCATGGGCCATCACAGCACCGTCATTCCACCATTGGCATAATTGCGCAGCATCAGAAGGTGTGGCATTTCTGATCTCGATATTCTGATATTTCAAATGCATAAGTGCCCTCCTCAGACTTTCTTATCCTTCCATTTGCCGCTGGCAAAGCGGGGGTAGAAAAAGATAAAACGCAGCGCAATTTCGGATAAACCGAAAATCCATGTGCCGGCCAGGGCAAGGTGCAGCACATTCACCGCCAGATAGGCCATCACAGGCCTTACAACGCTTACGCATACCGTTGCCACAGCTGCAACATACAAATTGTCACCCGCACCGCGAAGGGACCCCGAGAGCACTACGGAGCTGATCTGGAAAGGCTGAATGGCAGCCAGCACCAGCATGGTCTGGGCAGCGTATTGGATCACCAGATCTGCATTGGGGGTATTGGCGCCGATATAGAGCGCAGCCAGCTGATATCGAAGCAGCACGATGATGCTGCCGATAACAAGGGAAACAATGACCGCATAGCGCTGGCATATCTTTCCGTAGAGCATGGACAGGTCCCAGCGCTTTGCCCCCAGGTTCTGCCCTACCAGTGCTGTGCCTGCGACCCCCAGGCCGTCACCGAATGTGAATGTCAGGTTCAATAGCTGCATGCAAATCTGGTTGGCGGCATACATGGTAGTTCCAAGGGAAAAGAGAATACGGGCATAGATGAAAAAACCAAAGCGAACCCCCAGCTGTTCAACCGCTGCATTGCCGCTGACTTTGGCAATAGCCTTCATGGTATCCTTTTCGAAGGTCCATTTATCATGCCGTGAAATATGCAGATAGCCCTTTCTCTTTCCGTTTGTCAGTACAGTTGCCAGTGCCATCATCAAGCCAATCGTCAGGCCGATGACCGATGCCCAGGCGGCACCGCGCACCTCCAGTCTGGGCATGCCCAGGTTACCGCCGATCAGGCAATAATTGAAAAACACATTGGAAAGGTTGCTCAACACACGGACACGCATGGTGATTTTGGTATTGCCCACGCCGCGCTGCGCAGCACAGATGCACATGGAAAGGGCATCGATGGGCAGTGAATAGGTCATGATCCGGAAATAATCCAGCGCATCTTCGAAAACCTTCGGGCTTTCTGCCGTATCGCCACCGGCAAGCATCATCAGCGGCCTGGCAAAAATCAGGGCAAATGACATCAGAACAACGCTCATTAAAACAGCCAGCATCATGGCATTTCTAAGCGTGCTGTTGGCGGCATCCTGTCTTTCTTCCCCTTTTCTGCGGGCAACAATGGATGTCACACCCACATTCAACGCAAAGAACAAGCATAGCATCAGCATTCTGGGTTGTGTGGGCAAACCGATGGAGGACAGCGCTTCGGCACCCAGCACATTGCCCACCATCATCATATCCACAGAGCTGATCAGGCTGACCAGAACCATTTCTGCAACGGACGGCAGTGCAATGTGCAATACATTTTTGTAGGCCCTGGGGGCATCGGGAAGCTCACCCAGACGGTGTTCTTGCTTTACAAGGTATTCGGGATGAAAAAAACGTTTCAGAATTGCCCCATTCATGAATCAAAAACCTCCCGACCTTCGTTTATATCAGTGTATCCATATTTTATCACGGACAAACCTTTGTGTAAATCACAAAACAAAGACAAAATACCGTTGATCGCTGCAAAATTTGACACTGTTACCGTTCATTTTCATTGGCATTGATCACTGATTCTGTTATAATAAACAGGAACATGACCCAAATGTATACATCCGCCTGTTTATGGGCAGTATGTATTCTGAAGCCGTTGGACAACCACACTGATTTGTAAAGGAGATTTGCATTGAAAAAGCTGCATTGTATCCTGTGTATCCTGCTTGCCTTTACCCTGCTGCCCCTCACCTGCTGCCATGTTCATGCTGCCGAAACGGAGGGAATCATTCGTGTGCTGCTGACCCGTCTGAACCTGACGGATACCGTTTCATTGGCCCTTGACGGCAGTTATACCTTGCAGGATATTTCGTTCCAGCGGGGCAGCAAGCTGACTGTGTCCTCTAAAACAGGCACTTTGATGGTGTATTATGAGGGCATGGCTCTGAATGCCGGCAAAACGCTGACCCTCAAACGTCATCGGACTGAGGAAGGAAAAGAAAACGGGATCCGTTTCAACGGAATTTATGAATTGCATCCCGGTGATCTTGTGCTTTCTGTTCAAAACGGTATGATCCGTGCTGTTTTGCATGCGCCTGTTGAAGAATATCTGCTGGGTGTGGTGCCCTATGAAATGAGCGATTCGTTTCCCCTGGAAGCTTTGAAAGCCCAGGCCATAACGGCCAGAACCTATGCCCTTCGCAAAGTGGGTTCGTCTGCTGATTATGATGTAGTAGACAACACCAACGATCAGGCATATATGGGCATCAAAGCCGAAAACAAGCGGGCTGCACAGGCCATTGCGGAGACGGCCGGGCTTTGCGGTGTGTACAAGGGCAAACTGGCAGAGTGCTTTTATTCCGCCAGTAACGGAGGACAGACTGAGCTGGTTGAACATGTGTGGGGCGCAGGCGATTATGGGTATTTCAAAATGACCGATGACCCGTACGACCTGGAAAACCCCGAAAGCATTGTAATGAAGGCAACCCTTCCGAAAACAGTTTCGGATATCAAGGCCTTGGGTGCACTGGGTACCATCCTCATAGATGAAATCAGTGAGCCGCTGGATTCCAAAGGCTTCGATGCACAAAAAGGCTACACCATTACCGGTATTGAAAGAATTGTGCTTCAGTCTCCCCTCTTTCCGGATACACCGTCCAGGCTCATGACAGAAGCTGTGTTTACCCTGAAGGTGCAGGGATACCGTTTTGCAGATGAAGAGGAAGAAGAGTTGTCCATGTTTGCCGATCCGGAACCGACATCCATTCCGTCTGATTCAGCGCAAAAGAGTACTCCTGCAACAGCATCTGTTACGGTGAAGCTGCCTGTTTTTTCTGTGGTGGAGGATGCGCTTTCCCTGTCCGTCAACGTGACGGACAATGAATTGATCACTGTAACCGAAAAGGATGATCATTTCCTGTTTGAAAGCCGTCGATACGGCCACGGTGTAGGCATGAGCCAGCGCGGCGCCCAATGGATGGCCGGCCAATACGGAAAAGACTGCAAAGAGATCCTTGCATTTTATTATCCCGGAATGGAGCTGAAGCAATACAGCTATTCTTTCAAAATGCCTGCAGCCGTCAGCAGTGAATTTCTGGCAACACCGGGCCCGGCAGCAACACCCACACCGCGTCCCACTCCGGTTGCCCTCAAATCCACGCCTGCCCCATCTGAAAGGATGGTGGTGGTGGATCAGATCGGTGTTACGTCGTATCTGAATCTGAGAGCGGAGGATAATACTTCTTCGGGTGTGCTGCGGCAGCTGTATTACGGGCAGAAACTGTATGTAACTAAAGACCTGGGGGCATGGCTGAAGGTGCGGCTGGATGACCTTGAGGGATATGTGATGACGGAATTTGTTTCTGCGGTAGAATAAGAAAAAAACGGTCTCATCATTGAATGAGGCCGTTTTTGATTTTCAGTGCCAGGATCCTGGCAACGCTTTCATCGATTCTTTCCCGGGATACTGTTCCGTTTTCCACTGCTTTTTGCAGTGCTTGATACACTTTTTGCCCGTCATCCGGTGCCAGTAAGATATCCACCCCTGCGTTTACAGCCAATACAGCCGCTTTTTCAATGCTGTATTCTTCCCTGATGGCATCCATACGAAGCGCATCGCAAATCACTACACCCTCAAAATGCAGAGCGTTTCTGAGAATTTCCGTCACCAATACATATGAAAGGGAAGCCGGATATTCTCTGTCCACATTCAATGCCTTCAGATGGGACATCATGATCATTTCAGCACCGTTTTCAATAGCCGCTTCAAATGGAACAAAATCCAATACCCGCATTTCATCAAGCGTTCTGCCGTGGGAAACCGGCACATTATGTGCGTTCCTGGTCACAGCACCATGCCCCGGAAAATGCTTGAAACAAGGAATGATCCCTTCTTCTCTTAATCCCCTTGCCATTTCCAGGGCCATATCGGCAACAACTTCCGCATCCTCGCCATAGCTTCTGCCTTCCAGTTCGGGGGCGGTGCTGATCATCACATCGGCCACCGGTGCCAGATCCAGGTTAAAGCCGAAGGTGCCAAGATATTCTCCGACAACTTTACCGTTTCGATAGGCCTGCTGCGCATCTTTGGTTTTTCCTGTTTCTTCTGCGGACGGTACATAAACACCGCCCAGCTTATGTGCAACACGTGCCACAGTGCCGCCTTCCTCGTCTACAGCAATGAATGGCATATACAAACCTGCATCGTGTGCGCTTTTTTTGATTTCCTGAATCAATGCTTTCAGCTGAGCATCGGTTTCGATATTTTGCCCATAGATGATCACACCGCCTGCCGGAAGCTTTTCAAAGGCACCCGCCTCCTTCAGCCGGACGGTCCTTGCTTCGCCGGTCAGATCTTCAGGAGACACCATGATCATCTGACCGATTTTCTCATCTTCGGTCATCCAGCGCATCAGAATCCGTGCCTGCTGCAAAGGGTCAGGCACGTTTCCTTCATCTTCTTCGATCAGAAAGTCTTCTGCTTGTGAGGCGTAAACGGCAAAGTATACTGTGGTCATCAGACACACAAGCAGCATACAGAATAATCTTTTCAACATCTGCTTCTCCTTCCTTGCTCTCATTCATTCTATCATAACCCAGCACCCGTGACAATGAAAAGATTGACAGTCAACATGTAAAATGCTATAATCAATTTACCAAATACAAAGGGGTGGAAGGATGCGCAACTGACCTGCAATGAAACAATCATCACGAATGAATGTTTTTTGTGTGCAGGAAAGTGAATGCATCTTTTTTTGTTGTAAAAAAGCTCTGTTTGCCTGCGCGCAAAACTGGAGGTAAATATGGCTCAGATATCAATTCAGAATCTAAATTTTTCATATGAAGGTTCCTCGGATGCGGTATTTCAGAATGCATCCATTGTTTTGGATAGTGACTGGAAGTTAGGGTTGATCGGCCGGAATGGCCG
>JAFWYZ010000107.1 GCA_017517465.1 Clostridia bacterium | reverse complement strand
TAATGAAGAAAAAACCGAAAGGACGAATATTCTATGGCAATCAGAATCACTGTCTGGAATGAAGACAATGTTCAGGAAAGCAGCGCTGATGTATTGAAGGTATACCCTGAAGGCCTGGTAGGCGCTGTGGCCGATATGTTCAAAGGTGAACAGTTTCAGGTGCGCAAAGCCTGGCTTTCCCAGGAAGAAGCAGGCCTGACGGAAGAGATCCTGGCCGATACCGACGTGCTCATCTGGTGGGGCCATTGCAAACATGGCCAGGTGCCCGATGAAATCGTTTCCCGGGTGCAGGGGCATGTGCTGCGGGGCATGGGCCTGATCGTGCTGCACAGCGGCCACGAAAGCAAAATTTTCCAGTGGCTGATGGGCACCCAGTGCTCCCTTCGCTGGCACGAAATGAACGAAAAGGAACGCATCTTCGTCATCGAACCCAACCACCCCATCATGTGGGGCCTGCCGCTGCATTTTGAACTGGAAGCGGAAGAAATGTACGGCGAGCGCTTTGATATTCCCGCCCCTGACAAGCTGCTGGCTATCGGCTGGTATCAGAGCGGCGAAGTGTTCCGCTCCGCCTGCCTGTTTGACCGTGGCTACGGCAAGGTGTTCTATTTCCAGCCCGGCCATGAAACCCTGCCTTCCTATCATAACCCCTATGTGAAGCAGGTGATCGTCAATGCCGCTTACTTCATCGCCCGCAACCGGGCGCTGGACCGTCCCCTGCACAGCGAATTTGCTGAAGCGCTGGAACAGTTCTGAGGTATATGACATGAAAGTACATATTCTTGGCTGCCACGGCCCCTATCCCATCGCCGGAGGGGCCACCAGCGGCTATCTGATCTCCCACCGGGGGGAAAACATTCTGATGGACTGCGGCAGCGGTATTCTGGGCAAATTGCTCACCCTGTGCGACCCGGCCTCCCTCACCGCCGTGCTGCTTTCCCACCTGCATTTTGACCATGCATCGGACCTGCTGGTGCTTTCCTACCTGCTGCAGGTGCGGGGCAAAAAGCTGACGGTGTATGTACCGCCGGAGGATGACAGCCCCATGAAAAAACTGCTGTCCCCTCAGGTGTATGACGTGCGGCCCTATCCTGAAGAAATGGAGATCGCCGGCATCCGCATCACCACCTGCCCCACCCGGCACCCCGTGCCCTGCCGTGCCATCCGGCTGCAGGCGGAGGGCAAAACCCTGGTGTTCACCGGCGATACCAATACCTGCCCCAGCCTGATCCCCTTTGCGAAAAAAGCGGATGCGCTGCTGTGCGATGCCGCTTTTCTGGACAGTGAATGGGCAGAAAAGGCTCCCCATCTCAGTGCCAGAAAGGCCGGGGAAATGGCCTGCGAAGCCCAGGTAAACCACCTCTTTCTCACCCATCTGCCTGTCACTCATGACAGAAAAACCATGGAAGCAGAAGCAGCAACAGTATTTGCCAACACCACCGCCGTGACGCCCGGAGATGTGATTATCCTGTGACATTACGCCCCTTCCACCACCAACGGCCCCTGTTTTGTTGTGCAATTTTTTACAGCCTTGGCGTGGTGGCCGGTGTATATCTGCCCTGTTGGCCCCGTCTTTCCATGGCGGGGCTTTGCTTATGCCTGCTGGGCGCTTTCCTGCTGGGCAGAATGGGAAAGCGGCGCACGGCGGGCTTTATGGGCGCATTCTTGTTTCTGGGGCTGCTGCTTTGCGGAAAAGCCATGCATCCGCGCCTGCCCACAGAAGGAAAGTTTTCCGTCACCGGCATCGTGGCGGAGGAAGTTTCTCTACGTCAGGACGGCAGTGCCCAAGGTTATCTGGAACAGACCCAAGCCCTCACCGAAAACGGCATACAATCCCTTGGCACTGTGTACTGGACCTTCGTTCCCGATGAAGAGCAGCCTACCCTGCCCACCGATGGACAAAGAGTATCCTTCACCGGAAAAGTGTACATTCCCTCCGGTCAAGATAACCCCTACGGCTTTGATTTTCGCATGTTTCTTTTGCAAAAAGGCATCTGCTGCGGTGTATCCGGTGCCAAGGACATGACGGTGCTGTCTGAAAACAGCCGCGGCCTTTCCTCCCTCTTTTACCGAAGCCGCTGTTACCTTGGTGAGCGGCTGGATGCAGTTTTCGGCACGGAAAGCGCGTTGCCCCGGGCCCTTTTGCTGGGGGAAAGGGAAAGGCTGCCGGAGGATGTGCAGTTTTCCTTCGCCGATGCAGGGGTTGCCCACATCCTGTCCGTTTCCGGGCTGCACGTTTCCCTGCTGGCCTTTCTGGCCATGCAGCTGGTGCCCCGTCGGCTGGGCCACCGGTTCCGGTTCTGGTTCCTGCTGGTGTTTCTGATTTTCTATCTGGGGATCATCAATTTCCCGGCACCGGCTGTCCGGGCAGGGGTGTTCATGCTGATCGGCCGTTACCGCCCCGTTGCCAGAAGAAAACGTGACTGGCCCACCGTGGTTGCCGCTGCGTTTCTGCTCATCCTGCTCTGCAGCCCCCTGACCCTCTTTGCCGCCAGCTTTCAGCTGTCCTTCGGTGCGGTGCTGGGAATCTTCGTCTTTCTGCCCAGACTGCAAAAATGTTTCCCACAGAAAGCCGGGAAAACGCTGGGCACAAACATCATGCTCACCCTGTCTGCCGCGCTGGGCCTTTCCCTTCCGTCCGTCCAGATCTTCCACCGGTTTTCCCTGATCGGGCTGATCATCAATCCCTTTGTATGCATGCTGTTCCTTGTCCTGCTGCCTTTGTATGCCCTGCTGATGCTCCTGGGCTGTGTATGGCTGCCCGCCGCTCAGACCCTGGCCATTCCCTTTCAGATCATCACCTCCGCCGTCACCGACCTGCTCACCTGGGCCGGAAAGCTGCCCTTCGCCTCACTGCCCGTTCCCTATCTGCCCTGGTATTGTGTCGGGGCCATCAGCCTTGTCTTTTTCCTGTGCACAGGCCTTGTAACCATGAAGAAGAAAAAACGGCTGCTTGTGTCCCTTGCCGCGTTGGTGATGGCCTTTTCCGTCTGGCCCTTCACCGTCTGCCGTGACGTGCAGTACATCCAGTTTTCTGTGGGGCAAAGCGATGCCGCTGTGGTATTGAACGGCAGGGAAACGGTGGTGATCGATGCCGGAGAATACGGCGGCGACGTTGCCAATTATCTGCTTTGCACCGGCAGACAGGCAAACACCCTGATCTGCACCCACCTGCACCGGGATCATTTCCTGGGCATCCGGCAGTTTCTGGAGGACCGGGTGCCCATCGGAAGGCTCATTTTGCCTGCCGGTGCCCTTGATGTGCTGGCGGACGAAGAGTGCCTGCAGCTGCTGGCCCAATTGGAAGAGATGGACATCCCTGTTCATTTCATGCATGCAGGACAGTATTTTGAAACCGGCCGCTGCCGCTTCACTGCCCTGTGGCCGGTGGAGGACACCGTCGTTCCCGGTACAGATGCCAATCGCTATCCCCTGGCCCTGCTGTGTGATCTGGATGGGGTCACCTTGCTTTCCGCTTCCGATGTGGACGGTACCTATGAACACTATATCGCACAGGATGCAGACATTTTGAAGGTTGCCCATCACGGCAGCAACCGTTCCACATCCGACACTTTCCTGCAGTCCGTCATGCCAGCCGCTGCCCTCGTTAGCGCCACCGGCCATTCCGACATCCTGCCATCCCCCGATCTGCTTTCACGCCTTGCAAAACACGGCGTTTCGGTTTACAATACAGGGGAGTGGGGTGCCGTGACCGTCACATGCCGATCCGGTCAGGCGACCCTGCATACCTATCTGCCCCAAGACAGGAGCGTTCCATGAATTACAAAGAGCTGTTCACTGCCCTGAAAAACGGAAAAATTGAAAAATGCTACCTGTTCGAAGGCGAGGAAGAATTCATCAAGCATTCTGCGCTGCTGCGGCTGAGGGACATGGTGGCCGGGGGTGATTTTGCCCAGATGAACCACACCCGGCTGCAGGACCCTGCCCCGGATGAATTGATCGCCGCCGCAGAAACCCTGCCCTTCATGAGCGACAGGCGGTTTATTGAGGTGCGCCAGTGTGCTCTGCTCACCGCCGATAAAGCCAAGGAATACGACCCGGACACCGCCGTGGAAAAATATCAGGATTATTTTCTGAACCTGCCGGATACCGCCTGCATTGTGTTCTATGTGCGGGGCAAGGCGGAGAAGCGCAAAAAGATGTACAATCTCCTGTCCAAACGGGCCTGCGTGGTTTCCTTTGAACCCCTAAGCGATCAGGAATTGACCCAGTGGATCGCACAGCAGCTGAACAAATCCGGCAAGAAAATCAATTTTGCCTGCTGCCAGCAGCTGTGGTTCTCCGCCGGAAGGGATCTGACCTTCCTGGCAAACGAGCTGGACAAGCTGACCGCATACCTGGGCGAGCGCACCGAAGTGACTGCCCAGGACATTGATGCCGTGTGCGTGAAAACCACCGAATTCAAGGTGTTTGACCTGTCCGATGCCCTGCTCTCCGGCAAGGGGCCCAAGGCCCTGCAGATGCTGGACGGGCTGCTGCGGGAAGGGCAGGAGCGGCTGATGATGCTGTCCCTGCTGGGTCGGCAGTGCCGCCAGCTGTATTACATTGCCGTCATGCTGGAAAACGGAAAACGGCAGGCGGAAATCGCCTCGGAATTGGGGCTGAACAGCTTCATTGTGCCCAAGCTGATCCCCCTGGCCAAGCGCTACACCTCTGCCCAGCTGAAAAAAGCGGCCCGGCTGTGCACCGAAACGGAATATCTGGTCAAAAGCGGCCAGATGATGGATGCAGGATCGCTGGAAAAAGTGATGCTGGAAATTATGAGCCTGGGAAAGGAACACACCTGATATGAAACAACTGCTGGAAAAAAACGGCCTTTTTATTGACGCCGCCGCCATTGTACGGCTGGAAAAATACCTGGAGCTGCTGATTGCATGGAACCGGCAGATGGACCTGACCAGCGTGCCCGATCATGAAATGGCAGAGCGGCATTTCGTGGATTCCCTGCTGCCGCTGACCATCGAAAACCTGTTCCCGGAAAAATGCACCCTCATCGACGTGGGTACCGGTGCCGGCTTCCCCGGGCTGGTGCTGGCTGCCGCCAGGCCGGACATGCAGGTGACGCTGCTGGAAGCCCAGCAAAAGCGCTGCACCTTCCTCAAGGCCGTCTGCGATGCGCTGCAGCTGGAAAACGTCACCATCATTCACGACCGTGCCGAAACCCTGGGAAGAAACGATGCCCACCGGGAAATGTACATCAGGGCCGTGGCCCGTGCCGTGGCCCCTATGAACGTGCTGTGTGAATATCTGCTGCCTTTTGTGCAACCGGGCGGCATGGCTGTGTGCTGGAAAGGCCCTCAGGTGGAACAGGAAAAGGCGGACGGCAATGCCGCAGCCCGGAAGCTGGGGGGCAGCGATATCGTTGTCCTGCCGGTGCAGCAGGGCGGCCATGTGGTGGCCTGCGTGGAAAAAACAGAAAAAACCCTTCCCCAATATCCGCGTAAAAACGGCATTCCCACCAAGCGTCCCCTGAAAGCCGACAAATAACCCCATCAAAAAACCGTGAAAAGCAAAAAAACCGTCGAACGGTTCTTGCACCTCCTGCCGCAGAAACGGCAGGAGGTTTTTCCATCCATGCAGAATCCTTCACCCAAGGAGCCGGACGGCCGGGGCATGCTGTGGGGGATGGCCTGTTCCGCCGTACCGGCTCCCCTTTGAACGGAGGGACATGCATGAGCCAACTGAGGGCGGAAAAAACAGGCAACGGAAGGCAGGTGTGCTGGATTCCCATGGAGGAGATCCACCCAAACCCCACCCAGCCCCGGCAGATTTTTGACGATGTGAAGCTGATGGAACTGGCCTCCTCCATCCGCCGTCACGGTCTTTTGCAGCCCATTACCCTGCGGAAAACCGCCGCCGGTTATGAGATCGTCATGGGCGAAAGGCGATACCGTGCCTGCCGCATTCTGGGCTTTTCCCACATCGATGCCTTTGTGCTGCCCACAGGTCCCCAGGAAAGTGCCCTGCTGGCACTGATTGAAAATATCCAGCGGGAAAACCTGCATTATTTTGAGGAAGCCGAGGCCTACGATGCCCTTTTACAGCAGGGCATCTCCCGGGATACGCTGGCACGTCAGCTGGGCAAAAGCCCTTCTGCCATTGCCAACAAGCTGCGCCTGATGAAGCTGGACAGGCCCCTGCGTGACTTGCTCACCGAAGAAGGCCTTTCCGAGCGTCACGCACGGGCCCTGCTTTCCCTGCCGGACAGCGCTGCCCGCATGCGCATTGCGCGGCAGGCCGCCATCAAAAGGCTGACCGTCCGGGAAACAGAGGAATTGGTGCACAAGGCCCTTCAGCGCCTGCCCGTAGTCCCCCAGGGCCGCCGTATCATTTCTCTTGTGAGGGATCAGCGGCTCTATCTCAATGCCATCCGCTCCATTGTGGCCCAGATGCAGGAAGCAGGATTCGCCGCCGCCATGGAAGTCACGGTGGGCGAGCGGCAGACGCAGGTAAACATCTGCATTCACAAGGGCATGCAAAACTGATTTGCAAACCGGCCTTGTGCGTTGGGAAAAATCATTTCCGTTATTGAGCAGAATGTGCCGGGGGCATCATAAAACGGCTGAGAGAAATGCTTTCTCCCAGCCGTTTGTTTTATGTTCCTTCTTATGCATCCTGCTCCATGCCGCGCTTTTTTGCCCACAGATCCACGGCTTTCTGTGCCGCATGGCCAAAGTCCGCCCGGCCGTTTTCCTGATGATGGTGCTGCACCTTTTGCCGGTATTCCTCTTCGCTGAAGGCCAGAATATT
>JAFWYZ010000106.1 GCA_017517465.1 Clostridia bacterium | reverse complement strand
GATTTCATCAAAAACTGCGGCGTTTTCTATGTGCTGACCGTTCATGGAAATGCCCCTGCCGGCAGACCCTTTGGCGCCATGATGGAGCATGAAGGGAAGCTGTATCTGTCCACCGGCAACGAAAAGAATGTGTACCGGCAGATCATGGAAAACTCCGCTGTCCAGCTGGTGGCATTCCATCCCGAAACTGGGCATTGGATCCGTGTGGGCGGAACAGCCAAAGAAACAAAATCCCTTGCCCTCAAGCAGAAAATGATGGAAGAATGCCCGGTATTGGGCCGTCATTTTGCTTCCCCGGAAGCCCCCCATTTTGCCCTGCTGGAAGTGACCGTCACAAACACCGAATTTTTCTAATTATTCCACACAAAAACGGCACCGCAGTATCCATGCAGTGCCGTCTTTTTTTACGCTTTTATCTCCTGCGTTTTGGGAGTCTTCATCTTGATGGTGGCCGCATAGGCGCTGTTGAACAGGCCCAGCACAGCGGAAACGATAAACAGAAGCTCGATCCCCAGCGTCTGCCAGATCCAGCCCCCGAAGAGGGCAATGAAAATGGTGATCACATGGTTGATGGAAACGCCGGTGGAAATGGTGGCCTTCACTTCATCGCTGGAATCGGACAGATCCTGCACATAGAGGTTGGATGCCATGGAAGCCAGGGAAATGACCGCATCCAGCACATAATTCACACAGCAGATGATAAACGCCACGTCCTTGGCAAACACATGATGGGCAAAGCCATAGCACAGGCACACGAATACCAGAATAATGGTATCCGCCACCATCACCACCTTGTAGCCCAGCTTGTCAATGATGCGCCCCACAATGGGTGAAGCAAAGAAGCAGGCCACGGCGGAAATGGCAAACAGCAGGCTGATGGTGGCCGCATCGGCACCGTAGAACAGGATCAGCACATAGGGGCCGAAGGTGAGAAAGACCTGCTTTCTGGCACCGTAGAACATTTCCAGCATGTAATACTTGGTGTACTTCTTGTGCAGGTAAAACCGGCGCTTGGTGCTGTCCGTTTCACTTTTGCCCCTGATGCCGAAGCTGCATACCGTGCTCAGCCCGGCCAATGCTGCTGCCAGCACAAAAAAGAGGGTGTAGGGCTGGTTCTTTGTCACCACGGAAAACACCGCCACCACCGCCAGATACCCGATCAGCGTGCCGATCTGACCGCTGGCATTCTGTACCCCCAGGGCTGCACCGCCTTTGCCGGGAGACGCATATTTCAGCGCCAGGGTGCTTTTCATGCCCAGCTGAATATGTTCACCCAGGGAATACACGCAAATGGCCAGGGTCATCAGCACCTTGGTGGCAGGCAGCGCAGCCATCATGGTCATGCCCCCCAGCATGATCAGCGCCCCGGCTTTATACATGGTTTCTGCTGACAGCATATAAAACACCGCCAGAATGAACACCAGCAAAATGCCCGGCAGTTCCCGGAAAAACTCCGTCACACCCCGGTCCATTTCCCCCATGCCCACTACTTCAGCCAGAAAATTATCCAGAACCCCCCGGTACAAACCGCTACTCAGCCCCGTAATCAGCACGGAAAGCAGCAGCATCTTCACACCGTTTTCCCGGCGGAACGTATCCCGGTTCAATATCTTCTGCATCAAAAAATCCTTCCCATCCTTTGGAATGCCTTTATTGTACATCATGCCGCACCGGCAAACAAGACAGAAAAAAGAGAATTTGCTGACAATGCATGCCTGAAAACACAACTCCATATTGTTTGATGGATTCAGCCATATATTTCATCGCTTCATCATTTTTCCTAGGGTTCTTATCATATGAACGAATTTCATCCATACGCTTCATGACAACAACCATATATCCTCCTTACACATTGACCGCCTTTTCCTGCCCCCACCAGCAGAAAATAAATCCCGTGGGCATCATCAAAAATGGCGTATAACGCCCGTCCCACTCTCCTTATTGGCACGAAAAAAGGACGCGGCATAAGCCACATCCTCTGATCATCCATATTCTTTTACGAGTATAATATTATCACAGGTTCAATATGCAATACTATGAAATACTGTGCAAAGATATATTTCCGCTTACACATCATACCAGAGATGTATGTACACATTTCCGAAAGAATCATAGCCATTATTTGAGGTTTCAAAGGAACAAGTACCTGTTGAGGGGAGATGTATGCATTCATTATTTTCTGTCAGAATGCTTGCACTATTCATAAAAGATTTGCTTCCACTCTTCTCACGCAGATACAACCATTCATAACCGATACCTTCTTTTTTCATTAATGCATCGAAAACATCTGTAAACCATATCCATTTGTCATTCGAGGTGTAGTTCATGTGCCTTTTTTTGTGGTATACGTTGCTTGTGAGCAGTTTGTCCATAAATGTTTGATGCGAAGATTCATTGAAAAAATCATTGATGTTTGTCTTCACCAAATATTCGATTGAATGATAAGTAGTTTTGAATTTTCCCTGTAACAGATAAACAGGCCAAGCGCAATCCTCATTAGTAGGCCTGTAACCGCCACCGCCGTTCCTGATATCTATCCTTGACTGCGCTATATAGTAACATAATTGACCAAATAATTCTTCTGCTTTCCTTTGAAAATTATCTTTAAACACATTTGCTCGTCTTATTCTTTCGTTCTCTTCATTGGTCAAAATACTTCTTTCAGCATCCTTAATCCCCATTTTTCTTTCTCCTTTCATTGTCTATTCACTTTAGCCCGTTCAATGTTATATGGTGATAGCATTATACACTAAAAGGAAGTATTTGGCAATACAGATACGCCACTGCATGGAAATTTCCCCACCCACAAAGGCAGGAAGATGGATAATAATGGTGAATAATAGAAACAAATAACTTATGTAAGGAGATAAATACTTTGGAAAGAATTTATTTTGTTAAGAACGGAGACTTGAGTGAAGTGAATTCTTTGCTTAAAGAAGGCGCCAAGGTGAAATCCATTCATGCTGTTTCAGAAGGTATTTCTGCATATGGATATTCTTCAGGTTGGCAAGCAGAAGGTAAAGGCAAGTATGTTTCTGACATATACGCATATATAGTACTTGACTTAGACTCATGTAAGGTGTGATTATATGTTCGTCTATAAAATGGATGTGCTGGAGGCACTGAAGAAGGCAGGGTATTCCACTTACCGCTTGCGGAATGAAAAGATATTGAGCAAAAGAACAGTGATATTCATCAACGAATATTATCAAAAACAGCCACGCAGTAATCATTGCCGTGGCTGTTTTTTCACTTATTCTTTGTATCCCCGTACAAAGTTTACATACTTTTTATGTTTCCGGAAAATGCGAACATACATATCTGTCTGTTTTTCGTTTTTATTTACGCTTCCGTGTCTTCAGTCCAGGTTTCCACGGGTTTGGCGGCATAGCGTTTTTTGAAGATCCGTCTGCGGAACAGGAACACCGTATACACGGCCCACAGCACAAAGAACACACAGCAGGCGATCACCGCATGGGCAATGGAGCCTGCGGCAAAGCTCAGCAGGAACAAAAGCGGCGCGATCATCACCATAGCCGGGAAATTGGAAAGGATATAGAGGCTGGAAGTGGGGGTTTTCAGACCGGGGTCAATTTCCTTCATCAGGATCATCCCGTTGGAAGCGGTACCGGTCAGGGTACCGAAGCTCATCAGGAACATTTCATGTTCAAAGCCCTTGAAGCATTCCCGGCTCACCAGACGGATATACACATAGGTGATCACCGCCCCCAGCACGCTCAGCAGCACCACAGGCAGAATGTAATTGCGGATATCATTAATTTCAATGGCGGCCACCCCGGCAACGATCATCAGGTCAAAGGAGAAGCCGGAAATGCGGTCCATCTGATAATTGTTCACATACACCCGGTGCATCAGGTTCTTGCGGCGCAGCAATTGCACCACAGCCTTCATCAGCATCGCCGCCAGGGACGCCCACAGGAAATTGAAGCCCCAGGCAATGCTGTTGGTAAAGGCGGAAAGGGAGCCCAGCAGGCACATAAAGCCAAAGGACAGGGCATAGGCCAGGGCCACAAAGCCCACCTGAATGGTGAACTTGTCCACCGATTCATTGTCCGGAATCTCGGTGCCGTCGGGGTTGGTCTGGTCCACCACTTCACCGGCAGGACGATCCTTCCGGACGGAGAGGCCGCCATTTTTCTTGTGGATGTTGATATACAGCACCCCCATCACCGATGCCACCACAAACCCGATGGAGGCCAGGGACAGGCCAAAGCTGCCGTTGCCGGCAAACTGGGCAGCCGGGGTATTGGTAAAGTTGATATCCCAGCTCAATGCATTACCGGGGCCCTGGCCAAAGGCCAGAGGCAGGATCAGGCCGCAGACATAGGACACAATCTGATCCCCATACCGGGTAAACAAAAACAGCACCAGCGTAACACCCAGCCCCACAAAGGCCTGCAGCATATAGGTACCGCCTTGCAGGGCACCAAACTCCAGCACCTGAGCCTTGTTGGTCTTGTGGTTGCTCTTTTCCTTTTTCAGGGTCATGGCGGCAAAACCGATGGCCAGGCAATGATACGTGATCACCTGCATCAGACGGTTATCCACCAGAACAAACCCGAACTGTTTTGTAATCACATTGACAATCAAAAGCAGCGCACCACCCAGCAATGCGGAAGGAATCAGGCATTTGCGGAACAGCGGAATGGTGCGCCGCAGGAGATTCCCCAGCATCAAAAACATCAGAAGCAGGCCCAGCTGCACCATAAATCCCCATACGGGGCCGTAATTTGCCAGCGAAAAATCCCAACTGGAAGCATGATCCATTTTGTCATCCCCTCCTTTGCAAAACACTCCTATTATAGTTGCAAAATCAACTTTTGTCAATCGATGGCGAAAACCCGGCAGCGGCATCCGGGCATATCAAGCCGTTTATTGCGCTATTTTTTCAGCTGCTTGTACAGAAACAGCTCCAGATCATCATCCACCGTGCACACCGTTTCATACTGCACGCATTGTTTATTCTGATACCACACACCGGAACCGTCCGGCACATACCCACGCTTCACATACATCCTCTGGGCTGTGCCGTATTCTTTGCTCAGCCCCACGCCAAGGCACACGGCGTCCCCATGTTCTGCCGCAATCTCTTCCGCAGCATCCATCAGACGGTTTCCGATACCTTTTCGCTGACATTTCTGCAAAACGTTAAAATCCACAATCATGGGCCAGCCCTTTCCCTTGAACGGCCCTTCCTGCACGTCAAAATACACATACACAGCCCCTGCAGGCTGCCCCTGATATACCGCCGTCAGGGCAGTACATTTTCCTTCCTTTGCCTCCCGCATGCGCATGTGATAGTAATCTTCGTCCGGGTGCCATCCCTGCGCTGTGTAAGCCTCAAAGAAAGCCGGCGCATCCCCGGCTTCCATGTCCCGGATCAGCACATTTTCATCCTGATAATAAACCATTTTTTCTTCCTTTCCGTCATTTTACAAAGGCTTTTTCGCCAGATACAGCACATGGGTGTCATGAAACACAATCCGGTTTCCATGCTCCCGCACAGCATCCTCCAACCCTTTGAAAAGACGGCTTTTATGCGGCTGCGGAATCACCATATGGTCACAATGCGTCCCGCAATAGGCCACATATTCTTCCGCATTCATTTCTCTTTTACCGGTAAACTCCCGTTTCTCAAATTCCGTGTATCCCCAGTTCGCTGCATTCTCATAATGGAATTTTCCCTGCTGATAAAGGGTTTCCGGCTTGAAATGTGCGGCATACACCTGCTGAATACGGTTGTACAGCGCTTCATTGGGTGCTCTGTAATCGCTTCTTGTGAGCATCATGGCCAGCGTTCCGCCGGGCTTCAGCAGATGGAGAATTTTAGGAAAAGCAATTTCTTCCGGGATCCATTGAATGGTCGCCGCCGAATAAACCAAATCAAAGGCGGCAGAGCCAAAGTCATGGGTGATAAAATCGTCATGGATGATGTGGAAATTTTCATGCCCGCCATACTTTTCCCGCATCCTGGCACACAGGTTTTCTCCCAGTTCAATGGCATGGTAATCACAGCCGGTAAGCAAAACAGGGGTTGTTGCCTGGCCGGTACCGGGGCCCAGTTCCAGCACCTTTTTTCCGGGCCCGATCCCGGCATAAGCGATCAGATCATCAAACAGTTCCGGACAATAGCAGGGACGGTATTTGTCAAACTGCTCCGGAATCGTATCAAATATTCTGCGGAATTCCATGGTACATTCCTCTACATCCTGTCATGTTCGGTATAAAATTTCTTCCGCATATAAGCGATGCGGTTTTGAATCATCCGCTGGGACGTGGGCGCATTGAACACCGTATCAAAACCGTGCATGGTGCCCTTCACTTCGTGCAATTCCGCTTCCACACCCGCTTCCTGCAAAAGGCGCGCATACAGCACACCGTCATCATGCAGGCAGTCAAACTCTGCTACCTCCACATAGGCAGGGGGCAGGTTTGCATGGCTTTCCGCTTCCACAGGAGAGCGGTAGGCCAAGGGGGTGGCGGAAGGATCAGGGTTCATGATGGGCCCCACCTTCTTTGACAGCGTGGAATTCCACATGGGGGTATCGGTATAGCGGCGGTAGGATTCGCTTTCATTCCGCCCATCCAGCCAAGGGTACACCAATAGCTGAAACAGGGGCTGTTCCGGGGCCCCTCTGTCCCTTGCCATCAGGCAGCTGGTCACCGTCAGGGTGCCGCCGGCACTGTTCCCGGCAATGCCGATGCGGTTTTTGTCAATGCCCAGTTCCAGGGCATGCCCGCACACCCACAAAAATGCAGCATAGCAATCCTCCTGGGGCACCGGAAACACATGGCCGGGGGCCAGGCGGTAGCGCACATACACCACCTTGCATTTTGCCTCTTTGGCATAGGCCATGGCCAGGCGGAAATGGCTGTTTGACCCTTCAAACACAAAGCCGCCCCCATGGATATGCAAAAGGCATGGGGCATTCTTTTCCAGGCCATTGGGGGTCAGGATCAATAGCTCAATTGCCTCCCCCCGATAGCCGGGAATCATCCGGCTTTCCACGGAAAGGGCTTTGTCCTTCCATAAAAACTTCGGCGTTTTCATATGCTTCTGGGCCAGCAGCACGAACCGCCGGCTCATGGGCGGGGCAAACATATTGAACGGGAAAAACTCCCGGCTGATGGGATATTTTGTTTTGCTCATCAATACTCCTTTATGCATCAATCATCCAACAGGTAATGCAGCATCTTTTCCGGGTTTTCCAGAAAGCGCCTTGTCACCTGATAATGTTCCGTTTCCCGATAATCCACGCTGCGGATGCCTGCATCGCTCAATTCCAGTATTTCGGCACCTGGATAGGCCATGAGAATGGGCGAATGGGTGGAAATGATGAACTGGCTGTTCATTTTCACCAGCCTGTCCATTTCGGACAGCAGGGTCATCAGCCGCATGGGCGACAGCGCCGCCTCCGGTTCATCCAGGATATACAATCCATTGCCCGAAAAGCGATGCACCACCACCGATAAAAAGCTTTCCCCATGGCTCTGTTCATGGAGGGAGATGCCGCCGAAGCTGTTCACCACCGGCGCACCCAGGCCCCCTGCTTCGTCCATTTCGTCGATGTTGGTGGCCACGTTATAAAAGCTTTCCGCCCGCAGGAAAAAGCCGTCCTTAGGAAAGCCGTATTTAGCCAGCTTGATGCATTCATGCAGACAGGAATGGGTGGATCGGGTGGCGAAGGAAAAGTTTTTCGTACCGCCTTCGGGATTGAACCCAGCCGCCACCGCAATGGCCTCCAGCAGGGTGGATTTACCGGTGCCGTTCTCCCCCACCAGAAACGTGACCGGGGCACGCAGGGGCAAATGCTTCATTTCCTTCAGATGCCGCACCGCCGGGATGTTATTCAAGTAGGAGCCTTCTTCCGGCTCGCCAGCCATGATCACATCCCCGATATAGCGGTTTTTCATCCTTTCCTCCCGGTTTCCTCCTTCCTGTTCTGCCATACATTTTATGACAGCTTGTTATTCTTTCCAACTGCACCGAGAAACCAATTCGTTTTTTTTCCACATGGAGCTTCCAAAAAGAAAAAATGGGTCCGCTTTCATATTATCACAGCGGAATAACCGATGCAAGCGAACCCAATTATCTTTACTTTTTGCAATAAACCTCAATGGCATCGCAGATATACTGCGCCGTGCCCTCCCCATGCCTGTCAATGTTCTGCCGGAAACGCTCATCCCCCACATACATCATTCCCAGCCCCAACAGGATCTGGTCGGTGCAGGTGTAGTAGTTTTCCGTAATATGCTCCTGCAGCGTTTTCACCAGCTGCTGTGCCTGAGCAGCATCTGTCGCTTCACCGCTTTTCATGCACTGGGCAAATGCCGCCATGATCTGATCCATGCCCTCCGTCAGGCTGTTCCACTTTTCTTTGGAATAGCCCTTTGTTTTCTCCGCATGCTCCTGATAGGCCTGGGTTTTGCCCCATTTTTCCCGGGCTTCCGCCTTATAATTTTCAAACTCCGTATTGTCAAAGGCCTGCATCATGTTTTCTCCTTTCATTGCACCATCAATGGCCAGAATCAGCCTTTCCAGCCGTTCCTTCTTCAATGTGAGCAGCCGTTTCTGACTTTCCATTGCCTTGTGCCTGTCATAATCCGGCGAGGACAGAATCTCACCAATGCTTTTCAGGGAAAAATCCAGTTCGCGGTAAAAGAGGATCTCCTGCATCCTCAGAAGAGATTGCTCATCGTAATACCGGTACCCGGTGAAGGGATCCACCTGCGCCGGTTTCATCAGCCCGATCTCATCATAATAATGCAGTGTGCGCACACTGACCCCCGTGAAATCCGCAAATTCCTTGATCTGCATCCGCATGTCCATCACCTCACAGCACCCAGTGTACACCCTGACGCAACGTGAATGTCAACACCTTTTTTCCAAAGAAATGGGATGATCACATGTCCCGATACATACAGATGATGCCGGGAGAAACCTGAAAACCGTTCGTTTCGTAAAATCTGGCCGCCGGGGCATGGCTGCCGGTATACAGCACCATACCGGCAAGCTTCTGTTCCCTGCAATATGCCCCCACCGTATCCAGCAGCTGCCTGCCAATGCCCCTGCCCTGCCTTTGGGGCAGCACCGCCATCTCCTGAATATACATCTCTTCCCTGCTGCCGCAAATCCTGCGCAGGGCAAACACACACCCCAGCACCTGTCCCTCTTCTTCGTACACATAGCCCACAAACTTTTTCTGCTCAAAAAAATCCTGCAGATAAGCCGCAGCGTTTTCCTGTGTCCAGTCAATGCCCCAATGCTCCTGAGGGAATGCCCGGGCATAAATTTCTCCGCAGGGAAGAAGATCCCCGCGTTCCATTTTCCTGATCATACGATCACCTCTGTTTACAGCCCGATCCGATAATACAGGCTTTTTCTGCCTTCCGTGCGGTTTTCATTTTCGTTGATCAGCACACCGCCGCTTTTCTCAATCACCCGGACAGAAGCCCCGTTCTCCTGATAGCACCCAAGGATCACCTGATCCATTCCTTTTTCCTTGCAAACCTCCAGCCCATACTGAAGCATGCGTGTGGCATAGCCCTTGTTTCTTTCGGAGGGCCTCACCCCATAGCCGATATCGCCGTATTGATTTTTCAATTCCTGCGGCAGTTCGTACCGGATACTCAATAAACCAACCAGCTTCTTTTGGTCAAAGCAAAGATACAACAGCGACCTTCCCCACGCTTCATCCCCGACCGATGCATTGTGCTGAATTTTCTCCAGCCATGCTGCATAATCGGTGGAATTGAGCCCCATGCTGGCGCTGATGCTCTTTTCTCCGTTATCAACATGCTCCTGAACATAGGCCATCAGGATGTGCTTATCGCCCGCTTCCGGTAATCTGCAGTTCATTTTGCACCTCTGTTTATTTCAGTCGTTCGTCTTCAGCCCCTGCCTGCGGATATCATCCAGCTGATCTGCACGAAGGGCCCCTGCCTGATACAGCCGCAGGTATTCGTTTTCAATGGAGCTGTCAAATATCAATAAGTCATCGGTATTGATGGTGACGGGCACCCCGTTTTCATACAGCACTTTGATAGGATGGTTCTGATAGCTTTCAGCATAACCCAGCATTACATTGCTGCTGGGACAGATGTTCAATTGGATCCGGTGATCTGCAAGGAACTGCATCACTTTTTCCGAATCGGCTGCATGAATGCCGTGATGCACTTCGTCAAGCCCCAGCGTTTCCACCGCACGCTGTACATCCTCCGCCGTCCCCGATTCCCCCACATGCATCCTTTTCACCAGATGATATTGTTCCGCCTTGCGGTACAGCGGCAAAAAGGCATCCATCGGCTGTACATCCTCGCCGCCGCATACATCCAGAGATTTGAAAAAGCCGCATGTGAGATAAGCATCCATCTTTTCTGCCGCTTCCGCTGCATCACAGCAGGAAACATAGGTGATCTCCGGCTCAAATACGGTATCGGGGCAACAGGCACGGTGAAGCCCCTGAATCACTGTTTTGAAAGCCTCCATTCCCCCCAGTTCATCAATCTCCGGTGCGCCGAAGTTCATGGAAAGCCTCTGGATATTATTCCGCTTTGCCTCCGCAAAAGCCCCTTCCCAGCGCATCACCATTCCTTCCGTGGTATT
>JAFWYZ010000105.1 GCA_017517465.1 Clostridia bacterium | reverse complement strand
TGCTTCATTTGGACGACGCGCCGGATCTGGTGGGAATTTCCGTTACGGTGGATGTGTTGCCAAGAGCAATGGAGATAGCGGCGGTTTATCGGAAAAAAGGGGTAAAGGTGGTGGCCGGAGGGATTCATGTGACCTGCGCTTCTCATCTGATCCCTGAGGATGCATTTGACGTTTTGTGCATTGGTGCAGCTGAAGGAACCTGGCCGCAGATCGTCCGGGATTTTCAACAGGGTACTTTGCAAAAAACGTATCGATGCACAGCACGGATGCAGGGAAGGGATATTGTATCGCCTGCCTACGATATGCTGAAAACGGAACCGTATTTGTATTGCAATGTGGTACACACCAGCCGGGGATGTCCTTTCCGCTGTGATTTTTGTTACAACAGCAGCAATTCCCAGCCTTACCTGAACCGGGAGATTGAGGATGTGCTGGCGGATATCAAGGCCATTGGAAGCCGGCACATCATGTTTATTGATGACAATTTTACAGGAAATCCTGTATGGACCCGAAAATTTCTGGAAGCCATCCGGCCGTTGAAACTGAAATGGAATGCGGCGGTTTCCATCAATGTGGCGCAGGATTTACAGCTGCTGGATTTGATGAGGGAATGCGGATGCGAAAGCCTCTTCATTGGCTTTGAAAGCGTGAACCCGGCATCTGTTGCCAATGTGCACAAAAGCCAAAATACGGTGATTGCATACGAAAAGGCGGTGGAGGCCATTCACAGTCGCGGCATCATGATCAATGCCAGTTTTGTGTTTGGCCTGGACGGCGATACAAAAGAAACATTTCATGCCACATTGAAATGGATTGTGAAAAACAGGATAGAAACGGTCACATCTCATATCCTTACGCCATATCCCGGTACTGTTTTGCATCAGCAGATGCAAAAGGCCGGGCGCATCCTGACGGAGGATTTATCGCTTTACAATACGGCGCACGTTGTGTTCAGGCCTCTGCATATGACGGCAGAGGAACTGTACGATGGGTATCTGTGGATTTATAAAAAGGTATACAGCTGGAAAAATATTTTACGTCGGATGCCCAAATGCCGGGGCCAGAGAATGCCCTATCTGTTGTTTAATTTGCTTTACAGAAAATACGGACGTCTGACGGATTGGCTATGCAGAAAAATCACATACCAGCGTATCGGATATATTGCCCAGCGGTTGACACGGTATTTGTAAAAAATGAAAATGCGCCGGAAAAAATTCTTGACGGAAGGGGGAAAATGGCTTATAATATTTCACAATTCGAGAAAAGGAAGGGCTTGGGCATGACAGGAAAACAGCGAAAGCGGCATCCTGAAAATGTGTTTGCTTGGGGTCTTTCTGTGCAGTTTTCCTGCACTTGTATTGAAGCTGTAATTTAATTGATCAATGGGTGTCGGGGTTGGTTCCGGCACCCGTTTTTTATCTAAAAAAGAGGGAAGGGAGTGGCAAAAATGCAGGATATTGTCGTTCGTCAGAAGGCGGAAATTCCGCAGGCACTGGGTATGTATCCCGGCTGGATGGCTCAGCTGCTGCAGGCCCGGGGCATTGAAACCCGGGAAGCCGCCGAAACCTTTTTGCACCCCTCCCGTGAGCAGATCCTGGATCCTTTGCTGCTGCATGATATGGCAAAAGCCCGGGACATGCTGCTGGATGCTGTGCTGCAGAAGCTGCCCATTGTGATCTATGGGGACTATGACTGCGACGGCGTGTGCGCTTCTGCCATTTTGCTGGATACGCTGGAAAAAATGGGGGCGGATGTGCATCCCTATATTCCTGACCGGCATCGGGAGGGCTATGGCCTGAACATGGATGCCGTGGCAAAGCTGGCAAAGGCATATAAAGTGCTGGTGACGGTGGACTGCGGCATTACCTCTGTGCAGGAAGTGGCGCTGGCCAAGGAAAGAGGCATGCAGGTGATCGTCACGGATCACCATACGGTGGGGGATGCCCTGCCTGCTGCGGATGCGGTGGTCACCCCCCATCTGGGCAATTATCCTTTCCCGGGGTTGTGCGGCGCCGGTGTGGCATGGAAGCTGGCCCTGGCACTGGCGGGCCATGAAGCGGAAGCGCTGATGGACATTGCCGCCATGGCCACGGTGGCGGATATGGTGCCTCTTTTGCAGGAAAACCGGGCCATTGTGAAGCTGGGCCTGGAAAAGCTGGGGAAGACAAATCGCCCCGGTCTCGTTACATTAATGCAGCTGGCGGGCATTTCCGGCAGCGTCAGTGCCCAGCAGGTGGCCTTCCAGCTGGCCCCCAGGATCAATGCCTGCGGCCGGATGGACAGCGCCATGATCGCGCTGGAAATGCTGCGTACCCGGGACGGCGCCAGAGGAATGGAGTTGGCCCGGCGGGCCCACGAACTGAACGAAGAAAGAAAAGCCCTGGAAAACGCTGTGATCGATGAAGCATCTGCCCAGGCTGACGGCATGGATTTGCAGAAATACCATGCCCTGGTGGTGCAGGGGGATACGTGGAACAGCGGTGTGGTGGGGCTGGCTGCCGGGAAACTGGCGGAAAAGCTGGGGTACCCCACGGTGGCACTGGCCCGGGAAGGGGACAATTATGTGGGCAGTGCCCGCAGTGCTTCCGATGTGGATATTTATCAGGCGCTGAAAACCTGCGGGGATCTGTTCCTGCGCTTTGGCGGGCATAAGCAGGCCGCCGGCATGACCCTTCCTGCCGATAAAGTGGCTGAATTCAGGGAGAGGCTGTCCGCTGCGGTGAAGGCCCAGCTGATGGGCAAGGCCCCCCGGAAGCAGTATATCTGTGACGGGGAAATGCTGTTTTCCGATGTGACGGTGGAAAGCATTCAGCGGCTGGAACAGATGGAGCCCTTCGGTATGGGAAATCCTTCTCCCCAGTTTTTGTGCCGCCATGCGCAAGCGCTGAACCTGCGGGCTGTGGGGGCGGAAGGCAGGCATTTGCAGTGTACCTTCCAGCAAGGCGATGAAGTGCGCAAGGGCATTTTCTTCGGTGCTGGGGCCATGCAGGGCCGGGATGGCATGTATTCGTTGGTGTTTTCGCCGGAAAAGAATGAATTCCGGGGGAATGTATCGGCTCAGCTGCAGCTGAAGCATATGCTGCTGGAGCCGGAAAGCCTGAAAAAGAATGAGGCTATGGAAGCCAAATATTTCACCTGGCAGCAGCGTGAAAACGAAGAAGCACTGCCTTTGGATATGGCAGGGCTGGATCAGCTGATGACAGGGGAGCAGGGCACGCTGCTGGTGTGCCGCACCCTGGAAACGGCGCTGAAAATGCAGCAGCGCTATCCCGCAGCGCAGTTTGCCCTGCAGGAAGCTTCGGACCCCCGGGCTTATCATACGGTGCTTTTGTACGGGCTGTCCCATCTGCCCTGCGCACCGTTTGAGAATGTGGTGCTGTGCGATGGGGAAATGGGCGAAGGGGCACAGTGGCAAAAGGCCTGCTCCGATGCCAGGGTGTATGCCCTGCCGGTATCGGATGCGGTGCGAATCCTGGCTTCGCAGATGGCGGTGGCCAGGACGGAATTGCTGTATTGCTATGCCATTCTTTTGCATTTCAGAGACGGAATGCTGCCAAAGCCCAAGGATGTGCAGGCTTTTGCGGAAACGGCATCGCTGACCGTGCCCCAGGGGTATTATGCCCTGGAGGTCATCCGGCAGATGGGCCTGATCGATTATCAGCAGGAGCCCTTTGACATCGGATTTACTGAAAGAAAGAAAAGCAATCTGGAACAAAGCGTTCTCTATTGCCTGACGGAGAAACTGAAGGAGGAAGCATAATGGCGTATTCGGCTTATGAATGTATGACGCTGGAGCAGATTCTGGAGCGCATGCAAAAGCATGATATCAACCAGCAGAACTGCGAACTGGTGTCCAAAGCCTGGGCCTTTGCCGAAAAAGCCCATGCGGACCAGAAACGGCAAAGCGGCGAGCCGTACTTTATTCATCCTGCCTATGTGGCCTCCATCATTACCGAAATGATGCCGGACCCTGCTACCATCGCAGCCAGCCTTCTGCATGATACGGTGGAGGATTGCGAGGAGATTACCAGTGAAACCATTGCCCGGGAATTCGGGGAAAAGGTGGCCCAGCTGGTGGACGGCGTGACAAAAATGAGCAAGCTGGATTTTGCGGACAGGGAAGAGCGCCAGGCAGAATCCCTGCGCAAAATGTTCCTGGCCATGAGCCGGGATATCCGTGTGGTGATGATCAAGCTGGCGGACCGGTTGCACAATATGCGTACCCTCAGTTTCCAGCCCCGGCACCGTCAGGTGGCCATTGCCCGGGAAACGCTGGATATTTATGCCCCCATTGCCCATCGCCTGGGTGTGTATACCATCAAGCAGGAACTGGAAGACCTGTCCCTTCGCTATATTGACCCGGAAGGCTATCAGGACGTGGCCCGGAAGGTGGGCATGAAGCGGGCTGAACGGGAAGAAAACATCCGCCTGGTGATCGACGAACTGAGCCGCAAGCTGGAAGATGCGGGCATGGAGTTTGACGTGGCCGGACGGCCCAAGCATCTCTATTCCATTTACCGTAAAATGGTGATCCAGAACAAGCCCTTTGACCAGATTTACGACCTGATCGCCATCCGCGTGATCGTCAATACCATCCCGGAATGCTATGCTGTGCTGGGCATTGCCCATACCCTGTGGAACCAGGTGCCCGGCCGGTTCAAGGATTATATTTCCGTGCCCAAGGCCAATATGTATCAGTCCCTTCATACCACGGTGGTGGGCGGCCGCAGGGTGCCGTTCCCCTTTGAAATCCAGATCCGCACCCGGGAGATGCACCGCATTGCCGAATACGGCATTGCGGCCCACTGGCGCTATAAAGACGGCGGCAGCCGGGACGAACTGGACAAAAAGCTGTCCTGGCTGCGCCAGATCATGGACTGGTCCAGCGAAACCCAGAACAGCGCCGATTTCCTGGAAGGGCTGATTTACGAGCTGTACCCCGATGACGTATTCCTGTTCACCCCCAAGGGGGATATCATCTCCATGCAGCGCGATTCCACCCCACTGGACTTTGCCTACCGCATCCACTCCCATGTGGGGAACACCTGCGTGGGGGCCAAGGTCAACGGCAAGATCGTGCCGCTGGATACCCCGCTCAATACCGGCGATCAGGTGGAGATCCTTACCTCCTCTTCTTCCAAGGGCCCCAGCATGGACTGGATGAAGATCGTCAAAACGCCCCAGGCCAAGGCCAAAATCCGCCAGTTCTTCAAGCGTGAGCTGCGGGGTGAAAATGTGCAGAAGGGCCGGGATATGCTGGAAAAGGAAGCCAAGCGCCGGGGTGTGCGCCTGGGGGACTATACCAAGCCCGAATATTACGAGCCGCTGCTGAAAAAATACATGTTCCAGGATCTGGACGATCTTTACGGTGCCATCGGTTACGGCGGTGCTGCGGCGGTGTATGTGCTCAGCCGCCTGATGGATGAAAAGACCCGTCAGGAAGCCCCTGTTCAGCCCAAGGTGCCCATTATGGAGGAAGCTCCCACCCTCAATACGGCCTCCAAGCCTACCCAGGGGGTGTATGTGAACGGCGAAGCCGGGATGCTGGTGCGCTTTGCCCACTGCTGCAACCCGGTGCCCGGTGACGAAATTGTGGGCTACATCACCCGCGGCCGTGGTGTGACCATCCATAAAGCGGATTGCATCAATGCCCTCAACAGCGAGCCTGAACGGGCTGTGGATGTGGCCTGGAGCCGGGAAAGCATCGGCGAATTTGATGCCAATATTCATCTGACCTGCTACGATCATTCTGCATTGCTGGGTGAACTGACCGCCTATATGCAGGAAATGAAGATTCCGCTGACGGCCCTTGCGGTGAAAATGAACAAGAACAAGATGATTTCCGTCACCATGACCCTGAAGGTGCAGAGCAGGGAACAGCTGGACAATGCCATCAAAAAGCTGCAAAAGCGCAGTGATGTGGCGGAGGCCTACCGCAGCCCCAACTGAGCCCGACAGGAAAACGGGCTGCTCCGGCAGGAATTTTGCCGGATGACGTCGAATATATTTTAGTTATCATTTTTATGGGAGGAAGCTATGCAGCCACCCCAAGATCCTTTCCGTCCGGCAGGCAGCGAAAATGCCCAGGATCCCATGGCTCAGTGGACACAGGTGCCTTTTCCGGGGCAGATGAACTATCAGGCGCCGCCGGCTTATCCGCAGGCAGGACAGGTGCCCCCGCCGGCACAGCTGCGGCCGGAAGTGAATTATCCGCAGCAGATGGCCCAGCCCTATGCGCCTCAGGCACAGGCACCGCAGCAGGTGCCCCCGATGCAGACGCAGACCTATGCCCAAAGGCCGGAAATGGCCGCGCCTCAGCCGGTTTATGAAACCCCCAAGACGGGCATGCCCGGCACGAAAAAAACATCCAACCGCACCGTTTATGTGGTGCTCAGCCTTGTTGCGCTCATTTTTGCCGCTATTGTGATCATCCGCATGGTGGCCCCGGCGCAGGTGAACTTTGCCCATGTGGAAGTGGGGGCCCTCAGTGCCCGGTACAGCGGTGATGCCGTGGTGGTGCGCAATGAAACCGTGTACACCCAGGACGGTGTTTCCCAGATCGATTATAAAGTGCCCGAAGGGGCTACGGTGCAGCGCGGCGATCCTGTGGCCACGGTGTATTCCAGCGGCTTTTCCAATAAGGAATGGACCACCCTGAACAACTACCGTGCCCAGATCAAGGAAAAACAGAAGCAGCTGATGGCCGATGCGGCCAGCGACCCCAAAATGCTGAACCTGATGAGCCAGGTGACGGAACGTGCCATGGAGGTGCAGCGGCTGGTGCAGGGCACTCCGGGCAGCCTGATCCGCCAGGAAGAATTGCTGGCTCAGGTGATCATGGAGCGCCAGGTGCACATAAAGCAAAAGTACAGCGAAGACCAGAAGCTGACCCGCCTGTACGATGACGAAAACACCCAGCTGCAGCGCATTTCCTCCTGGACCAAGCAGTATGCCCCCAATACGGATGGGCTGGTGAGCTTTTATACCGACGGTTTTGAGCTGGCCCTGAACATGAACAACTATAACCAGTTCACCCCGGCTCAGGTGCGCAAGATTTATCAGGGCGAAGTGCCCAAGACGGATAATCAGCTCAGCCGCAAGGCCGTTTCCATTTACCGTGTGGTGCGTCAGGAGCCCTGGGTGGTGCTGATGCTGTGCAACGAAAAAGAATGGACGCCGGTGGAGGGCAGAAGCTATAATCTTCTGATCGAATCCTTTGAAAATACCATTGTGGAAGCCAAGGTGGAATCCTTCACCCGTTCCGGCGGTGAGCTGCTGGTGCGGCTGCTGATCTATGATACCGAGAAACTGCCCGACGTGCTGTATATCCGTTCCTGCAAGGTACAGCTGGGTGAAAATGTGAACAGCCTGGCCGTGCCTTCCCGGGCCATTTACATGAGGGAAGGGAAAAAGGGCGTTGTCATGACCACTGAAGGCGGTGAATACTGGACGGGTGTGGAAGTGATTTCCGACGACGGCCAGACGGCCTACATCATTCCCGAAAACCCCGGTGTTTTGTATCAAGGCGTGCGTGTGCGCCTGTTCTGACGGAGAAGAAAGCCATGCTGAAAGAAAATGTGGAAGCGGTACAGCGCCTTCTGGAAAAGGAAAGCGAAAAGTGGGGCAGGGTGCCCCGGCTGATTGCTGTCACCAAGTTTGCCACGCCGGAAATGATCCTGCCCCTGTATGATCTGGGGGTGCGGGACATTGGCGAAAACAAGGTGCAGGTACTGCGCGAAAAGCTGCCTTCATTGGAAGGAAAATTTCAAATTCATCTCATTGGAAGGTTGCAAAGTAACAAAGTTAAATATATAATAGATGATGTGTGCATGATCCATTCGCTGGACCGGATGAGCCTGGCGCAGGAGATTGACCGGCAGGCGCAGATGCGGCACAAGCGCATGGATGTGCTGGTGCAGGTGAATGTGGCCAGGGAGCCTCAGAAGGGCGGTATTGCGGAGGAAGAGCTGCTTCCGTTCCTGCGGGAATGTGCCGCTTTGCCCGGGCTTTCGGTGAAAGGCCTGATGGCCATCATGCCCCTGGATGCGGACCGGGATGCCCTTTCCGGTTATTTTCAGCGGATGCGCACGCTGTTTGAACTTGCAGCAAAAGAGAACATCGAAAATATACAGATGCAGGAGCTTTCCATGGGCATGAGCCGGGATTTTGATCTGGCTGCCCGGTACGGCGCCACCATGGTGCGGGTGGGCTCCCGTCTATTCCAATAATGCAGGAGGAACTGAAGTTATGTCCTTTGGCGATCTGTGGAACGGAGTCAAGAAAAAAGTGGAGGATATGCTCTATAACGGTGAAGCGGAGCCTGCAAAGCAGCCCCGCCGTCCGAAGGCACAGCCTGCTCCCCAGGAAGATATGGGTGCTCCCGTGCCTGAAATGGGCTTCAATCAGCAAGGCCCCCAGTATGGCTATTACCAGGATGTGCAGGGCTATGGTGCTCCCCAGCAGGGATACCAGGCACCGCCTCAGCAGCCTGTGCAGTAGCAGCCTGTACAGCCCCAGTATCACAACAATTATCAGCAGCAGGGTTATCAGCCCCCGCAGCAGGCTCAGCCCCAGCAGGGTGGCCGCTTTGGCCGCTTTTCCGGCCGGGATGGGGATAATGTGGTAAGCTTCAAGGATTACCAGCACAAGACCCCGGAAGCTGCTCCCCAGCAGCCCGTGGAAACTGCGCCCCAGCCGATGCCCCAGGCTGTGTCCACCCGTGTGGTGTGCGTGAGGAGCATGGCGGATTGCCGCCGTACCATTACCCTGCTTCGGATGGGTGATGCAGTGCTGGCCACCATGGAAATGGTGAAGGACCCTGCAGAACTGCGCCGTCTGGTGGATATGCTCAGCGGTGCCAGCTATTCCCTGAATGCGTCTTTCACCAAGGTAAGCCGGGTTGGCGTGTATCTGCTGGCCCCTGCTGCCATGCCCGTTTTCATTGATCAGATGATCAACCAGATGAACGGCATGCGGCCTCCCCAGGCACAGACAGGCCCTCAGCAGCCCCGGCCCCAGTATCAGTCTCAGCCCCGGCCTCAGTACCAGCCCAGCTGGGAACAGCAGCCCATGAATGTTCAGCAGCAGCCTGCTTACGAAGCCCAGCCCCAGAATGCCTGGCAGCCTCCGCAGCAGGCCCAGCAGCCTGACGGTTTCACCCGGCGTACGGCAGCACCGCAGGAAGATCCCGGTGTTTTCTATGCCCGTCCGCAGCAGAATCAGCCGGCGCAGATGCCTGCATTCTATTCCCAAAGCGCCAACACCGGCTATGTGCCGGATGATGTGGAAGTGGCCGAATAAGGCTGCGCACAATATATTACTCGAGGAGGATGTCTCTCATGATTTCTGGTATCATCGGTACGATCGCTGGTCTCTACTTCCTGGTTCTGATTGCTAACTTCATTGTGAAGCTGGTTGTGAAAGACGAACAGCCCTGGATGAAGGTGCTGGATCAGATCTGCGAACCCGCTGTGGGCTTTGGCAAGATCGCCACCAAGAAGCTCTTTGGCGACAAGCAGTTTGCTTTTGATATGCCCCTGCTGATGGGTGCTCTGCTGGTGCTGGTTTCCAGTGCTGTTGTGTGCGCCGTGCTGGGTATTCTGCATCTGTAATTTCCAATACAAGCGCAATAACTGAAAGAGGTACGCAATATGCCCATCAGTATTTCTATCATTGAGGCGAAGGAGTTTAAAATCGTCCGGAAGGGCTTTGACCCTCAGGAAGTGGATCTGTTTCTGGACGAAATATGTGACCATATTGATCTGCTGAACCGGCAGATTGATGCGTTGCAGCAGCGTGTTGCTCAGGCAAGCCAGGGCCCTGGTTACGCCCGTGCGGCGGTGCCGCCCCCTGCAGCCACGGTGGATTATGCTGCTCAGGCGCAGAATGAACTGGCGCAGGCCCGGCTGAAGGCACGGGGCCTGATTGAAGAAGCACAACAGGATGCTGCCCAGATTCGTGCCGAAGCGGAGAAACTGATGGAAGAAGCCGAACAGGTACGTGCGCAGGCGGAAGATGCGCGGCAGCAGGCTGACAGGCAGAAACAGCCCGCTCAGGAGGAAACCTGGAACAGCGAAGAAATGCAGCGTGAAAAAGAAGCACTGCAGGATGAAATTGAGATGCTGCGGGCTGCAGCTCGGGATTACCGTCAGCGTTTTCTGCGCCTGGTGGAAGATCAGCAGCATGTGCTCAATGCTGAACAAGAACTGTTCGACTGATTGCAAAACATAATGGCGCTGGCCCCATGGAAACATGCGGGTGAGCGCCTTTTTACAAGAAATGGGGAACGTTCATGCATCTGGGAGCGATTGAAGCCGGCGGCACCAAAATGGTGCTTGCCGTTGCGGATGAAAATATGCATATTTTGCATCGCCGGACCCTGCCCACCCGTACACCGGAGGAAACCGTGCCGGAGATGATCGCCTTTTTTCAGGCCCATCCGGTGCAGGCACTGGGGATCGGCAGCTTCGGCCCGGTGGATCTGAACCCGTCTTCGCCCACCTTTGGCTATATTACAAAAACCCCGAAGCTCCACTGGCGGGATTTTCCCCTGGTTCCTTCTTTTGAAAGGGCACTGGGCATTCCCTGTGTACTGGATACGGATGTCAATGCCGCTGCCCTGTGTGAAGCGGAAATGGGAGCGGGGAAGAGCCTGAAAAACTGTGTGTATGTGACGGTGGGCACCGGCATTGGCGGCGGTGTGTACTGCGAAGGGGCGCTGGTGCATGGCCTGATGCATCCGGAAGTGGGGCACATGCTGCTGCGTGCCCATCCGGATGATCCGGCACCGGAAGGCTTTTGCCCCTATCATAAGGGGTGCCTGGAGGGGGTGGCCAGCGGGCCTGCCATGGAAAAACGGTGGGGTGTAAGTGCCAAGGAATTGCCGGCCGATCATCCTGCCTGGGCATTGGAGGCCCATTATCTTTCCCAGATGTGTATGAACCTGATCATGACGGTGAGCCCGGAAAAGATCATTCTGGGCGGCGGTGTGATGAGCCAGCGCCACCTGTTCCCTATGATCCGGCAGGAAACGCTGCGGCTGTTGAACGGCTATGTGGCATGCATTGAACAGGCGGATGATCTGATCGTCCCCCCTGCCTGTTTCCCGGACAGTGGCTTGATCGGCGCTGTGCTGCTGGCAAAAAACGCAAGATAAAAAGGAAAGAGCCAATGGAAGAAGTCATTTTGACAGTCAATAAATCCCTGGATGAGGCCACGCATGTCTTTGGCGATCTGACCAAGACGGGCAGCCTGATGTCTATTTTGTCCAGGATCGCCGTGGCTGCGCTGATCGTGGCGGTGGGCCTGGTGGTGCTGTGGCTGCTGAGGAAACTGCTCAATAAAATTTTCTGCAGGAAGTGCAAGGAAAACGAAGAGGAAAGCCAGAGAAAAACCCTGCAT
>JAFWYZ010000104.1 GCA_017517465.1 Clostridia bacterium | reverse complement strand
TTTTCAGAAGCAACGTGCAGGTAGTTGCCGCCTTCCACGGGCACGGGGAAAGCAACGCAGCCCCATTCGTCTTCCATGTCAGCCATTTCGCTGTTGTCATTGAAGCCGCCGTAGGTCTGGTAGATGTAGAAAGCAAACTGGCCTTCCTTCCAAGCCTGCTTGTACCAGTCCCAGTTAGCGCCTTCGGGAGTGTGCATCCAGTAGTTGGCCTGGATGGTCTTGCCCCAGTTCAGAGCTTCAACGGTTTCGTTGCTGTTCATAACGGGCTGCAGCTTGCCTTCGGCGTCATAGTCGAAGAAAGCGCCGCCGTTGCCAAAGGTGGCCAGGACGTACATATCATCGCCAGAGCCGGAAACGCCCCACTTGTCAATGATACCGTCGTTATCGGTGTCCTGAGTGCACTGCTTCAGCAGTTCTTCCCAAGCAGCCCAGGTCCAGGTGCCATTGGCCTGCATGTCATAGATGGTGTTCCAATCGATGTTGGCTTCTTCCAGCAGACGCTTGTTGAAGTACACGCAGCCGCGGGGTTCCACAGCACCGGTGGACACGCCGTACACGTCTTCGCCAATTTTCCAAGCGTTCAGGGTGAAGGGATTCCACTTTTCAGCGGAGAAATCGAAGTCGCCCCAGGAAGCGGCGATGCCGTTAGCAACCAGGGAGCCAACCTTACCGGGCTCGATGATGTAAGCGCGCAGGCTGCCATCGGGAGCGGAGGTGAAGTTGATCATTTCTTCAGCGCAGGTGTTCCAGTCGCCGCCCTGCTTCTGTTCTACCTTCACGTTGTAGGTAGCTTCGATCCAGTCGCGGTAGTCATACTGAGCCTGCTGTTCTTCGGTGGGTTCGGCAGCGCGGGCGCCGTCGCCAGACCAGTAGTCATAGATAGTGACGGTGAGGGGTTCGGCCTGAATCATGGATTCAACGACGGCCGGATAGCCTTCGGGCACTTCGGCCAGAGCCATAGCGCTCATGGAGAGCATCATGACGGCCAGAAGCAGAGCAACCAGTTTCTTCATGTTGGAGTTCCTCCTTTTAATTTTCCATATGAATGTTTCGTTTTCACGCAAAGCATTCATATAGTTACGATGGGAAATTTGCAGCCTTGCTGCGTTTCTTGGCTCATTATACACCATATCCACCAAATTGGCAAGATACTTTTGTGTATATTCTGTGATTTTTTCTTCCGTTCCTTATTCCTTGCTGCCCGTCATGGTCAGGGACTTGACGAAAGTCTTCTGAGTGAAGCAGTAGAGAATGATCAGCGGGATGCAGCAGATCAGCACGCCAATGGAAATCAGCTGCTGCTGACGGCCCACGGGCACAACCACAGCCTTGCTGGCATCCTGGGAGAAGTAACGGCCCATACGGCTGGTGATGGAAGAAAGCTGAATGGAGTAGACGGAATACTTGGCCTGCAGGAAGTTACGGGAGTAGAACAGGTCCGTCCACTGCCACACAAAGCCAAACAGGAAGCAGCTGGCGATGGTGGGCATAGCGTCGGGCAGCATGATCTTGGTGAAGGTGTGCACCGTGCCGCAGCCGTCGATATAGGCGGCTTCTTCCAGGCTCTTGGGCACGCCGGCAAAATACTGGCGCAGCATGAAGATGTACAAACCGTTCTTCAGACCCATACAGGTGATGCTCATCAGCAGGTAGGGCAGAATGGAGGTGCGCAGGTTAATGGGCTTGCCCCCATTGAACAGCCGTACAATGCCAAAGAGGTCAAAGTTGGCAAAGTTCATGTAGAGGGAGGTCTGGATGGTGGTAGGCGGCACAACGATCAGCATGATCACGCAGGCAAACCACAGCTTCTTCAGCGGGAATTCATACCGGGCAAAGCCATAGGCCACGATGGTGCAGCTGACCACCTGCAGCACGGATACCAACAGGCTGATCCACAGGGTGTTCAGCATGGAGTTGGGGAAGTCCGTCATGTTGAACACATGCTGGTAGTTTTCCAGCGTCACTTCACGGGGCACCAGCACGATGGTGGTATCGTACAGGTCCTTTTCCACCATGAAGCCAACGGAGAAACGCATCAGCATGGGCTGTATGATCATGAAGCACAAGCCGATCAGAAGCAGCGCGCGGATCACAGACCCGGCGGTCTTCTTCATCTGGCGCTTGAGAAGATAACCTTCACTGCGGCGGTTACGGTCCCAGAAGCTTTTATTGTTGCCAATAAATACTGTCTTGCTCTTACTCATAAGATTTCACCGCCCTTGTGATAATGAAGCTGCTGATACCGATGAAGGCCAGCGCAATGCCGAAATAGATCCAGCTCATGGCAGAGGAAACGCCGAACTTCATATCCTGATAGGTAACCTGGTAAATCAGTTCCATCACACGGTTATCATTCTTCATGAAGAAGTCGATGATGGTGTAGATGCAGTTTACCAGCAGCAGAGGACTGACCATGGGGAACGTGATCTTCCAGAAGGATTCCCAGCCGGAGCAGCCTTCCACATCCGCTGCTTCATACAGGGAGGGAGAAATGGCCTGCAGACCGGACAGGAACACGATAATCTGGATACCGGATGCCATGACGATATCGTAGATGGAGTCGATCATGGTGAAGATCACGTCGAACACCCCGGCACCCACACCGGACACCTGCAGCAGCTCCTGCAGGGAGGCAGAAAGGTCTACCCCGCCGGATTCTTCCAGGCTCTGGGCCAGGCCGGCCATCATGTCGTAGAATTCGTTCTGATGTTCAATGCCGGGCAGCACACCGGAAGAAAGGATAACCGGCAGGAAGAAGATGGCGCGGGCCAGGGTACGGCCTTTGAATTCCTGATTCAGGATAACGGCCACCACAAAGCTCACAACCAGCGTGGCGATGGTGTTGACGGCCATCTGCCCCACTTCTTCCACCAGGTAGGTATTGAATTCGGGGTCAACGCGAAGCGCCGTGTTGTAGTTGTCCAGGCCCACATAGGTCTGGGAATAGCCTTCACCGGGGATCAGCTTGACGTCATTGAAGCTCATGATGAAGGATTCCACCATGGGCTTGGCCATGAACAGCAGGAAACCGATGATGAAGGGAATGATGAAACACGTACCGGTGCGGGCACTGCGGGCGCGCATGGTCCTGTACACATCGTTGCCGGGGATGTAGATCCTGAACGCATCCAGGATTTTGTCGTACCAATGCCTATCGTTCATGGATTACTGCCCCCTTTCCACGTAATAATCACGGGCCGGAATTTCAACGCCGTTGGCATTGAATGTTTCGTCGGTATAGTTGACATACACCTTGGTGCCGTCTTCATAGGTGGTGGCCACCACGTCTGCGGACAGCAGTTCATGGTTCACAATGCGCTGCTGGTTCAGGCCCTGCATATCCTGCTGATAACGGGTGATCATGCCGGTGGCATCTTCTTTCCAGCCGTCATAATTGGAACCGAACAGATGAGAATGGTAGGTATCCTGCAGCACCTTGGCATCTTCTGCCATGAAGGTGAAGTTCAGACCGGCGCCGGTTTCCGCGCACTTGAGCATTTCAGCCACATAGTCACCGGTCAGGTTGATGGGCTTGCCGGTGAAGTCCTTCATGCCGTGCAGTGCGATCTGATAGAAGGGCACCATCTGGTCCAGAATGGCATAGCTGGTGCCAAACAGGTCCATGTCGGTAATGATGTCCGCATAGGGCAGCGCATAATCGTTACCCATCTTGATCATCACAGCCTGGCCCGCGTCCTTGGCATCCAGCATGCTCTGGATGTTCAGGGCCTTCACTTCTTCACGGGTGGTGGTATTCTTGGAGTCATAGTCGCCGGACAGGAAGTAACCGATATCACGGAAAGCAATGCCGGAAGCACCCAGTTCCTTCAGACGGCTGATCAGGTTATCGGTGCCCTTCTTGGCAAAGGCGGGCCGTACCAGATAATAATCATCCAGCCAATCCTGGGGCAGGTAGGTCAGCGGGTCATACCGAGTGATCTTCACCTGTTCACGGGTGGCGTAACGGGCAGCGTCACTGAAGGGCACAAAGCCTTCCATCATGCCGCTTTCATAGGCGAAGCAGGAAATGCCGTCGAAATACAGCTTGGCATTGCTGCTGTCAGCAGTGCTCATCAGCTGCTTCATGGCCTTTTCGCCGCCCAGCTCGTTGAGCGCCTTCACCTTGGTGAGCACTTCCTGGGTAATGCCGCCGTTCATCCAGCCGCTCATACGAACGTGCAGGTTCTTGGTACCCTTTTCCGCCAGTTCCTTCACAATGGCTTCAGCCTGTTCGAAGGTGGTGGTGGCGAACACGGAATCGATGGGCAGGCCGAACTTGACCACGGTCTTGTCGATGGCACCCACCAGTTCCACGGAAACGGGCACTTCTTCGGAAGCCTGCTGATCCTTCAGCAGATCCTGGCTGCGCAGGTAATCGCCGTAAGCAACGGCCATGTCTGCGTAGTTGGCGCTGTCCACAAAGCGGTAGCGGTGTACCACGGTGTCCTGAGGAATTTCCTTTTCGAACATGAACACCAGCTGAGCGGTCTTGGCAGATACGTTGTACTGGTCATTGTGCAGCACATGGTACTTGGCGCTGACCGTGTTGTAGCTGTTGGTACGCTGGCTGATATCCGCCTGCACAGCACCGTAGGAAGTAGCGCCTTCCATGATGCACACGAAGGAGGAACCGTTCTTGGCCATACCGAACACCGGGAAGGTGTTGCGGGGCTCGTTCACCAGTTCCTTACGGATCAGGGCATAGTCCCAGCCGTAAACGTTGGCGAAGTAAGTGCTCTGCATCAGCTTGCCGTTGTTGAAGTTGATCAGGGCACCGCCGCCTTCGGGCACAAACATGAAGCCTTCATCCTGCAGCCCGGCCGCGCCGAACATGGGCAGGGGCGTCATGTTGATGATGTGATAGCCTTCGGTGAAATTGATGGAATCATAGGGCATTTCCACCACCAGGTCACTGCCGTCCAGGCGGTACACCATGCTCAGGTTGAACACGGCGGTGGTGGATTCCTTGGTACCGGCAACCAGCTGCATATCGATTTCATAATCCGCCTGGGAATAACCCACTTCGGCGAAGTATTCTTCGATCTTCTTCTTGCCGTTTTCCTTCACGTCGGACTTGAGGATGTACAGAGGCTGTTCCACAACAGAGGGATACAGGGCAATGATTTCATCCTTGTTTTTCTTGCTGTCCAGCTTGGCCGGTTCATACAGCGCGTAGTTACTGGAAAGCTTTTTCTTGGTGGCTTTCTTCATCTGATCTGCAAAGGCATCGTACCGTTCCTTGGTAATGGCCGTGGGGATCAGATAATTCTTTTCGATCTTACCAATGGAATAGTCCACGCGGATGGAACCGTCTTCCTGCTGGTTTACCTGGTAGTTGCCGCCTTCGATGGAATACTTGAAGTTGTTCATATCCACGGCACCGGCGGTGGTACGGTAGGTGATCACAGCAGTGGCAGAAAGGATTTCCTTGTTGGCGGCGTTGGCGATCTTGTCCTGATCCGCATCGGCGGGGTTGGACAGCCATTCGGCGCCGGTGGACTTATCCGTCACCTTGAACTGGGTGGTTTTGGTATCCATTTCAAAGGACAGGTAATCATTTTCCATGGTCAGGGGCTTCCCGTCGCCTTCGTAGTTGTAAATCACCGGCACATAGGCATGGGGTTCTTCTTCGGTGGTATACAGCGGAATACCCACGAAAATCACGAACGCAGCCAGCAGGCCCAGCAGCACAACCCAGGGAAGCAAGCGCAAAATGAGACTCTTTTTCTTCATTTTCTTACTCCCTCCTTAATACAAACGGAAAGCAATTTCACGGTAGAGAGAAACAAAGAAGCTGACAAGGTCGCTGAGCAGGCTGAAGAACACCAGCATCAGGAAGATGATGATCGATGCAGCCAGCACCGTGGCCACCAGGAACACCAGGGTTTTCCCGGGGCTGTAATCGTGCACCTGCATCAGGCCGATGAAGGCCAGCGCCAGGGAATACACAACGCTGACACTCATCAGCACGGTGTAGAAAGCAGCTTCGTCAAAGGCAATGATGTTGGAGATGAACACCAGGGGCAGCTGGATCACAATGAAGGGAACCAGCGCATAGCACATGGCCGTGTAAATATCGCCGAAGCGGCCTTTGCCGTCAAACAGGGTGGTCAGGCTCCAGTTGCCAAGGCACAGGATCAGGAAGGGCAGCAGCAGAGAGGCTGCCTGTTCAAACACATTGATGTACTGCAGCGGAGCGTTCACAAACTGGAAGTTGGTGTACATCAGCTTCAGCACGTGGGTGACCAGGAACAGGACCAGGAAAGTGGTAGCTGCTGCGATGGAGCCCTTCTTTTCGTGGGCCAGATCCCAGAAACCGTCAAAGGGATGGAAACACACATACTTGGCATACTTGAGGGCGGCTACATAGCGTTCCCATTTTTCCTTGCGGGCACTGGGCGCTTTTTCTTTACTTTGTAACCTGATTGCGCTCATACATTTCCACCTCCATCTTCTTTTTCTTAATGCTGCGCAGCACCACGGGAATGATGATGATCACGGCGATCACCGCCACCATCCACACGATGTTTTCTTCCACCCAGATCTTACGCCACAGGCGGAAGGCGCGGCCGTAGTTGTCACGGTCCATAGCCATTTTGAAATAATCCATGGCTTCGGTGTAGTTTTCCTGACGCATCAGGGAGCGGCCGATGCCGATGAAGGCCAGGTTGTAGTTGGCATTCATCTTCAGCACTTCGCGCCACAGATCGGCAGAGCCGTCGTAGTCACCGGACAGGTAAGCACGGTTGGCATCGTAGATCAGGTTGCCGTATTCGGTGGGAACGAAAACGGTGATGGCGCCTTCGTTCTGGTCCAGCACGAACAGGTCGGTGCCCATATGCTCGATGGAGATGGCATTGCTGAAGCAGCCGTCGCTGTTACCCATGTTGCCGAAGGCCCACAGCATGATGCCCTGGCTGTCATAGCCGTACAGGCGGCCGCGGGTGCGGTCAATACCCACGTAGATATCATCGTGCAGCACGGTAATATCCATGAACTTGGAGGGGCCGTGGTAGTCCTTGGCCTGTTCCTGCCAGTACAGTTCACCGATGGGAGGATAACGGTCGTTCTTGATCAGGATGTCGGTACCCACGCCGTTGAGGCGGCGGATGGGCTGGGCTTCGTCCCAGATCAGGGAATATTCGTCAAAGGAAATGTTGGTGGCGTAGATGAAGGAATCTTCGTCCATGTAAATGTTGCAGTATTCGGTGGGAACGAAGGATTCCTGCTGTGCACGCTGTTCTTCGGTCATGAAGAAGGTCTTCCACACATAGTCCACCAGGCTGTACACAACCTTGTTGGCGCCCACATAGCCGGTGAATTCGCCGTTGGCCTCAAATTTCACAACGCCCTTGTTCACGTTGGTTGCCAGGGTGAACACACGGCCGGAATTGTCGATGACCAGCTTGTTGGGCAGGAAGGACAGGCTCTGGTCAAACGTGGTGTCGGCGGGCTTGGTGAACTGCATGACGTAGTTCAGATCCTTGTCCATCATCACGATGCGCTGGTTGTTGGTATCGGCCACATAAATGTTGCCTTCCTTGTCCACAGCCACGTCGTTGGGGGTGTTGAAGGTGGTCACGGTGGGCAGATCGGCGGCAACCGTTTCTTCCACCACGGTATTTTCTTCCGCAACAGCCGTTTCTTCGGTCATAGCAGCTTCTTCGGCGGCAACCGTTTCTTCGGCAGCGGGCTGCTCTGCGGCGCCCACTTTGAATTCATCAATGATGCGAACCAGTTCGAAATCGTAGCCATTGCGTTCGATTTCCAGGATGCGGTTGTTACCGGTGTCCACCACGTACAGCATGTTGCCCTGTACGAACAGGCTCTGGGGGCGCTTCATAGCCACTTCCAGGCCCAGATCGCCGCTGTAGAGCACGTTGGAAACGCGGTAAGCGTCGGGAGATTCGCGGTAATCCTGCCAATAGTCGTAGTTGTAGGTGTATGTGCTGGCGTATCCGTCATCTGCCAGTGCCGTGCTGTAAGAAGTGACCAGCAGCAGCATTGCCATGACCATCGCCAGAAGCCTGAATTTTGTTTTCACAAATTGTTCCTCCTTCTGAAATGAATGGAATGGAGATCCTGCGTGGCTTAGTCCTTGATACCGGAGCTGGCCATGGTTTCCAGGATCTGGCTCTGGCTGAGAATGAAGATCAGGATGGGCACGGAGAACACCACAACCGTAACAGCGGCAGCCTGACCGGTACGGGCGATACCGCCGGCCTGGATTTGCTGGAAGGCATAAACCAGGGTCTTCTTCGCTTCGGAGTAGATCACAGTGGCAGCGGAGTTATTCCACAGGGACTGCACACTGAAGATGATCACGGTCAGCCAGGCGGGCTTCACGTTGGGCATCACAATGTTCCAGAAGATGCGGAATTCGCCGGCACCGTCGATGTGGGCTGCTTCGATGAGGGCGGTGGGCAGGCTTTCCATGAACTGCTTCATCATGAACAGACCGATGGGAGCCGCAAACGCCGGCAGCAGCAGGGACCAGTAGGTATCGATCATGCCCAGCTTGCTCATGATCACGTAATTGGGAATACCCGTTACGTAACCGGAGAACATCAGGGCGGTGACAACGATGTTGAAGAAGGTACGGCCGCCGGGGAAATCATACTTGGCCAGCACGAAGGCAGCCATGGAAGCGATGATCAGGTGGCCGAAGGTGCCCAGGAAGGTGATCAGCACCGTGTTCAGCAGATAGCGGCTGAAGGGCACCCAGCTCTGGCCCATGGTCACGATCAGGTCAGAGAAGTTGTCCAGCGTGGGATGCTGGGGGAAGATGGTCGGGGGGAAGCGGAACAGTTCGTCCAGGGGCTTCAGAGCAGAGCCGATGGCGAAGATCAGCGGGAAGGCCATGGCCAGGGCCACAATCGCCAGCAGCAGGTAAATGCCGATGTCGCCGCCGATGGAGCGGTTGGGATGACGGCGCTTGACCAGATGCTTCTTGGGCTTTTCGATCTTTTCGCCGCGAAGCTCGGCCAGGCGGTGCAGTTCATCCGCACGGCTCTTGCGGGTGGGCTTGAGGGGCTAGTTGGCATAAATGTGGTTATACACCTTCACGCCGGTGCTCAGCATGAACACGTATTCCTTTTCGTCCGCCATCTTCATGGTGATGGTGGAGGACATGCCGCCGTTGCGCACATTCTTCAGCGCACGGATGTGGGAAAACTCGAATTCGTAGACGGTGTTACCCTTTTTGTCGGTAAAGACGGCGCTGTTCTGCTGACATACCAGCTCACCGGCAGCCACTTTTTTGCCGTGGTCATACAGGGTACCCTTGGATTTGACGATCATGTTTTCACTCATATCAGGTACCCACCCTTTCCAGAGCAGCAGAAATGACTTTCTTGCTGAGAATCATCACGATGAACAGCAGCGTGGCAATGGCAGAAGCATAACCCATTTCGAAGCGGCTGAAGCCGTAGTCGAACAAGTGGGTCACAACGGTGCGGGCGGCATAGTCCGTGGAGGGATAGCCGGCCAGGGCGCGGGGCACGTCGCACACGTTGAAAGCGGAGGTGATGCTCATAACAGCACCGAACAGCAGCATGGGCTTCATGCTGGGCAGGGTGATGTGATACAGTTCCTGCCAGCGGTTGCGCACGCCGTCCACATAACCGGCTTCGTACATGCTCTTGTCGATGCCCTGGAAACCGGCCACGAAGGAAAGGAAGCCGGTACCCATGCTCATCCACAGGATAACAACGATCAGAACGGGCATGATGTAGGCGGGGTTGGTGAGCCACAGGATGGGCGCGTCGATGAAGCCGAAGTCCATCAGGATGGAGTTGAGGTAGCCGTAAGCATCGCCGCGGAAGATGATACCGAAGATGGTATATGCGTTACCGGCAATACTGGGGGCATAGAAGATCACCACGGCGATGGCGCGCAGCCACTTGGGAAGCTCGTTGATGAACCAGGCAAACAGGAAGCTGAGAATATAGCCCACAGGGCCGGTGATCACAGCGATAACGAAGGTATTTTTCACTGCGGTCAGGAACACTTCATCCTGCAGCACCAGATTCACATAGTTCTGCAGACCCACAAACCGGGCAGGCTCCAGAATGTTGTAGTAGGTGAAGCCATAGTAGATGGAAGTACAAATGGGAAGAATGAAGAACGTGAAGAACAGAATTGCGTAGGGAGCCAGGAACAGGTAGCAAACCTTCATGCGCTTGGCTTTGTCCCAGCCATAACGCATTTTGTTCATCTTCATATTGAAGTATCTCTGGCTGAAGGACGTAGACTGCGTGTTACTCATTGCTTTCCCTCCTCTCACTCAAGCGGCAGGCCGAATTCACGGCGCTTGATCTTGATTTCTTCATTAATAGTGCGGGTGTAGGTGAGCAGCGTTTCGCGGGGATCTTCCTTGTCGTTGATCACCTTACGGATGGCGTTGGTCATATGACGGGTGGTGGAGTAGCCGCCGGCGATTTCGGGGAAGCCTACGCCCCAGGCCTGCATTTCTTCCAGCACCTTCAGCTGATCAGCGCTCCAGGCCAACTGCTTGAGGGCCTGACGGTTCGCGGTGGCATAACGGGCGGAGGCGCCCAGCACGCTTTCCATTTCACGGCCGAAACGCACCTGAGCATCGGCGGAGGTCCACCACTTCATGAATTCCCAGGCATTCTTCTTCACCGTTTCGTCATCGGTGGCCACCATGATGCAGCAGGCACCGTTGGCATGCACGCTGCGATCGATACTGCCATCGTCCTGCAGGGTGCCGGGATAGAGGGTGAAGTCCCACAGACCGCGGATTTCGGGAGCGGACACGGCCAGGGTGTTGTACTGGCTGTACTGGGCCACGGCCACCGGCATTTCACCGGAACGGAAGCGGCTGACGAAGTCGTACACAACGGGCAGGCCGTAGTCGTTGTAGAAGCTGGTGTACAGCTTGAAGGCCTTCACACCGGCTTCGCTGTCGATGATGGTCTTGGTCTTCTTTTCGTTATAGATACCGCCGCCGTTCTGATAGATCAGGGCATTGAAGCCGCTCATATCCACGTTGGAGATATCGGGGAAAGGAATACCCACGCTCATGTTGTTGCCCTGGATGGTGGGCAGGATGGCGATCAGATCTTCCCAGGTCTGGGGCACTTCCAGGCCCAGTTCTTCCAGCACATCTTCGCGGTAGAACAGCACGGAGAACAGCTGGGTTTCGGGCAGAGCGTAAATGCCCTTGTGGCTGCCGTCATCATAAGTGAGGGGATCCAGCGCACTCTTATAGAAGTTGGCATTGGTGTAATCGTAAGTGCCGTCCGCGTTCTTCACACGGCCCACCACTTCGTCAAAGTCTTCGAACTGGGTCAAATCTTCCACGGCATGACGCATGGCGTAGTTCACGGCGAACCAGCCGTCAATGGTCAGCACCACGTCGGGGCCGTTGCCGGCCACCACAGCGGTCAGAATGGCGTCCGCCTGCACCAGCTTCAGGTTGACCTTGATGCCGGTCTTGGAAGTGAAGCTGTCGTCGATCATGGCCTTCAAAACGTTGGACTGGTCACGGCCGGTGACGATCCACACTTCGATCATGTCTTCGGCGCCTTCTTCGTACACGTCACCCAGGTTGTTGTAATCCACGAAGTAGGAGGCCACCATGGCCTTCAGTTCATGGAAGGTGCGGGTGAAGAAGTTGTCATTGGTCTTGGGCAGCTTGGCATTTTCGCCCCAGATGAAGATCTGGTCCACATCCAGCTTGGTTTCTGCCATGTTCTGCTGGGCAGTACCGAAGGAGGTGATGTTGTCCTTGAAGTTGGAGAAGGACTGGGTGATGCGTTCGTTCTTCTTGACGAACTGTTCCAGCTGCACAGCCAGGGTCTGGGCCACGGCCACACGGTCGTTCTTCTGACCGGTGAGGGCCACAGTGTCATCTACCAGCTTATACAGACGCTTGGATTCCTTATCCATCTGCCGGATCACGTCCGGATACACTTCCGCCAGGTTATAATCGCGGAAACGGTCCGGAGAAACGCCGGTCAGCACCAGCACCTTGCGGTAGATCTGGTTGAGACGGAAAATGCTGTCTTCCATTTCGTTGAGCACAGCGCCCATTTCGCCCAGGGTAGCTTCCATACGGATGGTATGGGCGCCCTTCTCCAGGAAGAAACGGTAAGGCGTGCCGTTTTCGTCAGCCAGGGTATGCATATCCCAGGCCGTATTATAGGAGAAAGCGATGGAGGTCATCTCGTCAAAGGGGATCTCTTCGTCGATGTAAATGGAGCGGCAGGAAATAGAACCGCGGGAATACATCTGGCGGGCCTTGATGGTGATATTGTACCAGCCGTCTTCAGGCACATCAAAATCCCACTGGATCCACTGACCGGCCTGGTTCCACGGGTCACCGCCGATATAGTTGAGCACGGTGTGGGCCACGTCGTTGGGCACGGTAGCGGGGGAAGAACGGTCATAGCGGGCGTACAGAGAGGGAGAAGAACGCAGGGGGGCGCTTTCGCCTTCAATGGTCTGCAAATAGCCCTTGCCTTCTTCGGTCATGGCCACTTCGGGCTGGGCTTTCACATATTCTTCGTACGTCAGATATTCCTGCGCCGGAACCAGCGTCAGGGTACGGATGATGACGGGCTCGTTCACGCCTTCAAGGGTGATGGTGTTTTCACCGGCCTTGAAGAAGAAACGGTAGGGGGCAGTTTCATAGCCCATATCGTCCCGGCAGTAAGCGGTCTGATACTGGCCGAAGCGCTCCACCTGAGAGGGGCGCACATCGTTGCCCTGGTTGTCCTTGCGCAGCTTGGACGTGCCGTCTTCGTTCTTGTCGTCTTCCCACAGGCGGGAGAAACGCAGCGTATCGGCGCCGTTGAAGGGCAGTTCATCATTGATATAGATGGCCCGTTCAATGTCCACACCACGGGAAGCCACCGTCAGGTATTCCATACGCACGGTATACATACCGTCCTTGGGAACGCTCACCTTCCAGGTGGTCTTTTCGCCATCCCGGGTCAGCAGCTGGGGATTGCCGTTTTCATCGTTTTCCAGCGTGCCGTCACCTTCAAAAGCAGCCACATCCACAGGAATTTCTTCGCTGCCGGATTCGACCCCTTCATGAAGTTTGAGGTAGTTGGTGTAGGTGTCGCTTCTGCCGAAACCTTCAGCATCCTCGGACAGGTCTACGCCTTCATACTTCTTGCGGAAGTCCTGCGAATCTCCGCCCAGCAAAACAAGCGCGACAATGACCACTGCCGCGACCAGAATGCAGGCCAGAATACGCCACGTTTTTTTCTGCATACCTTCGCCTCTCCTGTTTCATTGACATCTCCATGTCAATTTAGTAAAAACGATTTATTCACACACACCAAAGACAACGCCCGCTGATTTGGGTCATCCAAACGACGGGCGTACTCCTGGTAAATGTACTACCATTATATGTTTTTCCGCCATATTTGTCAACAAGAAGCACTTTTCTTTATCACATTTGTACATTTTTCGTGCATTACAACGGCATATTTGCGTTTTTTTACCGAAAAATGTAATATTTTTGCAAAGAATGCCGATTAATACATTTTTTACCTTTATTTAACCGCCTTTTGTCCCGTCAATCAAGCGTATGGCATTCCCGGGCAAAAAAGAACCTGCCGGAGCATATTCCCCGCCCCGGCAGGCCCCCATCACAGCTTTTCCCGATCGTAGACGATCACATCTTTTCCGTGATCTTCCCCATAATAATGCTGCATACAGCGGACAGTACCACCGAAGTAAACATATTCTTCGTCTTTTTCCGTCTGTCCGGCCATCAGTTCTTCGCATCCCCGCATCAGATTGTCCACCAGTACCGCCGGCAAATACCCCTCTCCCCTGGCATGGCCGTAGAGGATGCGGTCAAATGCGGAAGCGTACTTTTCCTTCACGCGCTTCAGTTCGCTGTACAGCACTTCGATCTTCCGGCTTTCCCTCAACTGCATCCAGATATGGGGGTTCAGCCCGTCACCGGTGAAAAACAGCCGCTTTTCCCGGCACAGAAGGCCCACGGACCCGGCCGTATGTCCCTTAAGTGAAACTACTTCCAGCGTCAACCCACCCAGATCAAACACCTGGCCGATCTCCATAAACCGGAAGGGACAGGGAGATTTTCCCCAGGGCCTGAGCACTTCCTGCATGATGGTGAAATGCTCCCCTGCCAGCCCTTCATCGGCAGGATGGATCCAGGCTTCATCAAAGAAGATATTCCCGGCAATATGATCGCAGTGACCGTGGGTATTGATCACGGTG
>JAFWYZ010000103.1 GCA_017517465.1 Clostridia bacterium | reverse complement strand
TCAATGCGCTGCTGAAGCTGCAGGTGCGCTCCATGGCCACCACCCACTACAGCGAACTGAAGGCCTATGCCCTGTCCACCAAGGGGGTGGAAAATGCCAGCGTGGAATTTGACGTATCCACCCTCCGGCCCACCTACCGCCTGTCCATCGGCGTGCCCGGCAAATCCAATGCCTTTGAGATCAGCCGTCGGCTTGGCCTGCCCGAATACCTGATCGACGAAGCCAAGGAACTTCTTTCCCACGATACCATCCGTTTTGAAGACGTGATCGCCAATGCGGAATACCACCGCCAGGTGGCGGAAAAGGAACGGGAGTTGGCCGAACAGGCCCGGCAGGAAACGGTGCAGCTGCGCAACGAAGCAGAAAAGCTGTACCGGGATATGGAAGAAAGAAAGGATGCGTCCACCCGCAAGGCCAAGGAAGAAGCAAGACGCATTCTGGAAAAGGCCAAGCGGGATGCGGATATGATCATCTATGATCTGAAGCGTCTCAAGAAAAATGCCAATGTGCCGGACCATGAAGTGAATGCCCTGCGCAAGAAGATGGAATCCTCCATCGATGAAATGTCCGAAGGGCTGAAGGTGAATACCGCTTCCATGGCCGAGCCGCCCAAGGAACTGAAAAAAGGCGATACCGTTGAGATCATCACCCTTGGCACCAAGGGCACCGTATTGGAAGTGCCGGACGGCAAGGGCGAAGTGCTGGTGCAGGCGGGCATCATGAAAACCAAGGTGCACCTCAGCCAGCTGCGGCTTGTGAAAGAAAAAGAAAAGCAAAAGCCAACCACCTCCGTCAAAACCCGCACCGGCGCCATGGACCGCACTGTGCTCATGCGCTGCGATGTGCGCGGCATGGCACTGGATGAAGCCATGATGGCCGTGGACAAGTATTTTGACGAAGCGGTGCTGGCCCGTCTCAATGAAGTAACCGTGGTGCACGGCAAGGGCACCGGCATTCTCCGGGAAGGCCTGCAGCGGTATTTCAAAACCCATGGCCATGTCAAAAGCTTCCGCCGCGGCCTGTACGGCGAAGGCGAAGACGGCGTCACCATCGTCACGCTGAAATAAAGGAGAGATTTTCATGTCCGAAAAGCATAAGATTCTGGTTGTGGATGACGACCCCAATATTGCCCGGCTGGTCAGCCTGTATCTGGAACAAGAGGGATATCAGGTCACCGTGGAAACCCGGGGGGATACCGCTGTATCCGCTTTTCGGAAAGATCCGCCTGCCCTGATGCTGCTGGATATCATGCTGCCGGGCATGGACGGATGGCAGGTGTGCCGCACCGTGCGCCAGTTTTCCAACATTCCCATCATCATGCTTTCCGCCAAGGATGAAACCTTTGATAAAGTGCTGGGACTGGAGCTGGGGGCGGACGACTATATCACCAAGCCCTTTGAAGGCAAGGAACTGGTGGCCCGGGTGAAGGCCGTGCTGCGCCGCTATGGCCAGAGCGAGCCGGAAAGCGATACCCTTTCCTTCCCCGGTCTCACCATCAGCCTGTCCAAATATGAAGTGCATTTCCAGGGCAACCTCATTGAAATGCCCCCCAGAGAACTGGAAGTGCTCCATTTCCTGGCCGCCCATAAAAACCGGGTGTTCACCCGGGAACAGCTGCTGGAGCAGGTGTGGGGCTTTGAGTTCTTCGGCGACAGCCGCACTGTGGACGTGCATATCAAGCGCCTGCGCGAAAAGCTGCAGGATACGGAAGCATTGGGCTGGCAGATCCGCACGGTATGGGGTGTGGGCTATAAATTCGAGGTGAAATAATGGGCAGGGGAAGCACGTTTTCCCGGCTTTTGCTGGGATTTCTGGCCATCATTCTTCTTTGCGTGGGTATTTTGTTTTCCCTTTCCTTTTTTCATTTGCGCTCTGCCCGCATCGAAAGCCGCATGCAGGCCCTGAAAACCCAGGCCCGGGAAATGGCCTACCTCGCCACCCAATCCTCATTCGATATCATTCCCCGCTCCCCCGGTCAGTCTTCCTCCACAGAAAAGCTGATGAAATGGAAAGCGGACCGGGTATACAAAGAATACAATGCCTATATCATTGTCTATGACCTGAACGGCAATCAGCGAACCTACTACAACGAAAAAACCCTGCAGGATGAAAGCATGCGCTATCTGCCCAGCCAGCAGGAATATGCCGGCTACCTTTCCCAGGTGATCCAGGGAAAGGAAATTGTGGTGCAGACACAAAGCAGCACCGGCCCCCTTTTCACCGTCATCGTGCCCCAGATGCAGTCCAGCCTGCTCTATAACCGGCAGACAGTCACCGGGCTGGTGCTGATCCAGACGGCTGCCCAGACGGTGCATGCCTCCTACCGTGATCTGGTGTGGCAGGTGGCCGTGGCCGCCATTGCCATTTCTGTGGCAGCGGTGCTGGCTGCGTTCCTGTTTTCCCGCCGCTTTACCCGGCCGCTCATTTCCATGGAAAAAGCCGCCAACAGCATGGCCGCCGGCGATTTTACCGCCCGTGCTCCTGAAAACGGCACCCGGGAAATGCGCTCCCTTTCCGCATCCTTCAATCAGATGGCAGAAAAGCTGTCCAGCCAGGAGCAGTCCCGCCGGGATTTTGTTGCCAACGTGTCCCACGAACTGCGCTCCCCCATCACCTCCATTCAGGGCTTTGCTCAGGGTATTTTGGATGGCACCATCCCAAAGGAAGAACAGCCCAAGGCCCTGTCCATCATCACCGACGAAACCCACCGCCTGTCCAAGCTGATTGCTTCGCTGCTCAGCCTGTCCCGGATGGAAAGCGACGAAACCAGCCTGAATTACTCCGATTTTGATCTGAACGAACGGGTGCGCCGGGTGATCATTGCCTGTATCGGTAAACTGGAGGAAAAAGAGCTGGACATCGAGACAGATTTTCAGGCAGACCCCTGCTTTGTCCATGCCGATGCGGATCAGATCCATCAGGTGCTGGTAAACCTGATGGACAATGCCATCAAATTCACCCCGGAAAAAGGCAGCATCCATCTCACCACCCGGGAAGAATCCGACACCGTCATTTTCACCATCCATGACAGTGGCTGCGGCATTCTGCCCCAGGATCAGCCCCATATTTTTGATCGCTTCTATAAAGCCGATAAGGCACACACCACCGGCAAAGGGACCGGCCTTGGCCTGGCCATCTGCAAACGCATCCTGGAAAAGCACGGCCAGCAGATCCGCCTTGTGCCCACCCAAAGCGGCGCCGCATTTGAATTCACCCTGAAAAAAGGCACAAAAACAGGAGGAAAGCATGCATCTTCAAGCGAAAGCCAAGATTAACTGGGCCCTGGAAATCACCGGCACCCGGGCCGACGGCTATCATCTGCTGGACGGTGTGATGCAGTCCCTTGCCCTGTGTGATGAGCTGGACATTTTTCCTGCTGACACCCTGTCCCTCTCCGTGGACGGCGCCCCCCTTTCCCAAGGGGAAGATAATCTGGTGCTGAAAGCGGCAAAAGCCCTGCAGCAGCATACCGGCTGCATGCCGGGTGCCCATATCCGGCTGCAAAAGCACATCCCCATGGGCGCAGGCCTGGGGGGCGGCAGTGCGGACTGCGCTGCGGCACTGAAGGGGCTGAACGATTTCTGGCACCTTGGCCTTTCCACAAAGACACTGCTTGACATCGGTGTGAAATTGGGGGCAGATGTGCCTTTCTGCACTTTGGGCACCCCCATGCGTGCCCAGGGCATCGGCGAAATCCTGTCCCCCGTTCCCTGCAAACGCACTTTCCCCCTGGTGCTTCTCCAGCCCTGCGAAGGCCTGTCCACCAAGGAAATCTTTGCCGCTTATCATGCTGAAAACCCAAAGGGCGGCAATGTGGACATGGTGATCAAAGCGCTGGAAAATGGAGATCTGGCCCTGATGGAGCAATCCTCCGTCAACATGCTGGAAGCGGTTTCCGTCAAGAAAAAGCCCGAACTGCAGCAGGCCAAGGATGCCCTGTACCGCTGCAGTGCAGCCTTTGCCCGCATGACCGGCTCCGGCTCGGTGGTATTTGGGGCATTTGAAACTGCGCAGCAGGCCAAAGAGGCATACAACACCCTGTCTGCCCTTTACCAAACCTGCATCCTCACCGAAACAACCGCATAAAAAAATAACCGGGAAAGCACATCGCCTTCCCGGTTTTGCTATGTTCTTTTTTATTCAGCTTCCACCAATCCGCGGAACAGGGCAATTTCATACACCCCCTGGGCCATGCCCTCAGCCAGCCACTGCTGATACACCGGCTGAGACAGAAGATGATCGTCCTGAACATTGCTCATAAACCCGGTTTCGATCAGGAAGCAAATCATTTTCGCCCAGTTATTGCCCACAAAATTATCACCCAGATGCACATAACCGGTGGTGGTGTCCAGCTTGTATCCCACCGCCGTCTTCATGGCATCCAGCATCAGCTGGCCCATGTGCTTGTAATCTTCCTTGCCGGCCACTGCCTTGGCATAATCACTGTTGAGGGGCGCATAGACGGAAATGCCCCGCTTGGACGTATCCGCCCGGGTATCCGCATGGAGCCGCAGCATAATGAACGCCCCGGCATCTTCTGCGATCTGGCAGCGTTCCAGGTTGGTGTGATACACATCCTGTGCTTCTCTGGTCATCACCACCGTGGCCCCCTGACGGAGCAGCTCATCCCGCAGCTTTTCTGAAATTTCCATCACCACAATGCTTTCCTTGCGCATGGTGATTTTCCCCTGGGCCATGCCGCTGGTGCCGCTGGTGAAGCCCTCCAGCCCGGGGCCGATGGGCTCCCGCACCATTTTGCCGTTCTCCTGGTGGCCGGGGTCAATGCACACCACCACACCGCTGAGCCGGCCTTCTGCCCTTTCCGGTGCCTGGGCAATCTGATAGGCCTTGCGTACTGTTTCTTCTTTTTTCACATCGCCTTTACCGGTGCACACCTTCACCGTGGTCAGGGTTCTGGCATAGGTGATGGGCAGGGAAATTTCCCCTTCGTATACCCCGTTTTCGTTGGGAAACACAAAGCACTGGCCGCTTTCCTGCTTGTTGCGGAACTGCAGAAGCATAAAGTCCGTCCCTTCTGCACGGAAGGAATAGCCAAATCCATCCACCGTTTCCGTCAGCACCATATCTTCCACTTTGGCGTTGGATTTTCCCTTGGGCACGCTGTAATTTTCGTCTTTTTCAAGCTTGGCAGATGCGGTGCCCACGGTGCTGTTCTTCACGTTCTTCACCGTCAGCTTCACATTGCCGCCCTTGCCGGACCAGGGAAGCAGAATTTCTCCTTCAAAGACACCGTCTTCCCCGTATACCACCATCTTGCCCTTGGCGTCAGGGGCGGTGTATTCCAAAATGGCAAATTCCTGGTTTTCCAGCGTAAAATCGTAATAAGCCTTGCCGTCTTCCGCCTTCAGCCCGATCTTCACCGCGGCAGCTGCACCGCATGCCAGCACCAGCAGCATTGCCAGCACCGCCGCAAAAACACTCTTCTTCATTCCTGTCACACCTTTTGCGCGAAATTACACAAAGTATACCATATTGTCTCCTTTTTCGCAATTGCAAGAAAACATCAAATGTGCTACAATTTTCTTATGAACCCTCGGAAAGGAAACGTTCATGAAAAATCAAAACGGAAAGCATGAAAAAAAAGCCGGCAAACCATCCAGGCTTGGCAAATGGCTGGCTCTGCTGCCTGCAGGATGTGCGCTTTTGTATCCCCTGTATCTGGCTGCACAATTGCAAACGGTGGAAAAAGCATACATAAACCATGCCCTGCCCCGGGCCTTTCACGGGCTGAAGATCGCTTATGTCAGTGATATTCACTGGGGAACCTTTTTCTCCGATGAGCGGCTGCAAAAGCTGATTGAACAGGTGAATGCCCTGGAGGCAGACCTGATTGTGCTGGGGGGCGATTATGCAGAGGATGCGGACGGCGCCCTGAAGTTCTGGCAGCAAAAGCCTGTCTTCAAAGCCAAGGTGGCCACGCTGGCCGTTCTTGGCAACCACGACCGCACCCTGCCCGAAAGCCATCTGCCCCGTATCCAGCGTGCCATGCGGCAAAGCGGTGTGATTCCGCTGGTCAATGATGTGTGGACACTGGAAAAAGAGGGAAAAATCCTTTCTTTCGC
>JAFWYZ010000102.1 GCA_017517465.1 Clostridia bacterium | reverse complement strand
TCGGCGGACACGCAAGGCATATTCTGTTTTCGTTTACGAAGCGTGCCCGTCCTTGTTTCACAAGCCCTTTGGCCCGTTTGGGCCATGTGGGTTCATATACGTTCCCCGCTTCGTCAACAACTTCAATGTTTTTTTCCATGGGTGTCTTCCCCTTGTTGTCAACTTTGAACACCGTTTTTTGTGATGGGTGCCTCCCCTGTTCAAATCACATTATATCATATAGAATTTCAGAAGAAAAGCCGGATTTTTCATCGCTGTTTATCCCATGCAATACAGCATAATCGCCTGCTGCACATGCAGCAAATGCTTCTTGAACCCATAGCCGACAAAGTATTCGGAATCGATCACATCTGCCGACACTTCTTCCCCTCTGAAAAACGGCGGACAGGGATTCAGCACCGCCCCCATATTGGCCTTTTCCATGGCTGCTTTTGTCACTCTGCATCGTTCAAATGCAGCCACCGCTTCTGCCGGCAGCGCATCCGTACACACAATATCTTGCCCCTGCACCGCTTCCTCTATATCGCCATACGTTTTCAGCCCATCTATCTCATAGCCTTTTGCGCAGCACTGTTCCAATCTGAAGCCCAAAACCTCCGCCGCTTCCTGCCACGCCAATCCGATATTGCCCTTTTTCCCAACAAACAGGAACCGATCCTGACGATAGCTATTCCTGATTTTTGACAGCGCAAACAAATCGGACAGCACTTCGCAGGGATGGTTTACATCCGTCATGGCATTGATCAGCGGCACTTCCAGATATGCCGCCATTTCTTCCAGCAAGGCAATATTCTTATGGCGCACGATCACCATATCTGCCCAGTTGTTCAGGTATCCGCACACATCCCGAATTTCTTCTTTCTTATCCAGCGTTTCGCTGGGAAACAGGATGCTCTGGCCCCCCATCAGCCAAATGCCTTTCTCAAATGTCACACGGGTACGGATGCTGGACGCGGGAAAGAACATCACCACTGTCTTGCCTTTCAATGCATCACTGTGTTTGCCACATAATATTTCATCCGCCAGGCTGAATATGTTTTCAATATCCTCTGCTTTCAGATTTGTTACCCGCACCAGATGCCGCATGTCATCATCTCCCATTTTAGATTTCTATATCATAAACCAGATTGAATGCAAAATCAATCCGTGTTCCGTTTCAAATAAAAACAGAAGCCGCTTCCCGAAGGAAACGGCTTCTTTCTGTTGTTCAATCAGAACTTCAGGCTGTTGATACGGATGGCGGGGCCCATGGTGCTGCTCATGTACAGGGACTTGATGTAAGTACCCTTGGCAGTAGCGGGCTTGGCCTTGATGATGGCGTCCATCAGCACGGTCATGTTTTCCACCAGCTTATCATTGTCGAAGGAGATCTTGCCGATGGGGCAGTGAGCGATAGCGGTCTTGTCGATACGATATTCAACCTTACCGGCTTTGATATCGTTGATAGCCTTGGTCACGTCCATGGTGACGGTACCGGACTTGGGGTTGGGCATGAGGCCCTTGGGGCCCAGCAGACGAGCAATGCGGCCAATGGTACCCATCATGTCAGGGGTGGCTACGCAAGCGTCAAAACCAAACCAGTTTTCGCTCTGGATCTTGGCAACCAGATCAGCATCGCCCACGAAATCGGCGCCGGCAGCTTCAGCTTCCTTGGCCTTATCGCCCTTGGCGAACACCAGCACGCGAACCTTCTTACCGGTGCCATGGGGCAGAACCACGGTGCCGCGGACCTGCTGGTCAGCGTGGCGGGGGTCAACGCCCAGACGGATGGACAGTTCGATGGTTTCGTCAAACTTGGCTTTTGCAGTCTGCTTCACCAGCTCGATGGCTTCGGCGGGATCATACAGCTTCATGGAGTCGATCAGCTTTTTGCTGTCGGTATATTTCTTGCCGTGTTTCATCTTTTATTCCTCCCTGTGGTAATAGCGGCTCTATGTCCTCCCACATTATTCCTTGCAAACGATTATTCGTCAGCAACAGTGATGCCCATGCTGCGGGCGGTGCCCTTCACCATGCTCATGGCGGCTTCGATGGAAGCAGCATTCAGGTCGGGCATTTTGGTGGTGGCGATTTCACGCACCTGAGCCTGAGTCAGCTGGCCAACCTTGTCCTTGTTGGGACGGCCGGAAGCACTTTCCAGACCCAGTGCCTTCTTGATCAGCACGGGAGCCGGAGGCGTATTGGTGATGAAAGTGAAGGAACGATCGGAAAACACCGTGATAACAACGGGGATGATCAGGCCTTCCTGCTTGGCGGTACGGGCATTGAATTCCTTGCAGAAGCCGGGAATGTTCACGCCGTGCTGACCAAGGGCGGGACCGATGGGCGGTGCGGGGGTTGCCTTAGCGGCAGGCACCTGCAGCTTGATGAACGCGGTAATTTTCTTTGCCATTTTCGATGGCACCTCCTTGATTCTTGTGGTAATGGCGGCGGTGCTCCCAGTTGAGCACTGCCTCCCACTGAAAACGGAAAACAGGGAAAGGAGCAGCCCCGGAAGGTTTACGCCTTCCGGCGCTCCTTATCCTCATGCGTCGATTTTTTCGACCTGGTCGATCGTCAGTTCGACCTGCATTTCGCGGCCCAGGAACATCTTGACCCGCACGTTCAGCGTGGCTGTAATGGGGTCGACTTCCTCTACTACGCCGGTGAAATGTTCCAACGGTCCGGACAGAACGCGTACTTCGTCGCCCACGCCAATCTTCATCTGTACATTGGCGCTGCCGGTGTTCAGCATTCTGTTCAGATCATCGGCTGTCAAGGGAATGGGCTTGCTTTCGGGGCCAACAAAGCCCGTCACGCCGCGGGTGTTGCGGACCACATACCAGCTTTCGTTGGTGATGATCATCCGCACCAGCACATAGCCGGGAAAAGTCTTCCGGGTGCTGGTCACGCGCTTGCCATTCTTGATTTCAACAACCTCTTCGGTGGGAACGACAACCTCTTGAATGAGGTTTTGCATGCCGTTGTTTTCCACAGCCTTTTCCAGGTTGTCCTTGACCTTGTTTTCGTAGCCGGAATACGTATGAACTACATACCATTCCAGAGTGCCCGGTCTGTCTTCGGACATGTTGGTCCTCCTCTCAGCAGTTACTGCTGATCGGCTGCGCCTTCCTGCTCGGCAGGGGCCTGAGCCTCTTCGTCAGCGGGTTCAGCAGTTGCTTCAACCGCTTCATCAGCAGCAGGTTCCGTACCTTCTTCATGCTCATGATCATGGGCTTCTTCTTCAGCCTGCAGCGCAGCCTGTTCTTCAGCCAGCAGGGCCATCAGTTCTTCCTGAGCGGCAACCTGTTCATCATAAGCAGTGGTGGGGGTGATCACCTTCACCAGAGCGGTGGAACCCAGGTCCAACAAACCAATCACTACGCCCATAAATACCATGAAAGCCAGTACGATGAGCGAGTACTTGACAACATCGGAACGACTCGGCCACGTCACTTTGCGCAGTTCGTGCCACATGTTTTTGAAGGGGCGGGCAATGGCGCCGGGCAGCTTCTTGAAGAAGTTGATCAGCTTGGTGAAGAAATTCTGCTTTTCTTCCTGGCCCTTCACGACGTTCTTTTCGTCTGCCATGATTGTCACATCCTTGCGTTTATCGAGTTTCGCGGTGAGCGGTATGCTTCTTGCAGAAACGGCAATATTTGCTCAGTTCCAGACGGTCGGGGGTGTTTTTCTTGTTCTTTTTCTTGTTGTAGTTACGCTGTTTGCATTCGGTGCAAGCCAGCACGATGTTCTGACGAGCTTCCTTAGCTGCCATGTGAAAACACCTCTTTCTTTAGGGGTGGGAGGGAAGGAGCAGCGCCCCTTTCCCTTCCTGTTAAAAGGCTTTCGCCAAGGTCAGATATGCTTATTCAGCAACACGGGCCACAGCGCCAGCGCCAACAGTACGGCCGCCTTCGCGGATAGCGAAACGCAGACCCTGTTCGATAGCGATGGGGGTGATGATTTCCACTTCCATTTCCACGTTGTCACCGGGCATAACCATTTC
>JAFWYZ010000101.1 GCA_017517465.1 Clostridia bacterium | reverse complement strand
TGGCTGGCTTTCAGCAGCTGCGCTTCCAATTGAGGCAGGGCAGCGCGGTAGGCTTCTTCACTCTGGCAGAGCAGATCCAGCGCCTTGCGGTAGACGGAAACGGTGTTGGCCACATAGTATTCCGTCTTCATACGGCCTTCGATTTTCAGGCTTTCAATGCCGGCATGCATCATTTCCGGCAGATGGTGCAGCATGCACAGGTCATAGGCGGACAGAAGATAGGTGCCCCGGCTGTCCTCTTCGATGGGGATGTATTCGCCGGGCCGCTTTTTTTCCACCAGGGCATATTCCCAGCGGCAGGGCTGGGCGCAGGCACCCCGGTTGCCGCCCCGGCCGGTGAGATGATCGGACAGCATGCAGCGGCCGGAATAGCTCATGCACATGGCGCCGTGCACGAAGGTTTCGATCTGGCAGCTGTCCGGCAGGGACTTCCGGATGGCGGCAATCTGTTCAAGGGACAATTCCCTTGCCAGCACCACCCGCTCAGCGCCCTTCCGGGCAAAGAAACAGGCAGTTTCGCTGTTGAGGGTGTTGGCCTGGGTGCTGATGTGCAGGGGCAGGGCAGGCACCTCCCTGCGCAGGGCAAGGAATGCGCCGATATCGCTGACGATGGCAGCATCCACGCCCATTTCACAGGCCTTTTTGGCGGCTTCCAATAACCCCTGCATCTCGCTGTCATAGGGCAGGATATTCAGGGTGAGGTAAAATTTGGCGCCTTTTTCATGGCACAGTGAAAGCGCTTCCTGCAATTCTTCCCAGGAAAAATTTCCGGCGGAAGCCCGCAAGCCGTAGCTTTTCAGGGCGCCGTATACCGCATCTGCGCCAAAGCGCAGGGCAGCTTTCAACTGGGGCATGCCGCCGGCAGGGGCCAATAATTCGGGTGTATGCATGGTGTCTCCTTACAGGCCCTGTTCCTTGTCAAATGCCTGCCACAGGGGGGCATAGATGCTGACGGCCTGGTTGTGTTCTTCCAGAGTGCGGCTGAAGTGCAGCTCCCCGGTGTTGGGGTCCTTGGAGCAGAAGTAGAGATAATTTTCCGCCAGGAACTGTTCATCCGGATACAGGGCCGCCTGAATGGCAGCGCCGGAGGGGGAGCAGATGGGCCCGGGGGGCAGGCCCTTGTAGCGGTAGGTATTGTAGGGGGAATTGAGGTTCAGATCCTCGTTGGACAGGCTCATGCGCTTCACACCGGAAACATATTTGATGGTCACGTCGCTGCCCAGGCTCATGTTCTGCTTCAGACGGTTATGGAAAATGGCGGAAACCCTGGCAAAATCGTTGGTTTTGGCTTCCTTTTCCACCATGGAGGCCAGGGTGATCACCTGGTCCATGGTCATGCCCAGCTGGGCTGCCCGGTCATGATAGGCATCCTGATACACGGCTTCTGTCTGGGACAGCAGCTTTTTCACGATGTCCTGTGCGGTGGCATCGGTGTAAATTTCGTAAGTATCCGGGGCCAGATAGCCTTCCAGCGCATACAACCGCTGGGAAACGTTCCCCGTTTTCAGCACATCGTTCACATAATAATAGGCGCTGAAATCCTGGCCGCCGCGGCAGAGGGCAAGGAATTCTTCCTCCGTCTGGATGGCTCCCTGCTTTTTCAGGTAAGCGGCGATGTCGGTAACGGTCCAGCCCGGGATGATGGTGATGTTCCGGGTGATGGGGTTGCCGTCGCCAGTGGTGAGCAGGTCCATGATTTCATGCATGCTCATGGCCTTGTTTACCTGATAATCCCCGGCCTGGATCTTCTGGCCGTAGCCCAGAAAGTCCGCATAGTATTTGAAGACGGTGCGGTTATGAATGAGGCCTGCGGTTTCCAGGTTGTTGGCTACCCGGGTGAGGCTCTGGCCGCTGGAAACGGTGAAGGCCACGGGGGTGGCATCCTGTGCATCCACAGGGGCAAAGAAGCTGCGGTCGATCCAGTTCCAGCCGGCCATCACAATGCCCACGACCACAACCAATACGCAAAGCAGCAGCGCCACCGGCCGCAGGATATGCCACAGCCAGCTGTACCAGAACAGGCCGTATTTCCGCTCCTGGTGCAGCTCTTCCGGGGTATATTCGTCTTTCCTGTCATGCTTGTTACTCAAGGGTGACCTCCTGAAAAAAGGGGTGTTCAGACCGGCATGGGCATTTCCATACCGGCGGCACGGGTGATTTTTTCAAATACTTCGCCCATCATTTTCTGCAGCCGCATTTCGCTGAGCAGATAGGCGGAGGTGCGCTGATCGGCAAACAGCAATGCCCCCAGCTGCTGGAAGCGGCGGCCGTCGTCGTCGTCCATGCCCTGACCGGCCAGCATGCGCATCTGCACATTGACCTGCAGCCGTTTGTATTCCTTGACCAGGGCGGAAATGCCGGTGTCGGCATCGATTTCAGCCTTATACCGGCTGTATTCCAGATATTCGGGGCTCTGGCGAATGGCTTCGCACAGTTGGTTGGTGGCTTCCTGCATCTGCATTAGCATACCCTCCTGTATAAATAACGATGCATGGGGACACGGTGTTCCCGGTGAACATAAGGTTTGGGATCATCTGCGCAAAAGAAAAATCAGCGCAAGGGCACAGCCGCAAAGGGCCAGGGCTGCCCACAGGGGAAAACGGTGCTTTGGGGGTGCGGCTTCCTGCTCCCGCTTTGGCAGGGAAAGCGGAGCCACAACCGGTTTTGTCGGTACGCTTTCCCGGCTCTTTTCCCGGATGAAGGGATTGAACAAAAGGTGCACCTGCTTTTCCAACGGGTGGACGTGATAGACGTTCCGCCTGTCCAGCAGGGCCATGCGTTCTGCCCGCATGGCAGCGGCATTTTCCGGCAAGCCGCACAGGGCACCGATGTCCCATTTGCTCCGGATATGCAGGGCATGCAGCACACAGGCCGGGGCCAGCAGCCGGATGGCAAACATGTCCGCATCCTGATCGGCATCCATGAGCGGCTCCGCCAGCACATCACCTGCGTTTTCTTTTCCTTCAAAGGTATAAATGGCGGTGTCCAGCCGGACGGTTTTGTGCTGCAGGATCAGATGCCCCAGTTCATGGGCCAGGGCAAAGCGATAACGTGAGTAAGAAAGGCCGGGCTGCATGAAAATGTGCCACACACCGCTGATGCGCAGGCTGGCTGCAGCGGCATGCCTGGGCAGCAGGGCATACAGCTTCGGGGTCTGAGCGGCATCCGGCCACGGCTCCGGGGTGATGCCAAAGCCTTTGGCGATCTGTTCCACATCCACGGGCAGGCGGCTGATCTCAAAGCGAAGCAGGGTGCGCCATGCTGCGTCCCGGGCATCCTGATAGCGTTTGTACAGCATGGCTCAGCGCTCCCTTTGCAGGGCGGACTGGAAATGCTCCAGCGCACCGGGAAAACGCTGCTCCAGGACATGCAGGGTGTCTTTCATTTCCTGACGTTTGGTTTTTCCGTCCACAGGGCAGGGGTTTTTGGTCACCGGCCAATCCATGCGCCGGGCCAGCGCGGCAATGCTGCCTTCCTTCATATCGATCAGGGGACGGATGACTGCCACATTTCCCTTTTCCATCTGCCGGATGGGGGAAAGGGCATAGAAGCGGCCCTCGAAAACAGTGCTCATGAGATAGGTTTCCATCACGTCTTCCCGGTGATGGCCCAGGGCCAGCTTGTTGCAGCCCATGGCCTCCGCCTGTCTGAGCAGAATGCCCCGGCGCAGCCTGGCACACAGGGAACAGGGGCTTTT
>JAFWYZ010000100.1 GCA_017517465.1 Clostridia bacterium | reverse complement strand
GGGCAGCCTGTTCTTCTTTGCCATCAGCACACCGCCCAGCACACCGCCAATGATGCCGCCATAGATGGCCATGCCCCCCTCCCATACATGGAAAACGGACAGCAGGTTGTCTTTATAGTCCTCCCACTGGAAAGCCACATAATACAGCCGTGCCCCCAGGATGGCCAGGGGAATGATCCACAGGGCCAGGTCAAAGGCACAGTCCTTGGGCAGCCCCTTTTCCTTTTCCTGCTTGTGTACCAGCATCACACCCAGAAAAATCCCCAGGGAGATGAGCAGTCCATAGATGGGAATGAATCCGAAAAGCAGCCTTTCCCGCATGCTGTGCCTCCTTCTGAAAAATACAGCAGGATGAATGTCCTTCACCCTGCTGTATGTTTACCAATTCCATGGCAATATATTACTTGTTTTTGTACTCCGTGTCAATCCGGGAAAGCAAATCAATGATGGGCAGGCTCTGGGGGCAGGCACCTTCGCAGGCACCGCAGCCGATGCACTTGGAAGCATCATGGCCTTCCCTGACGATGTTGCCGTAGCTCCAGGAGTGCTTCCATTCCTGGCCGAACATGGTGTTTTCGTTGTAGGCATGGAAAATATCGGGGATGCGCACATCATTGGGGCAGGGCACGCAATAGCGGCAGCCGGTGCAGCCCACGGGAATACGGGCCAGGTAAGCCTTTTTCAGTTCCTTGATGAAATCCTTGTCGGCATCCGTCAGGCCGCCCACGGTGAGGTTTTCGAAAACGGCAATGTTGTCATCCAGCTGCTGCCGGTTGCTCATGCCGGACAGGATGGTGGCCACTTCGGCATAATCGGCGATGTAGGAGAAGGCCCATTCCACGGCGCTCTTTTTCACATCATGGCCGTCCATCAGTGCCTGCACATCGGCAGGAGGATTGGCCAGGGCACCGCCCCGGAGGGGTTCCATGATCACGATGGGCACGCCCGCCTTACCGGCGGCAATGAGCCCATCTTCGGTGGCCTGCTTGTCATCATCCAGATAGTTGAACTGGATCTGGGCCATGCCCCACTGATCCCAGTCACCCAGAATGTTCAGGAAGGCTTCGGCACCGTCATGGAAGGAAAAACCGGTGTGGCGGATACGGCCGTCAGAGAGGGCTTCCTTGAAGAACTTTTTATAGTTGAAGGCCTGCATTTTTTCAAAGCTGCCTTTGTTCAGGGCATGCAGGATGTAGAAATCCAGATAAGGCACGTCCAGCTTTTTCAGCTGTTCGTCCAGCAGCCGGTTCATGTCCTTTTCTTCGTTCACCAGCCACACAGGCAGTTTGGAGGTGAGGGTCACCTTTTCCCGGTATCCATCCTTCAGGGCCAGGCCGGCTACGATTTCGCTTTCGCCGTTGTGATAGCCGTAGGCAGTATCCACATAATTGATGCCCTTGTCAATGCCCCGGCGGATCATGGAAATGGCCGCTTCCCGGTCAATGACGGTCTTGCCTTCCTGTTGCATGGTGGGCAGACGCATGCAGCCCATGCCCAGACGGGAAACATCAAAGCCCAGTTTGCCAAAGGGTACGTATTGCATATTCAAACGCTCCTTCACATTCATATTTCATCTATTTTATCATAACGGAAAGTACCCTTTTTGTCTACCGTTTTCCCGTCAATCTTTGGACAGAACATGACGAAAAATTGACATTCCGCCCATTTCCTTTTATAATACAAGGCAAATGAAAACACACGGAAAGGGCCCTCGTTATGCAGGAATTTCATTTTTCTCAGGCACCCTTCAAGGTATACGGCGCACCGCTTTTTTACAAAACCGGCAAGATGTGGCGCCTGCCGGATGAATTGACCGCCCATCTGCCCAAAGAGTTTATCGACTGGAATCTGGCCCACCGCTGCCCCGGGGCCCGGCTGTGCTTCCGTACCGATTCCCCCGTTGTTTCCATCCGCATCCTTTTCCGCTCCATCAGCGTGGATATCGGCATGAGCCTCTACGCTGCCCAGAGCGGCAATATGTTTGCAGGCCAGCGGCAAAAGGCCGTCTACAAAGGGCTGGTCATGCCCCGTGAAGGGTACAACAAACCCGAAGCTTCCGGCACGTTCCATAAAAGCAACGAAATGGAAGAGGTCACCGTGTACCTGCCCCGCAATGAAGAAGTCACCGATGTATTCATTCAATTGGAAGACGGTGCAAACGTAGAAGCCCCCACCCCCTACACCCATGCCACCCCCATCCTTTTCTACGGCTCCTCCATCACCGAAGGGGGCTGCTGCAGCATGCCCGCGGCATCCTACAACGCACTGGTGTGCCGCTGGCTGGATGCGGACTATATCAACATGGGCTTTTCCGGCTCCGCCAAAGGGGAGATCATCATGGCGGATTACCTGAACAGCCTGGAAAAATCCGTTTTCGTGATGGACTATGACCACAATGCCCCCAACGCAGCACACCTGAAAGAAACGCATGCCCCCTTCTTCCGCCGCATCCGGGAGCACAGCCCTCACCTGCCTGTCGTCTTCATGACCAAGCCCAATTTTGATTACGATCAGGATAGTAAAGAACGCCGGCAGATCATTTTCGACACCTATCAGGCGGCCCTTGATGCCGGCGACAAAAATGTGTACTTCCTGGACGGTGAAACCTTCTTCGGCGAAGAGGACCGGTTTGCCTGCACCAACGACTGCCTGCACCCCAACGATCTTGGCATGTACCGCATGGCAAAGAAGCTGTACCCGGTGCTGGCAGGCATCCTGAATCCATAAGAAAAACCCCGGAAGGCATTCCTTCCGGGATTTTTTTGTTTATTTTTCGGTTTTACGGGGGGCAATTTCGCTGAGATGCAGATTCTTGTTCTTTTCACCGGCCAGACGGATGCTCCAGTCGTTTTCAAAGAACAATACAGGCTGATCAATGCTGTCAAAGCCCCGGGCGGTGGTGCTGGTCAGCTGCAGGTCTTCCGGCTTCTGGTCGCTTTCCACGATCCAGCGGACGAACCGATAGCTGAGCCGCTCCATCACCAGGTCCACGCTGTATTCGCTCTTCAAGCGGTAGGTGAGCACGTCAAACTGCAGTTCACCCACCACACCCACAATGAATTCTTCCAGGCCCGTTTCATTGCGGCGGAAGGTCTGGATAGCGCCTTCTTCCGCCAGCTGGGTGATGCCCTTGACAAACTGCTTGCGCTTCATACTGTCCAAAGGACGCACACGGGCAAACCGTTCCGGAGCAAACACGGGGATCTTTTCAAACCGCACCTTTTTGCCGGTGCACAGGGTATCGCCAAGGCGGTAAATGCCGGGATCGAACAGACCGATAATATCGCCGGGATAGGCTTTGGTGACCCCTTCGCGTTCATCGGCCATGAACTGCTGGGGCTGCTTTACCTGTATTTCCTTGTTGGTGCCGGAATGCCACACGTTCATGCCCTTTTCGAAGGTGCCGCTCACCACCCGCAAAAATGCCAGCCGGTCACGGTGGGCAGGGTTCATGTTGGCCTGAATTTTGAAGATAAAGCCGGAGAAATTTTCTTCTTCCGGTTCGATCATGCCCTGATCGCTTTCCCGGGGCAAGGGCCGTTCGGTATAGCGCAGGAAGCGATACAGGAAGGGCTCCACACCAAAGTTGGTCACGGCAGAGCCAAAGAACATGGGGGTCAGTTCACCCTTGCGCACCGCTTCCAGGTCAAAGGCATCGCCGGCTTCGTCCAGCAGTTCAATTTCTTCCGCCAGGCGATCCCGGTAGTGCTTGTCCAGCACCGTTTCAAAGGCAGGATCATCCACGGAAACCACGGTCTTTTCCACCTTGGAAGAGCCATGGTCGCCGCCGAAATACAGTTCCACATTCTTTTCGTCCCGGTGGTACACGCCCTGGAAATCCCCGTCCACACCGATGGGCCAGTTGATGGGGCAGGCACGGATGCCCAGCACCTGTTCAATTTCTTCCATCAGGGCAAAGGGGTCCTTGGCGGCACGGTCCATCTTGTTGACGAAGGTGAAGATGGGAATATTGCGCATGCGGCAAACCTTGAACAGCTTCACCGTCTGTTCTTCCACGCCCTTGGCAGCGTCGATGAGCATCACAGCGCTGTCTGCCGCCACCAGCACACGGTAAGTGTCTTCGGAGAAGTCCTGATGGCCGGGGGTATCCAGAATATTGATATGAAATCCGTCAAAATCAAACTGCATGGCAGAGGAGGTGACGGAAATGCCTCTCTGCTTTTCAATTTCCATCCAGTCGGAGGTCGCATGGCGCTCCGCCTTGCGGGCCTTGACGCTGCCGGCCTGGCGAATGGCTCCGCCGTAGAGCAGAAGCTTTTCGGTCAGGGTGGTTTTACCTGCGTCAG
>JAFWYZ010000099.1 GCA_017517465.1 Clostridia bacterium | reverse complement strand
GTTTCCAGATACAGTTTTCCCTGTGCATCCCTTTGCAGGGGAAAATGGAAAATTTTCCGGATCCCCCACACCGATATGCCCACATGAAAGGAAAGGGCGCTGCCCTGCCACCGGCACAGAAAGCCCACCTGCACCGGGGCAATGAAGATGAGATACACGGCCACCAGCAAAACAGGCATCTTTCCCCCTCCTTTTCCTTCTCATTTTGCGGAAAAAGCGGAAAAAATATACGTTTCCAAAGGGGCTTTTGATGGTGTATAATGGAGGGGAAAGGCGGTGGAACACATGGAACAGGGCACCTTTTTTGAACGGCCGGTGCATCAGCCCCTGGCAGCCCGGCTGCGGCCGGACACGCTGGAAGGGTTTGTGGGGCAGCAGCATTTGCTGGGTGAAGGAAAAATCCTGCGGCGGCTGATCGAAAACGATCAGGTATCCTCCATGATCTTCTGGGGCCCGCCGGGGGTGGGCAAAACAACGCTGGCCACCATCATTGCCCACAAAACCCAGGCGGAGTTCATTGATTTTTCCGCCGTCACCAGCGGCATCAAGGAAATCCGTCAGGTGATGCAGCAGGCGGATGAGAACCGGCGCTTTGGCGGCAAGACCATCGTGTTTGTGGATGAAATCCACCGCTTCAACAAGGCCCAGCAGGATGCCTTTTTGCCCTTTGTGGAAAAGGGCAGCATCATCCTCATCGGCGCCACCACGGAAAACCCCTCCTTTGAGGTGAACAGCGCTTTGCTCAGCCGGTGCAAGGTGTTTGTGCTGCATGGGCTGGAGGAAAAGGATATTCTGCAATTATTGCACCATGCCATGGCATCGGAAAAGGGCTTTGGCGCCTATCAGGTGGACATGGAAGATGGCATATTGGAAAGCATTGCCGCTTTTGCCAACGGCGATGCACGCACTGCCCTTTCCACCCTGGAAATGGTGGTCCTCAATGGCAATACCAACGGAAACCATATCACCGTCACCCGGGAGGGCATGGAGCAGTGCATTTCGAAAAAGTCCCTGCTGTATGACAAAAAAGGGGACGAGCATTACAACATCATTTCCGCGCTGCACAAGTCCATGCGCAATTCGGACCCCGATGCAGCCGTATACTGGCTGGCCCGGATGCTGGAAGCGGGGGAAGACCCCCTGTATGTGGCCCGGCGCATTGTTCGCTTTGCCAGCGAGGACGTGGGCCTTTCCGATCCCCATGCGCTGGAGATGGCGGTGGCGGCTTATCAGGCCTGCCATTTTATCGGCATGCCCGAGTGCAGCGTGCACCTTACCCAGGCGGTGGTGCACCTGAGCCTGGCCCCCAAGTCCAACGCATTATATGTGGCTTATGAGGAAGCGAAAAAGGATGCGCTCCAGACCCTGGCGGAGCCTGTGCCCCTGCACATCCGCAATGCGCCCACAAGGCTCATGCAGGAATTGGAATTTGGCAAGGGCTATCAGTACGCCCACGATACAAAGGAAAAGGTGACCGGCATGGAATGCCTGCCTGATTCGCTGCAGGGAAAAAGCTATTACCGGCCCACCGCGGAGGGACTGGAAAAGAGGTATCAGGACAGGCTGGAGGAAGTAAAAAAGCTGAAAAAGATGCTGAACGCAAACAAGACACCGGACAAATGACAAGGCATCCGGTGCGGGAGGGATGGATGATGCTCAAAAGAGGGCTGGCGCTGCTGCTTTTATTGGTTTGTGTCAGCGGATGTGCGCTTTCGGAAGATGTGCCGCCTTTCGGGGATTTTTCGGATGTGTTCGCCGACCGGTTTCTGCCCCCCGGGTCTGCGCCCGTTCAGGAGCCGCTGTTTTACCAGAGCGAGAATATTCGCATTGAAATCACGCCCATCCGCCGGCAGAAGACGGATATATATGTGGCGGATATTTATGTGCGCTCCACGGAGCATTTCCAGCGTGCCTTTTCCCAGGGCAAATGGCGCAAGCCTGCCGAAAAGGTGGCGGACATGGCGCAGGAACATCAGGCTGTCCTGGCCATGACCGGGGACAACGGCCACAACCTGGCCACCGGCTGGGTGGTGGGCAACGGGGTGTACTGGCGGCAGACAAAAAGCGTGAAACGGGATATGTGCATCCTTTACCGCAGCGGTGTCATGGAAACCATTGAGCTGCAGCAGGTGGACAATGATGTGCTCCGGGAAAAGGCGGCCCGGCAGGAATTCTGGCATTGCTTCCTTTTCGGCCCGGCGCTGCTGGATGCGCAGGGCAAGGCAAAATCTACCTTCAATTCCACCGTCAACCCTGCTAACCCACGCTCCGCCATCGGCTACTTTGAGCCCGGGCATTACTGCTTTGTGCAAATCGATGGCCGGGGCGCCCCCAGCAAGCTGGAGCCGGGCAAAAAATCCACAGGCCTTCGCCTGAACGAGCTTTCCCTCTTCATGGAAGAATTGGGCTGCACTGCGGCTTACAACCTGGACGGCGGCCAGTCCTCCATGCTGTATTTCGACGGCGCTGTCCTCTCTTCGCCTTACAAAAACGGCCGCAAAACCGGCGACATCGTTCTCATCCGGGAACTGGAAACACCGGAAGCATTGCCCCTGGACCTGTCCGGCGAAGAAGAAAAATGAACAACAACAAACGTCTTTCCGCATGTTAGTTGGGGAATGGCGGAGCAGGGGGCTCCGCGCCCCCCCGTACCAGGGGCATTGCCCCTGGACCCGTTCTGCGATGCAGAAGTCTGCTTTTCCATTCTTCTTTCCGCATGTTGCTTGGGGGAACGATGGGGCAGGGGCCTATGCGGCCCCCGTACCCCAGAAAACGAGGCAGGGGGCTATGCGCCCCCCGTTCCCCCGGCAGCAGGGGCATTGCCCCTGCACCCATTCTGCGATACAGAAGACTTCTTTTCCAGACTTCTTTCCGCATGTTGCTTGAGGAAACGGAACGAGAGCCCACGGGCGCTATGAAAACGAAAAAAAGAGCGGCTGAGAGAATGCATTCTCTCACCGCTTCTGTTTTGTCGTTTTCCCCGGATGCACAGCATCCGGTCGGCGGTGTTCCACACCGCCCAGCCCGTGGGCGGCAGTGCCGCAGCCAGCTCGCAAAGAAACAATCTACCTCTGCAAAGGGGTTTCTGCGTGGCGCCAGTGGCGCACCCAATTTGCAAAGAAACAATTTTTCTTTGCAAAAGAATGTGTGCGTGTTACTTCGCAGCACCGGGAAATTGCTTGTTTGATATGAATTGTTCCTTCCGGAAAAAGGGTCAAGGGGCGATGCCCCTTGTGGGGTGCAGGGGCGAAGCCCCGCAGGTCTCTCCATGCTTCACCGGGAAATTGTTTGTTTGATATGAATTGTTCTTTCTGGAGAAAGGGTCATGGGGCGATGCCCCTTGTTATTTCAGCAAGCCGCCCAGGATATCGCCGAGCACATCCAGCAGGGGGTTGTCGTCGGATTCTTCTTCCGGGCTGAGCAGCTTCAGCACTTCTTTTTTCGTATCGCTGTCGGCATCGCGGTAGAGCTGCACCAGTTTCTTTTCAGCGGCAGTGAGCTTCATGGTGCTGTCGGAGGCAGCGGTTTTCTTTGTAGTGGTCTTTTTCGCGGTGGATTTCTTTTCTTCATCCTTGTCGGCGGTTGTTTTCTTTGCGGAAACGATTTTCTTGGTGGTAGTTTTCTTAGCCGGCTCCTTGGCGGCATTGAGGAGCGAAGCCTGGGTTACACCGCAGGCCTTGGCGATTTTCTTCAGCACATCCTGAGAGAATTCGGTTTCGCCGCGTTCAGCCTTGCTGATATCGGAGGCAGAAACACCGGTAATTTTTTTCGCCAGTGCTTCCTGGGTGAGCCCGGCACCGGTGCGTGCTTCTTTAATGAGCGTTCCTATTTTCTTTGCCATAAGAGCATCTCCTTTTTTCCTTTTTTATCAGTATAGTAATCCGGGGCAGCGCCGTCAAGGGCCGGGTTGAAAAAAAGGGGCTTGTGTGATAGAATACCCCATAACTTTTTGAAATTGGAGGAACAGGATGCCCATCAAAGCGGTATTGTTTGATCTGGATGGCACGCTGCTGCCCATGGATCAGGATTTGTTTGTGAAGTATTATTTCGGCAGCCTGGCGAAAAAGCTGGCCCCTCTTGGGTATGAACCGGAGCAGCTGGTGGCGGCCATCTGGCAGGGCACCCGTGCCATGGTGAAAAACGACGGCAGCAAAACCAACGAGCAGGTGTTCTGGGATTGCTTCGTGGCGCTGTTCGGGGAAAAGGCCCGGCAGGATGAGCCCCGGTTTGAAGAATTTTACCGCACAGATTTTGTCTGTGCAAAAGCTGCCTGCGGTTATACGGAAAAAGCGGCGCAGCTGGTAGGGACTGTGAAGGAAAAGGGCCTGCGCTGTGCCCTGGCCACCAACCCCATTTTCCCCGATATCGCCACATCCCAGCGCATTCAATGGGCAGGGCTGAACAAGGGGGACTTTGAACTGTACACCACTTACGAAAATGCCCGGCATTGCAAGCCCAACCCCGCCTATTATCAGGACATTCTGAAAAAAATGGGCCTGGAGGGCAGCGAATGCGTGATGATCGGCAATGACGCGGTGGAGGATGTGGCGGCACAGCAGGCGGGCATGCAGGTGTTCCTGATCGACGATTGCCTGCTGAACGGAGACAAGGTGGACATGGACACCATCCCCCACGGCAATTTTGACGATGCCATCCGGTTTGTGAAGGCGCTTTGATTTGTTTTTGTTTGTACAGTGAGGATATTTTTAGCCATTATTTATGGGCGGCCTGCCATTTTCAAAGGCCGCTTTTTTGTGCTATAATGAAAAAAACAAACTGAAAAACGGAGGAAGATGTATGAAGAAGCAATGGCCTTTGGATACAGCAATCTCTTTTGACCCCTATGCCGGCGAGCCCAGCCGCGACGGCGATCAGGGCTATGAAATCCTGGACGGCGGCAAGGTATTTTTCCGCATCAAGGCCCCCCATGCCAAGGAAGTGGCCATCGACCAGTTCGGCAATCTGCAGTACCTGCAGAAGGCGAACGATGAAATGTGGGAAGGCACGGTGGAATTCGGCACCGGATTCAAGTATTTCTTCCTGAAGATCGACGGCGCCGATGTGCTCAATCCCTACCTGCCCATCGGCTACGGCTGCTGCCGGCCCATGAACTATGTGGATATTCCCGTACCCGGTGAAGACTGGGACGGCCTGGAGGGCATTCCCCACGGCGCTGTGGCCCGGCATTATTATTTCTCCCAGGTAACGGGCAAGATGGAAGTGTGTCTGGTGTACACGCCCCCCTGCTATGATGCGGGTAAAAAGTACCCCGTGCTGTATCTGCAGCATGGCTACGGCGAAAACGAAATCGGCTGGGTGTACCAGGGCCATGTGGGCCGTATTGCGGATCAGCTGCTGCATAAGGGTGAAATGGAAGAGATGATCATCGTGATGGGCAACGGCATGACCAAGGTGAACTTTGCCGAAATGAACCGTATGCTCTTCCCCGATGTGCTGCTGCAGGACCTGATCCCCTACATCGAAGGCCGCTACAACGTCTATACCGATAAGTGGCACCGGGCCATGGCCGGGCTGTCCATGGGCAGCTACCAGACCAGCATCGTCACCCTCTCCAATCCCGACAAATTCGGCTATGCCGGTGTGTTCAGCGGCTTTCTGCGCTTCCCCCGGGGCGGCGAAGAAAAGCACCTGGCCATCCTGGACGAGCAGCAGAAGTTCAACGATTCCTACCGCGTGTTCTACCGCGCCATGGGCACCGAGGACCAGTTCTACCAGTCCTTCGCCAATGACGATGACATGCTCAAGGATAAGGGCCTGAACATGACCCGCCGCACCTTCCCCGGCGGCCATGACTGGAGCGTGTGGCGCCGCTGCATCCACGACTTCCTGCCCATGATCTTCAAGGATTGATTCAATAAGCACCTCTCCCCTGCCCTTTCCGGCAGGGGTTTTTCATTGCCATGCAACGAAGGAAGGGCAAGGCGGAAACAGGCGTGATGACGCTGTTTTTCCGGTGGGTTTTGTTGCGTTTTTGATGTGTGTATATTATAATGGGAACAAGAAAACACGCATGAAACAGGATATACACAGCATATTGAGGTGGCATGAATGGGATACGTATTTATCAGCTACAGCTCTAAAAACCAGGAAGCGGCGGACAGCATCCACCGCATTCTGGAGAAGAATGGTATCCAATCCTGGATGGCCCCGGGGGACATTCCCGTGGGGGAAGATTATCCGGAAGTGATCGACGGGGCCATTGAAAATTGCGCCTGTCTTTTGCTGCTGCTGACCAACAATGCCCAGAATTCCAACTGGGTGCCCAAGGAAGTGGAGCGGGCGATCAGCTACGGCAAGCGGGTGTTTCCGCTGAAGCTGGAGGATGTGGAGCTGAACAAGACCTTCAAGCTGCTCATCAGCTCCAACCACGGCATTTCCCTCAGCAGCCTGGATGAAGCGGCGCCGGAAATGCAGCGGGTGCTGCGGGATTTGAAGGCCGTTGTTCAGGATCAGGAACAGCCTGCGGTGCAGCCGCAGCAGCCTGTTTTGGCGGAATCAAAGAAAGAAGAAACGAAAGGCGGCCAGAAAAAAGCCCCTTCCCGGAAGGGCGGGGTGATATTGGCGGCGGTTTTGCTGGTACTGGCGCTGGGCATCGGCGGCGGTTATTTGCTTTCCCGTTCGGTGCAGCTCCAGGCCCGGACGACGGGCAGTGAACTGTCGGGAAGAGAATGCATGTATCTGGGCCGTGCGGCGGAGAAGGATGCATCGCCGGATCTGTATCTGGCACAGGCCATGTACCACGATGCCGGGGAAAAGGGAATCGCGGCCGGGTATACGGCATCCGGCCGTTTGCTGATGGCACTGGGACAGTACGGACAGGCAAAGGATGAACTGGAAAAAGCCGAAAAGGCCGGGGACCCCGGCTGCTATGTGCTGCTGGGCAGGCTGTATCAGAAGGGCCTGGGCACCGATCCGGCTCCGGAAAAAGCGGCGGAGTATTTCATGGCCGGCCGCGCAAGGGATGACAATGATGCCATGTTTGAACTGGCAGGGTTTTATGCGGAAGCGGTGCCGGGCAGCGGGATCGAGGAAAACCGGGATACGGCCATCGATATGTATCGGGAGCTGACGGACAGGGAATATTATGCCGCCGCCTATGAGCTGGGGAAGATCTACGAAGACATGTACCGCAGCGATACCGCCGATCAAGGGGCCGTCAACGAAGCCGTTGTGTATTATCAGCTGGCCAATGACAACGGCTATGCCAAGGCGGACACCCGCCTGCGCAACCTGATGAGCGAAGAGGCATACCTTCTCTACCGCGGGCAGGCCACCGGAAAAGGCGAAGAAGCGGAAAGCCAGCAGCAGGAGCAGGCGCTGGCCCCTGTTTCTTCTGCCCAAGCGGAGGACGGAACGCTGGATGCAGCGGTGCTGGCCCGGGCAGAAAAGGGTGAAGCGGAAGCCATTATAGCTGTGGCGAATTATTACTGGGACGGCAATGAGGACAAGAACATAGCGCCGGATTACAAAAAAGCAAAGGAATGGTTTGAGCGGCCGGAAGTGAAGGAAAACACTACGGCATGGGTAGCGCTTGGCATCGGCTATTACGAAGGTTATTTTGACGAGAATGGCCAGCCGGATTATCAAAAAGCCTTCGATTATTATACAGCGGCAGCGAAAAGAGGCAACGAAATTGCCATGAACAACCTGGGGGCCGGCTATACATACGGTTATTTTTCCGAGGATGGCCAGCCGGATTACACAGAGGCCCGGGATTGGTATGTAGCAGCGGCGAAGCTGGAATACAAGAAATCCATGTACAATC
>JAFWYZ010000098.1 GCA_017517465.1 Clostridia bacterium | reverse complement strand
GTTCAACATCCTTTTGCAGATCCTGGATGACGGCCGTGTGACGGACAGCCAGGGCAGAACGGTGGACTTCACCAACACCATCCTCATCATGACCAGCAACCTGGGCTCTTTGCAGATTCTGGAGGGTATTGATGAAAACGGCGTACTGTCTGAAAATGCAAAACAGAACGTGCAGGCCCTCATCAAGAGCCATTTCCGGCCGGAATTTCTCAATCGCATTGACGATACCCTGATGTTCACTCCCCTGCAGAAGGAGCAGGTGGAGCGCATCATGGATCTGATGCTGGAGCGCCTTCGCAAGCGCCTTAGCGACAAGCAATTGTCCCTCAGCCTCACCGATGCGGCCAAGGAACGGTTGATCGCTCAGGGCTATGACCCCGTTTATGGTGCACGGCCCATGAAGCGGCTGCTGCAAAGCAAGGTGGAAACCCTGGCGGCCAGGCTGCTGGTATCCGGTCAGGTGCTGCCCGGACAGGAAATCGTGATCGATGCGGATGCACAGGACGGCTATGCAGCTTCCGTAAAGGAATAAAAACAAAAAGCGCAGGAGCAAAATGGCTCCTGCGTTTTCTTTTCAAAGGGTGGGGGATGGTTAGCCTTCCTGGCAGCAGCGGCTTTTCCATGCGCCAATGATGAGGGCGGTGATTGCGGCAAGATGCAAAGGGATGCTTACAGCATCCGGCAGATGGACAATGAAGCGGTTGCACAGCAGGACACAGGTGTTAAGGAAAAGCCCGGCAGGGATGAGAGGGTGTGGCTTTTTCATCTTTGACACCTGCCAACCATCCGCTTTTTGAATGCCTGCACCTTCATCAGGGAGCCGGTGGTGCTCATCAGCCCCAGTATCATGCCGGAAAGGGCCATGCCCATGGAAACACCTTTCAAAAAGGCGGTCCAGAAATTGGTTTCGGTCAGGGTGGCGTGCAGTATCTGATTGATGATCAGGCCCAGAATGCCCAGCGACAGATAGATTTGCACCATTTTTGTGCTCCGCTTTTTTTCTGCATTGGAATATTCCGCTACCTGCAGAACAGTTTCTTTCAGTTCTTTGTTCATTGGCTCGCTTTTCCTTTCTCCGTTGAGTAGTTCTCTCAAATCCACCTGATAGAAATCTGCCATCTCCATCATCAAATCCAGATCCGGCAGATTGCTGCCCGTTTCCCAGCGGGATACTGTGCGCCGGGATACGTTCAGCTTTTCGGCCAGCTGTTCCTGAGTGATGTCTTTTTCTTTTCTCAGTTCCTTCAGAAAGCTGCCGATTTTTTGCTGATCCATGTTTGTTCCTCCTTTCGGCAGCCATCATACTGCCGAATTGCTATGAAAAACAGGACACAAAGCGAGCAAATGCCCTGTTTTTCAGGATGAGACAGGGGATGTCCCGTTATTTTCTGAATGATTATCGCATGTTTACCGTGAATTTTCAAGATGGGTGGCCTGGGGAAGCACGAAGGGGCCGAAGCCCCTTCGTCTTAATCCGCAGGGGTGGCTTTGCCGGCCCGAGGAGCGCCTTTGGCGCTTCCTATATCAATTTACGGCCGAAAAAATAGGCTTTCCAGCATCCGAAAGGAGCAGGAAAGCCATTTTTTCAGTAAATGTGATGCAACCGAATGAAAGCGTATTTACACGCTTTCATTCGAATACTTTAGCGCTGTACGCGTCCGGAAGCGTTGCCGCCGGCCAGGGTGAGCACTTCCTTTTCGGAGCAGAGGTTGAAGTCGGCTTCGATGGTCTGCTTCAGGCAGGAGGCCGCCACGGCGAATTCGATAGCCTGCTGGCAGTCGCCGGGCCACTTGTTCATGGCATGGATGAGGCCGCCGCCAAAGCTGTCGCCGCCGCCCACACGGTCCACAATGTGGATGAGGTAGTTCTTGGCGAAGTAGGCCTTTTCGCCGTCGTAGAGCATGCCG
>JAFWYZ010000097.1 GCA_017517465.1 Clostridia bacterium | reverse complement strand
TGCCGTGGGGGGTACGGGGGGCGAGGAGCCCCCTGCTCCGTTTCCCCAAGCAACATGCGGAAAGAAGTTTATACGATATGTTTCCTCTATCGCAAAATGGGTCCAGGGGCGATGCCCCTGGTGGGGGGGACGGGGGCGAGGAGCCCCCTGCTCCGTCGTTCCTCAGGCAACATGCGGAAAGAAGTTTGGAAAAGCAACCTTCTGCAACGCAGAAAGGGTGCAGGGGGAATCCCCCTGCACCGTCACAATCAGGTCAGGTCGGCTTCCAGTCTCACGCAGCGGCCCACGAAGGTAATTTCATTGAAATTCTTGATTTCGCTTTCGAAAGCATCGTCATACTTTTGCAGCATGGCCTGATAATCGTTCACCCGTTTTACCTTGCGCAGCATGCGGCCAAGGGGTGTCTGGATGAGCATGATCGCGCCATCCACGGCAGCCTGGGCAGGCACCACCAGCACGATATCACCGCGCTGCACACGGAAGCCCCGCAGGTCGTTATCCGGGGCCATAAAGTAAAACACCTTATCCGGGTTAGCCCCTTCGATTTTGCCATTGGTGATGGGCAGCAGGCGGTGGCCCACTTCCTTCATGACGGCATTATAGATGGGCACATGCTTGAGCACACCGGCCAGGGCATCCAGCCAGATGGAGCCGGAAACACCGGGGTCTGCCTTGGCTTCGGCCACGGGCTGCTTTTCCTTCTTTTCCACGGCCCGGGTCAGCTGGGGCACAGCGGACTGAAGATCCACCGTAGCTGCAATATCGTCCAGGGAAAAGTCTGCTTCCGTCTGCTGGGACAGGCCCATCACCTTCAGAATGCGCCGGGCCTGTTCATCCTGGATGATGCGGGTGCCTGCTTCCACTTCCATCAGATATTTATCGCTGACGCCGCACTTGCGGGCCACCTGCTTGTGGGTGAGCCCCTGCCGGGTGCGTTCCAGACGGATCAGATCGCCAAGTCTTGACATATCAGTTTTCCTCCGCTTTTTGTTTGAGAAGCTTCAGGCAGCCGTCGATGACGTACTGCAGGTTGGCCTTTTCGCAAATGGTATCACGCTTGGTATGGATGCGCTTGAGATGCAGCCCGAAGGTGGGGTGCAGGTGCAGGGCGGCAATGGCATAGCCCCGCTTGAAGGAGCGCTGGTCGGAATTGTAATTGGCATGCTTGGCGGTGATGGCTTCGGTGATGAAGGCATCGTTGCCGGAGAACAGCTGTTCCAATGCGGTCAATTCCTCATCCGGGGTTTTCTTGGGAGTCACGATCATCATATGATTGCCGTCGCCGATGCAATCCAGGTTCATCACATACCCTTCCGCCTTCAGCTGCGGGTATTTCTTGGCAAATTCCAGGCTGCCCACCTTGCCTCTTTCCTCCTGATCGAAGAAGATGAAAGCGGCATGCTTTCTGTCTTCTTCCGGCATCTGGGCCATCATTTCCATCAGGCACGCGGTACCGGAGGTATTATCGTTGGCGGTGTGCTTGTTGGCAGGGCCAAAGAACAAAAGCCCCAGGAAAATCACAATGGACAGCATGAGCCAGCCTTCCGTCAGCAAGAAGGACAGCATTGAGTCAGCCGGCACCAGACGGTTCACCACAAATACGCCCGCAAAGCACACGACAAACATGATCAGTATGATGGGCAGCTGCGCACCCAGGGTGGCCAGCTGGTTTTTCGGGAACACCATATTGGGCAGGGGCATAACGGGCTGGGTGTCATAATGGGCGGTGTAGATCACCTTGGCTTCTTCGGGGTTGCCCACGATCAGATTGCGGCACTTGAACACGTCTTTTTCGTATTCTTCCACCCGGCATTCATAGCCCATGTTTTTGATTTCCTCCTGCGCCCAGGCAAGGAAAGCGGTTTTCTGATCTTTGGTTTTGCGGATCTGATATTTTTCCAGCAGTGTATCCAGATATTTCATCGTTTGCATTCTCCTGTATTTACACATAATCGCCGCTGCCCTGCACCAGCTGGATATCCAGCGTGGGGTTTTCGGCACAGCTGTCAAAGAACACCATCAGGAACTTGCTCCATTTGTCGCCCATCTGATCGGCGGCCCTGGCGCATTCTTCAATGATGATACAGGTATCGGTCAGATCTGTCAGGCAATCATGGAGCGCATCCAGATTGTTGCCGTAATATTCAGGGAAGGAAAGGGCTTCCTTCAGGGCCCGGTGGGCATCCTGGGGCGTTTTCCAATCCGCTGCGGTCAATGTGATCTTTTTCATATTACTTGATCTCCTCAAAGGTTTCGTAATGGTCATCGGTGTAGAAAATCAGCCCGTCATTGGAATAGACAATGCGCTTGGCATTGGCTTTGCGCCCGTCAAAATCAATGTCGCATTCGTAGTATTGCCGGCCCCGTTTCACGGGCAGGATCTCTTCATAATTGCCGAATTTATCGCCGCCGATGCTCATGCCCCATGCCACGTCCCACAATCCGCTGCGGCTGCCGTTCCAGCCCAGCTTCCGGGCTTCGTTCTTGGTGATATAGTTGGAGGGCAGTTCGCCGTATTCCTTCAGGTAAGCCGCCACATGGTCCTTGTCGGTGTAGGTGCCGTTTTTTTCTACCTGAATTTCCTCATCCTCATCGGAGCCAAACAGGAGAGACCAGAAATCGTCCTTTTTTTCTTCCTTGGGCTTTTCGGTGGGTTTTTCGGTGGGCTTGGGCTTCTGGGTGGCTTTGGGCTGTGCTGTTTCCTGAGGGAAGGAAGAAAACTCCTCGTACAGCAGGGTGTACAGCTCATAATCGATTTTGCCTGTGACTTCCACATTGAAATCTTTCTGGAAGTCCTTCACTGCCTGTTCAAAATCCCGGCTGAAATTGCCGCTGATGGGCCCGTCGTAGAACCCCAGCTCCTGCAGCACCGTCTGCATCTGCCGCACGGCATAGCCGCCGGTGCCCACCTTCAGAAGCTTGAATTCGCTTTCCTGCATCAATCCGCTTTCGGCGAATGCCCGCTGCGGTGCGGTGCCGGCAAAAAGCCCGGAGAATGCCAGCAGAACTGCCAGCAAGAAGGTTGCAATGCGCATCATGGTTTTGTTCATTTTGGTTTAATCCTCCTGATATTTCCAAACAGTGCGGTTGCCGTATACATCCACGATCAGGATGGCCGGCGTACCCCTCAGCTGAGGCAGCTGCAAATAATCGGGCAGGGCAGGGGTGTGCTTCCTGCGTGCCGCAGAGCTGTGGGCATAAAACACCCCTTCATCAATGAACCCCACGCTCCACTGGTCCACCAGGTCCATGCCCTGTACATTCCCGTCCACACCTTCATAGGTTTTCAGGCTCACATCGTGGTAGGCAATGCCGGGAACAAGCTCCGCTTCCATGCGGATGTTATCATGGCCGCAGGGCATGTGCAGCGTCATTTCTGTTTCCAGAAGACGTTTTCTGGTCACGCTGATGGAAAGGGGACTGATATCCGCTGCCAGATAACGGCGCCCGTTCTGGGCTGCCGCTACGGCCGTTGTACCGCTGCCTGCAAACAGATCCGCCACCAGATCCCCGGGCCTGGATGCGGAAATGATGATGCGGTTCAAAAGGGCCTGGGGCTTTTGGGTATCGTAACCGGTGCGCTGGGGATCCTTCTGCTGCAGATGGCTCACATCCGCCCATACGTCCCCGGGGTATACCGGTTCATCGTCGTAATAGGTGTAGGTTTTGCCGCCGGACTGGATGGTGCGGTAGGTGCGCCCGTTTTCGTCCACACAGCGGCGCATATGGTTGGAGCGGTTTTCGCTGCGAGGCAGGGGAACCTTGGTGATGTCAAAAAACTGTTTCCGGCTTTTGCGGTAGAAAAGAATCACATCGTGCTTGCGGGAAAAGCGCTTCATGCTGCGGCCGCCGGACTGATAGGCCCAGATGATCTCATTGACGAAATTGTTTTCGCCAAAGATCTCATCGCACAATATACGGGCATGGGCGCTCATGCGGCTGTCCAGATGCAAAAAGAGGGAACCGGTTTCGTTCAGCAGCATCTTTGCATTTTCCAGTGCTGCCCTCAGCAGGCTCAGGTATTCCCCCTTGCTGGAAAACTTATCCTGATAAGCAGGAAGAACCAGCGCATCCCGGCCTGTTTCCCAGCCCTTTTCGCCCACACGCATGCGCATGGAAAAATCCTCCCCCGTCATAAACGGCGGATCCAGATATACCAGCTGCACCTGCCCGGCATAGGCAGAAAAATCGCCTCTGGCATCGGCATACATCACGGTGCCCTGCTGGCCTTTTCCGTGCACTTCACAATAACATGCTGCCTGCACCCAAGACATGGTAGGTTCATCCTTTCTTACAGTGACTGCAATTGAATATTAAAGCGGTGGATGGCCTCCAGAAACGCAGCCGTTTCCGGGCAGCTGTACAGCACTTGACCGGCTTTTTTGACCGCATCCACAAATTCTGCCTGTAAACCGTTGATGCCGCTTGCCATCAGCGGGCACACCGCCCAGCCGCGCCTGTCCATCACCGCACCCTCTTTTGTGGGCAGCAGGGGAAACAGCATGCAGGAAAGGGGCCGCATGTCCCTTTCACAATATCCTTCGCAGCTGATGAGCAGCGCATCCGGAACAACGGCGTCATCCTGCATCAGGGTAAAGCCCTCCGGCAGTTCCTGATACAGCGCTTCTTCTCCGGGAAACAGCAGCATGCCGCCCTGGCCGTCTTCATCCGGCTCGCAGCAGGCACCGCCGCAATAACGGCCGCAGTCCCGCTTCAGGGGGGTCACCTGTGAAAGCAATTTCCGGGCTTCCATCACCGCTTCCAATGGCTGCATGTTTTTCCCTCATTTCTTGTTATTCCTATTCAGTTTATTTTACCACGAACCCCCAGGATTGACAAGGAAAAGAAAAGGGGGTAAACTGGAAAAAAACAGGAGAAGGGGGGCAGAAAGATGATCATTTCCCAGGCGGCACTGCAGGCCATCCGGCTGCTGAACGAAGGCGGGTATGAGGCGTATCTGGTGGGCGGCTGCGTGAGGGATGATATGCTTGGCATTCTGCCCCATGATTACGATATCTGCACCGCCGCTCTGCCGGAGGAAATGCAGCAGGTGTTTCACGCTTTCCGCACTGTGGAAACGGGGCTGAAGCACGGCACGCTGACGGTGCTGGTGGATTCGGAGCCTCTGGAAATCACCACCTACCGGCTGGACGGCGAATACCTGGACAAACGCCATCCCAAAGAAGTGACGTTTACCCGCAACCTGGAAAACGATCTTTCCCGCCGGGATTTCACCGTCAATGCCATGGCATTCCATCCGGACCTGGGACTGGTGGACTTGTTTGGCGGCAGGGAGGACTGCAAACGGAAAACGATCCGCTGTGTGGGGAACGCGGCCACACGCTTTACCGAAGATGCCCTGCGCATTCTGCGGGCATTCCGGTTTGCTGCCCGCTTCCGCTTCGACATTGAGGAAAACACGGCCAGGGCAATTTTTGATAAACAGCATCTTCTTAAAAACATCAGTGCCGAGCGGATTGCCTCCGAAATGAACGGGCTTTTGCAGGCGGAGGGCGCAGCGGATATTCTGCGTACATTCCGGGAAGTGTTTTTCACGGCGATGCCTGCCCTTCAAATGCCGGATGAAGCATGGCACCGGGCATTACAGGTGCTTTCCTGCTGCGAAAAGAAACTGCCTCTTTTGTGGAGTGCGCTGCTTCATCCTCTGGGGGCAGAACAGGCAAAAACAGTGCTGCAGACCCTGAAAATGCCCAATGCGCTGCAGGAGGATGTGTATGCCCTTTTGGCCCATCTGCATTTGCCCCTGAGCCCTGAAAAAATGCAGTATGCCCTGATGGTGATGGGAAAAGAGCGCATTTTCCTTCTTTTGTCCCTGCAGCAGGCGCTGCACAGCGCTGAGCATTCCGGGCGCGAAACGGAAACCGCTGCCCGGTACGGCATGCTGCAGCAAAAAACGGAAGCGCTGCTGGCATCCGGTGCCTGCTATACGTTGTCTTCGCTGGCAGTGAAGGGGAACGACCTGGCTGCGCTGGGTATTCAGGGCAAGAAAATCGGTGAAACGCTGCACAAGCTGCTGGAAAAGGTGGTGCTGGGGGAAGCGGAAAACGACCGGGAACAGCTGCTTCTTTTGGTACGGAATATGAAATAAAAAAGGAGATTCCCT
>JAFWYZ010000096.1 GCA_017517465.1 Clostridia bacterium | reverse complement strand
ACCAGCAAGGGCAAGGGATATACCAAGGCGGAAGAAAAACCGGCATACTATCACGGGGTTTCCCCGGCAGGAAAAAAGGCCGGTGCTTCCTTTGGAACGGCTGCCGGGCAATATGTGACCGGGTTAGCGGCGGAAAACGATCGGATCTGTGTGGTCACGGCGGCTATGACGGACAGTACCGGCTTTGGGCCCTTCCGTCGGCAGTATCCGGACAGATTGTACGATGTAGGCATTGCGGAAGAACACGCAGTCACTCTGGCAGCGGGCCTGGCGGCAGGCGGTATGAGGCCGGTGGTGGCTGTTTACCAGACGTTCATGCAGCGTGGGTTTGACCAGATGCTGATGGACGTATGTTTGCAAAAGTTGCCCGTTGTGTTCCTGATGGACAGGGCAGGGCTGGGGGCCGATGACGGGCCTACGCATCACGGGGTATTCGGGCTGGCGATGCTGCAGAGCATGCCCGGGCTGCAATTGTGGATGCCCCGGTGCTGTGAGGAACTGAATGCCATGCTGGAACAAGCGTTTGTGCAGGAGGGGCCGGTGGCGATTCTCTATCCCCGCAGCGAAGCGGAAACGAAGGGAGCCTTTGGCGGCTTCCGGCCGGGCAAGTGGGAAGAAGTGAAACCGGGCCGCGACGGTGCGGTGCTCGCTTTTTCTTCCATGGTGCATACGGCACTGGAAGCAGCGGCGATTTTGCAGGAAAAGGGAAAAGATATTGCGGTGGTGAATGCATCGTCGCTGGTGCCTGCGGATGAAGAAATGCTGAAAAAGCTGGCGGAAAAGCCCTTTTATACCCTGGAGGAAAACCAGCTGACCGGCGGCTTTGGCAGCCGTGTGGCGCAGATATGCATTGGCAACCATTGGCCGGTGCCCCGGCTTATGCTGGGCATACCGGATGTGTTTGTGCCCTTCGGGGACAGAAAGGAATGGCTGTGCAGGCTGGAAATGGATGCGCAGCATGTGGCACAGAAGATCGGGGAGGATCTGGAACATTGAAACAGCGGATTGATGTGGCATTGACAGCACGGGGCCTGGCGGACAGCCGTGAAAAGGCCCAGGCATTGATCATGGCGGGCCAGGTGTATATCGGCGAAAAGAAGGTATTGAAGCCCAGCGAACAAGTGGCAGAGGATGCCAATATTGTGCTGCGGGGGGCCGGGGAAGCCCATTTTGCCAGCCGCGGCGGACACAAGCTGGAAAAGGCCATGATCGCCTTTGAAGCAGATGTGACAGGCAAAGTGGCCATGGATATCGGTGCTGCTGCCGGCGGGTTTACCGACGTGCTGCTGCGCCATGGGGCCAGCCATGTGTATGCCATTGACGTGGGTTATGGCCAGCTGGACTGGAAGCTGCGCAATGACGAACGGGTCACCGTGATGGAGCGCACCAATGCCCGCACCCTGACACTGGATATGTTCCCCGCCCGGCCCAACCTGACGGTGATGGACGTTTCCTTCATTTCCATCCGGCTGATATTGCCTGTGGCTGCTGAAATTATGGGGGAAGAAGGTCGGTTTCTGACCCTGGTAAAGCCCCAGTTTGAGGCGGGCAAGGGCCAGGTGGGCAAGAACGGTGTGGTGCGGGAAAAAGAAACCCATGAACGGGTGCTGAAGGAAATTTGCACCTTTGCCCCCAGCTTTGGCTGGCATGTGGCCCAGATGACCTTTTCGCCCATCAAGGGACCTGCCGGAAATATCGAATTTCTGGCGGATATCCGTCCCGGTGACGGCGAGATGCTTTCGGATGAATATATTAAAGCGCTGGTGGACGAAGCGCACAGGGAACTGAAATAGAAAAAGCAGGCATGGCTGAAGAGGGGCGGCGATGCGCTGGAAAGAGAGCAGTGAAAATGAAAACAAAGACCCCTTCATTGAAAAAACGGCTGTTGACAGGTGTATTGATTTTATTTATTATGTACGCCTGCACGGCCGTTTTGCCATATGCATTTCCGCCGCATGCAACAGAAATCAAGCTGCCTGCATGGGAAGAAACAGAACCGAGCTCCCAGTGGGCAGCGATATTGGAAAGCGGCGAGGAGGCGTTGTGGGGCAGGCTGTATCTGATCGAGAATGCGAAGGAGAAAATACGCCTGTCTTCCTATTTGTATGCTTGTGACGATTCCGGAAAACGGATTGGTGCGGCGTTGATTCGTGCGGCAGAGCGCGGAGTGGATGTGGAAATTCTGGTGGATGGCCTGATCGGGAGGATCAATTTCGGAGCATCTCCCCTGGCCTATGCTTTGGGCAGCCATGAAAACATCCGGATACGGCTGTATAATCCGGTTGATTTTCTTCGTCCTGATCGGCTCAATGCTCGCCTTCACGATAAATACCTGATTGCGGATGACCGGATGATGATCCTGGGCGGCAGAAATATATCGGACGAATTCTTAACAAAAACAACGCATCCTGCCTATAATTTCGACAGAGATGTGATGTTGTTCTCAGATGAAGGCGTGTCCGGAAGCGGTGTGGATCAGCTGGCGGCATATTTTGACAGCCTGTGGCAGGGCGAATATGTGCAGCCGGCCTATGAAAAGGCCCGGGATGCAGCGGCGGTGATGCGGCAGCGGCAGGAAATGGAGAAACTGCTGCTGGAAACGGAGCGGGAAAAAACGGCATGGTTCCGGAAAATTGAGCATCCCGGTTTTTCCGTTCCGGTAGAGGGGTGCCAATTGATCACGAATCCTGTGCATCCTGGTGTGAAGGCACCTGTGGTATTTGATCATTTGTGTGCCATGATAGCGGAAGCTGAAGAAAGAGTGATATTACAATCGCCCTATTTTGTGTTGGACGGAAGAATGCAAACTGCAATGCAGCAAGCAGTTTCTGGTCCGGCGCAGGTGATGTTTTATACAAACTCCATGGCGGGAGGAAACAATCTGGCGGCTTCGGCTGATTATTTATGGCAGAAAGAAAAGGTGCTGGCGATAGGCGCACCTTTGTACGAATTACAAACGGAAGCGTCCGTTCATACCAAATCCATGCTGGTGGACAGACATTTATCTGTGTTTGGTTCATTCAATTTTGATATGCGAAGCGCGTATATCGATACGGAAGTGATGATGGCGGTTTATGGAGAGGCACTGAATGAGCGGCTTTATACATGTATGGAAAATATGGCCGAACAGGCATTGCTGGTGACGGAAGAGGGATATGCTGAAGATGAGCGGCTTGTCCCCCTTGAACTTCCGGAAGGGAAAAAATGGACACTGTATCTGCTATCGCCGGTTATGTTTCTGATCCGTCATTT
>JAFWYZ010000095.1 GCA_017517465.1 Clostridia bacterium | reverse complement strand
CAGTATTGTTCTTCGCAGAAAGGGTGCAGGGCCGATGGCCCTGCCGTGGGGGGTACGGGGGGCGAGGAGCCCCCTGCTCCGTTTCCCCAGGCAACATGCGAAAAGAAGTTTGAACGTTCAGTCTTCCGTGTCGCAGATTGGGTGCAGGGCCGATGGCCCTGCTGCCGGGGGTACGGGGGGCGCATAGCCCCTGCCTCGGTATCGTTCAGTATTTCCTATACCAGCTGGGGATAACGGTGTTCATGCCGTTGTACCAGGTGAGGATATCCCGTGCCTGCTGTTGCATTACGGCAATTTCCTCATCGCCGAAGGGAATGGCCCAGGGCAGGCTGCCCAGGCTGTTGCTGGAAACGTACAGGGCCAGCGTTTCCCAGAAACACAGGGGCACGGCACCGCCGAAATACCCATCCACCATGCCTGCGGCGAAGGCAGGGGCTTTCTGGCCGCACCACACGATGCGGTTGAATTCCTCCCATGGGTCACCGAAATCAAAGCGGTTGAAATCGATGATGACCAGCTGGCCGTGGTTATCGATCATCATGTTGCCGATGTGGAAATCCCCGTGCTGAAAGGTGAGGGGACGGTTTTTGAGAAGATGACGGTGGGTGTTCAGATAATCAATGAAAGCCTGTCCGCCCTCATATTTCAGGGGACAATCGGCATACATCTGAATCTTCCGGTCGATTTTCGCATTGAAGCGTCCTTCCCATTCGGGCACCCATTCCGGTGCGGGAATAGTGTGGATTTTCTGCAGGTATTCCCCGGCTTGATAACCGTATGCATATTGCTTGCTTTCCGGCAATGTACGCATCACAACTTCGGCATCCTTGCCTTCCACCCAGCTGTGGACGGTGTTTACTTCTGTGTCCACTATCTCCAGATGCAGTGCACGGCACATGGGAATGCCGGTCTTTTCCACCTGCTGCATCCAGTAAAACTCGGCTTTCTTTTGCTCAGCCATGGAAGACGGAGCCACTCGCAGCAGGTATTTCCGGCCCTTTTCATCGGTGACGCAGTATTTTTCATCGCCGGACCAGCCCTTGTCAATTTTTACTTTCGTTTTGATGGGGAATGGCAGCATAATGCCTCCTGTTATTCGGTTCGGTCGGTGGTGTACATGCTGTACATGTGGCTGTAAATGCCGCCTTGGTCCATCAGCTGCTGATGGGTGCCGGTTTCCTCCACACCCTTTTCCGTCAGCACCCAGATCACGTCCGCATTGCGGATGGTGGTAAGGCGATGGGCGATGGTGAAGGTGGTGCGGCCCTTGGCCAGCTTCTCCAGAGAACGCTGCACCAGCAGCTCGCTTTCGTTGTCCAGGGCGGATGTGGCCTCATCCAGGATCAGGATGGGCGGGTTTTTCAGGAACACCCGGGCAATGGACAGCCGCTGCTTCTGCCCGCCGGACAGCTTCACACCTCTCTCACCGATGTAGGTGTCATAGCCGTTGGGCAGCTTCATGATGAAATCATGGGCACCGGCCTGCTTGGCGGCGGTGATGATGTCTTTTTCCGTGGCGCCGGGCTTGCCGTAGGCAATGTTGTCCTTGACGGTGCCGGAGAAGAGATACACCTCCTGCTGCACCATGCCGATGGCGCTGCGCAGGGAATGGAGGGTGAATTTTTTGATATCCTGCCCGTCGATGAGGATGCGGCCTTCCGTTACGTCATAAAACCGGGGGATCAGGTTGCACAGGGTGGTTTTGCCGCTGCCGGAGGGGCCCACCACAGCTACATTCTGGCCGGGTTTTACGTGCATGTTCAAATTTTCCAGCACTTCGTGTTCCGTATCGTCGGAGTAGTGGAAGCCCACATGGTCGAAGGTCACTTCCCCCTGCACCCGGCCCAGTTCCTTGGCGCCGGGCAGGTTCTGAATTTCAATGGGCGCATCCATCACTTCGCAGAAGCGTTCAATGCCCGTCATGCCGTTCTGGAACTGCTCGGTAAATTCCACAATGCGGCGGATGGAGGTAAGCAGGGTGTTGATGTAGAGAAGATAGGCCACATAGCTGCCTACGTCAATTTTTCCTGCGGACAAAAACAGGGCACCCACAACCACCACTACAATGTACATCAGCCCGTCAAAGAACCGGGTGACGGTGTGGAAGCCGCTCATGTAGCGGTAGCGCAGCTTTTTCAGCCGGAAAAATTCCAGGTTGCCCTTGCCGAACTTTTCTTCTTCAATGCCCTCGTTGGCAAAGCTTTTCACTACCCGCACACCCAGCAGGCTGTCTTCCACCTGGGCATTCACTTCACCCAGCTGATGCCGGCTTTCCTTGAAAGCGGCCCGCATTTTTTTGCTGTAATAGCTGGTGCCGATCAGCATGAAGGGCAGGATGGCGAAGATGAGAAGCGTCAGCCACACATTGGTGGTGCACAGGATGATGAAGGAGGCCACGATCTTCACCACGGCGATCAGCACTTCTTCGGGAAAGTGGTGGGAAAACTCCGTGATGTCAAACAGGTCGGAGGTGATGCGGCTCATGATCTGGCCGATCTTGGTGTTGTTGTAATAGGAGAAGGACAGCTGCTGCAGATGGGAAAACAAATCAGTGCGCATGTCCTTTTCCAGCTTGGTGCCGGTGACATGGCCCCAGTACTGCATAAAATAGTTGGCAGCGGTATCGATCACGCGAAGCAGAAGATAAATGCCTCCCAGCTTCAGCACCCATTCGGTGGTGATTTTGGTGAAATCCTCCACCGCCTGGTTGGTGATCAGCTTGATGATCTGGGGGAAGATCACTTCGCACAAGGTGGTAAGCAAGGCGCAGAAAAGGTCAAAGGCCATTTCTTTTTTGTACTTGCTGTAATAGGGCAGAAAACGCTTGAACAAAACGGAGGTTTTCATTTGCCGGCCGGCTTTTTCGCTCATAGGGATTCCTTTCGTGTTTTACAGCCTGAGGGAAGGCTTGGCATTGAGGGAAAGATCGGCAATCTCACCGTTTTTCAGCCGGAAATAGGCCGCCGAGCCGATCATGGCGGCATTGTCTCCGCACAGGGAAAGCTTTGGCATATACAGGGGAATGCCCATCCTGTCGCACCGGGCCTGCATTTCCCTTCTGAGCAAACTATTGGCAGATACACCGCCGGCCAGCACCATGCAATCAAGCTGCAAATCTTTGGCGGCCAGCATGGCCTTGTCTGCCAGCATGTCCACCACCGCCTTGCGGAAGGATGCGGCCAGGTCGGCATCGGAAAACTTGATTCCCTTTTGCCGCATGTTGTGTACAGCATTGATAAAGGCGGTTTTCAGCCCGGAGAAGGAATAATCGTACTTCCCTTCGGTGTGGGGGCGGGGCAGCTTCAGGGCCTGGTCGTTCCCTTCTTCCGCCAGCTTGTCCAACAGCGGCCCGCCGGGGTAGGGAATATTCAGCACCCGGGCGGCTTTGTCAAAAGCTTCGCCGGCGGCATCGTCCTGGGTGCAGCCGATGATGCGGTACTTGCCGTAGTCCTCCACCTGGAACAGGTGGCTGTGCCCGCCGCTGACCACCAGGCACGCGAAGGGGGGCTTGAGGGCTTCATGGGAGAGGAAATTGGCACAGATGTGGCCCTCAATATGGTTCACGGGGATCAGCGGCTTGTGAGCGGCAAAGGCCAGGGCCTTGGCACAGCTGACACCGATGAGCAGCGCCCCTACCAGCCCGGGGCCGTAGGTGCAGGCAATGGCATCCACGTCCGAAAGCTGCATGTCCGCCTGCTTCAGCGCCTCGTCCACCATCCGGTTTACCTTTTCCACATGGGCCCGGCTGGCAATCTCCGGCACCACACCGCCGTAGAGGGCATGCATGTCGATCTGGGAATAGACCACGCTGGAGATGATCTTCCGGCCGTTTTCGATCACGGCAGCGGCGGTTTCGTCACAGCTGGTTTCAATGGCCAGAATGCGTACGTTTTCTTTTTTCTGCAGCGCTTCCAGCTGCTTTTTGCTTTCTTCCAGATACGTCATTGTTTGTCTTCCGTTCCTTCCGTTTCTTTGCGGCCCAGCTTCAGCCAGGAAATAAGCAGACACAGCATGCATCCGAAAATGGGCAGCAGGGATTTGAGCATTTCACCGCCGTACCACATGAAAAATGTTTCCGGCATCATGGCGATCATCAGGTCTGTGTTGGGGTCCATCAGCCACAGGTCATTGGAAAAGGCCAGGTGATGGAAAGCCAGGAACAGGCTGTCAAAATCGCAAAGGGCCCAGATACAAAGGCCTGCTGCCAATGTGAACAGAATGCCGCTGGCCCAGGCAAAGCCCTGCCAGATGTTTTTCATCAGGCTGTCATCGTTCTTTTTCTTTGCCATCAGCCATGCCCCGGCAATGGCGCACAGGGCCAGCCCGCCGCCGATCCAGCGCATGGCCTTGAGGCCGGTCACAATGCCTTTCACATCGGCAAGATGCAGCATTTCATCTTCCGAAAACAGGCATTTTGCCTCATCCCGGGGGTCGGGCACGGTATTTGCCTGGCCGTCCAGATACCGGGCAATGGCAAGGGCGCTTTTGCCGTACAGGGTGGGGGACAGGTCAAATTGCTTTGTGTCCGCATACTGCAAAAAGCCCTGCTCCATCAGGCCGCTGTTGGTAACACACCCGGCGGCAATGGAGCAAAGCAGGGCCAGCAGGCTTACAATGCCCAGCAACACAAATCCGGTCTTTTTCAATGCTTTCATAAATAATCCTTTGCTGTTTGCGAATGAAACGCAGGTGACGAACAACTGGAAAAAATCCGGTTTTCTTGAGGAGGGTACGGGAGGGGTGTTCTTTGACCTGCAAAGAACATCCCTCCCGTATAATAAAACCCAAATCTTATTGCATTTTCAGGTAAGCGGTGGTGAAGCCTTCGATGTTGCCGTTCATCACGTCATCGATGTTGCCGGCTTCGAAACCGGTGCGGTGATCCTTCACCATGGTGTAGGGCTGGAAGACGTAGGAGCGGATCTGGCTGCCCCATTCGATCTTCTTCATTTCACCCTTGATATCGGCCATTTCCTGTTCGCGTTCACGTTCCCGCAATTCCAGCAGCTTGGCCTTCAGCATCTTGATACAGGTGGCACGGTTCTGCACCTGGTCACGTTCCGTCTGGCAGGCTACCACGATACCGGTGGGGAAGTGGGTCATACGCACGGCGGAAGAGGTCTTGTTCACGTTCTGGCCGCCGGCACCGGAGGAGTGGTAGGTGTCCACGCGGACGTCCTTCATGTCAATTTCAATATCGGTGTCCATTTCTTCCAGAATGGGGGCCACGTCCAGAGAGGAGAAGGAGGTGTGGCGGCGGGCATTGGCATCAAAGGGGGAGATGCGCACCAGCCGGTGCACGCCCTTTTCGCCGCGGAGATAGCCGTAGGCATGGTCGCCGGTCACTTCGAAGGTGACGGATTTCACACCGGCTTCATCGCCGTCCAGATAATCCAGCACCTTCACAGTGAAGCCCATGCGTTCGCAGTAACGGGTGTACATGCGGTAGAGCATGCCGGTCCAGTCCTGGGCCTCGGTGCCGCCGGCACCGGCGTGGAGGGAAAGGATGGCGTCATGGTCGTCATACTTGCCCCGCATCAGGGTTTCCAGGGCCAGGGCTTCGGTTTCGTTTTCCAGCCGTTCAATTTCCGCACCGGCTTCCTGGATCATGTCATCGTCGTTTTCTTCCTGGGCCAGCTCCATCATAGTTTCCACGTCATCACAACCGGCCAACAGGCTTTCGTAATGCTTGATCTTGCCTTCCAGGTTGGAAATGCGGCGGTTCACATGGGTGGAGCGTTCCAGATTGTCCCAGAAGCCGTCGGCATTCATTTCTTCTTTCAGTTCGGAAAGTTCCCTTTCCATGTCATCAATGTGCAGCCCTTCGCCCACCTCTTTCAGCTGGGCACGGAGGGCGCTGAGCTTCCCGGTAAATTGTTCCAGTTCTACGATCATAAATATTGTCCTCCGCTTCTTGTCGGTTGTTTTTGTTGCTCCAAATACTCAAAAGCAGCACGGGGAGATAATGTCTGTTTATCCCTTGCGCTATTTCCCGTATAGCTTTTCGGGAGGGTGCGGGAGGGGGCTTTTGGCTTCAAAAGCCTTCTCCCGCATATATCTTCCATTTCAGCCTTCGGCACCGGGCTTGCCGCAGCAGTTTTTGAATTTCTTACCGCTGCCGCAGGGGCAGGGTTCGTTGCGGCCGGGCTTCTTGTCCGCCTTTACAGGGTTGTGAGGCGCTTCCTTGTTGGCCCGGGGCGCACTGCTTCCGTGGGAAAGAGAGGTGATGCGGATGGCAGGGCGCTTTTGCTGGGGCTCCTGGAAACGGCCCTGATAGAGCAGACGCACAGTGTCTTCCTG
>JAFWYZ010000094.1 GCA_017517465.1 Clostridia bacterium | reverse complement strand
TGATCGCTGCGCAGCACACCCAGCAATTCCACGGGTGTACCGTCAGCGGGGTAAACGGGCACTTTCCGGGCTGTTCCGGGCACAACACTGGTCATGCTTTCATCCAGCTGCATGGCCCAGTAATGATCCGTCCAATCGCTGCCAAAGAGGATCCAGGCATGGGGATCGTCTTCGTCGGGCAGGATGATGTCCGGGTCATAGGAATTGGTGGGGGTAATGCCCTTGGGCAGGATGGGGGTTTTGCCTCTGGCATCCACAAAGGGGCCGTCGGGCCGGTCGCTGACGGCAACACCGGTGTCTTCCCCGGCATTGGAGTAATACAGGTAATACTTTTTGTCCCAAGGGCTCTGCACCACGTCGCAGGCCCAGCAATTGATGGAATCGTCGGGCAGGTAGGTGTCCTTGCGGTCCAGCGTTTTTTTCCAATGCCAGGTGACCAGGTCTTCGCTGTACATGACAAACCAGTCCCGCATGATGAATTCGCCCACACCCTCGTCATGGCCCACATATACATACATGTTTTCCTTGCCGGTATCGGGATTGATGAAGATTTTGATGTGGGGATCGGGGAAACGGTTATCCTCACGGCCAACGGGCTTCAAGGGGTTCAGAATCCGTTCGTTATCTGCGTGCATAATGCACCTCCGATGGGGTTATTTTTTGATGTTCAGTGAGGCGAAGGGGCCGGGCAGCACGTGCTCGGCATGGGGAAGGCCATCTTTGTCGGCTGGCACATGGCTGTCCGTGGCAACAGGTTTGATTTCCTGGGGATCCAGGATCAATTGCAGCCGTTCCATCTGCCGGGGCAGACCGAAGGGGGCATTTTCGCTGGCTTTCAGAGTGACACCGGTTTCTTCGTTAAAATCAATGTCAAACCAGCCGTTCTGCCCGGTCATGTCAAAACCGTGGAATTCCTGCCATGCAGGCAGGTTCAGGCAGGTTTCGGGAGCAGGATACATGACCCGCAGATAGCCGCCCTGCATTTTGACATACAGGTTTCCTTCGGCGGTGTTATCATCGGTGGGGAAGACGATGGCCGCTTCGCCGCAGTCGTAGAAGATGTTATTGATGATGTTTGCTTTACGGGAGGTGCCACCGCGCATCATGCCATGCATGCGGAAGCCCACGGGCTTGGCATAATAGCCGCTGTGACGGCATTTGCCGATCAGGTTATGGGCGATATAGAGCCTGTCCGTGCCCTCTGCGTAGATGGCATAGCCGTTGACGGTATCATCTTCCTTCAGCTTGTACCACCCGGAGGAACCGGGCTCCACGGGCACCTTGGCAGGATCAAAACGGCCCTCCACGTTCCAGATGATATTATTGTCGATCAGGTTCACCCCATCCCGGGTGCATTCGATGAAGATGGCTTCACGCTGCTCAATGCCGTTGAGGAAAATATTGCCGGTGATGCGGTTGTTTTCGTTGTTGCAATCCAGCCACAGATGGTCAGCCCGGTAGGTGTTTTTGAACACATTGTTGCGGATCAGGGTATCCACGGTATCGTGGATCTTGATGCCGCCGGCTTCCCAGGAAAGCTCCATCTTCTGCCAGCCGGTGCCCTCGATCAGGTTATCTTCAATGAGCAGGTGGGTGGCAAAAAGGCCGGCAATGCCGCAGACACCTGCATCCAGGATTTTGCAGCCGCGGATGACCGTGTGGCCGATCACTTCGGTTTCGTGTTTGCGGGTATGGTGCCAGCATTCATCGCCGATATCGATGCCCACACCGTTGGACCAGTTGATTTCGCAATCCTCGATCACCCAATGGTGACCGCGGAAACAGGACAGGGAACCGCGCTGGGGCACAGGCGCACCGGTGGCAGCGTGTTCCATAATAAGGCCTTTTACCCTGATATAATTCAGAAAAGGAATATCCGGGGCAAAGCACTGCTCCCGAACCGTAATTTCAATGTGATGGTTCTGAGGGGCATCGTCGCCCTTCAGACGGAAATGGATGGTCTGCCCGTTGGCTTCTACCCAATAGGTATTATCCTGACGGGCCATAAAATTGTACAGGGGAACCTGCGTGAGGGGTTTACCGTCGCAGAATACACAGCCGCGGCGGTTGAGGTAGGGGGTCATGTCGGTTTTATCGTATTCGATAAAGAGGCGGTCATGCAGAATATTGACGGCGCAGAAGGGGTTATAGCCACGGAACATATCGGGGTCCAGCTTGTGTTCCCAGATGCGCACATGGGAATAGTCTTCCGCCTGAGGGCCGGGCCGCTGCAACTGCCAGCCCTGGGAGGGGGAGAAGGAGGTTACTTCTTCAGAGGCGCGGATGATCACCTGCCCATCGTCAGCAGCTTCGTAGGCAATCATGTGTTCAGGGTCTGTGCCGCCCATCTGAGGCCGGACACACTCCCGATAAAGGCCGGCATGAATGATTACCCTGGTGCCGGGTGAAGCCAGGGAAGCGGCTTTATTGATGGTTTTGAAGGGAAATTGTTCGCTGCCGTCGTTGTCATCGCTGGCAGCGGGGGCAGAAGCGTTCACATGAAGGAATTGCGTGTATGTGCAGGGCTTTTCCCAGAAGTGGAAGGAATTGCCTTCCGGAAGCAGAGCAGAGAAATGGCCGGACATAACATTCATCCTTTCAAAAAGGGGCGCCCCTGAGGAGCGCCCCGGATTTTTTGACCGAGAGTGAATTACTTCACAGCTTCAGCAGCAGCGATCTTGGCATCCACTTCGACCTGATAGTTTTCGCAGTCGAAAGCGTACAGTTCCTGATAGCCGAAGCCGTTCATCTTGGTGACCATCTGATCCCACAGAGCGTCGAAGTCTTCGTCGCTTTCAGCGAAGATCATCTGCCAGGTGTACTGGCACAGCACCTTGTTGACGTCAACACGCATCATGGCGATGTCGTTGGTGTCGGTCTTCAGAGCCACGGACACGTTGGGGGAGGCCAGCAGAACGCCGTTCTTCTTCATCCAGTCAACGTCGTCTTCAGCGCCGAAGGTTTCCTGCCATTCCTTCTTCATCTGGGTCATGTTCTTGGCCTTGTAGGAGGACCAGTGCTTCATGGCATAGCCTTCACCGGTGACGGGGTTGGTGTTCAGAGCGTTACCGATCCACTGGTTGATGGCATTGTTACCATCCTGATAGCCGCCGCCGCCGTATTCTTCGGGCACGGGCAGGTTATCCATCAGAGCGTTGTCCTTGTAGGGCACGAACTTGCCGTCTTCCACGATGTAGTTCAGCCCTTCGATACCGGCATGCTGGAAGGTCATACCTTCAACGGAAGCATACCAGTTGAGGAATTCCATGATGCGGTCCAGCTTTTCGCCTTCCACCTTGGAGCCGATGGCGAACACGCGGGTGGTGCCGAAGAAAGCGTCAGCGTCGTTGTAGTAGAGCTGATCCTTCACGGGAACGAAGTTGAAAGCGGTGCCGTTGTCCAGACGTTCCTGGCTGTTCCAGAAACCCTTGGACCAGGAGTACCACATCAGCTGAACCTGACCGTTGGACATCTTGGCGCAGACAGCGTTCCAGTCCTGAGTACCGGAATCGGGGTCAACCAGGCCCATCTGGTAACCATCGTTGAGGAACTTGGCGATCTTGTAGTAAGAAGCGTTCTTGTCGGTGATTTCAACGAAGGTATTGTCGGGCTTGAGGATGGCAGAGCCCTTGATCTTTTCGCCGTACCAGGTGGTCAGCTGTACAACGTTGGCGATACCGATCATGTTGTCATTGCCGTCCCAGTCGGGCCACAGAACGAAGGGATAAGCGGGGTCGCCGGCTTCGTTGGTGGGGAACTT
>JAFWYZ010000093.1 GCA_017517465.1 Clostridia bacterium | reverse complement strand
GCCTGCAGGTTATTATAGGCCAGCTGTTCGATGGAATTGACAATGCGGTCAATTTCTGCAGCGGAAACAGGGCGCTTATGGCAGGCGGCAATGACACCGTTGCGCAGCTTCTGGGCGTCAAAGAGCTCGCGGCTGTTGTCCTTTTTGATGACCAGCAGCTGCTGTACTTCCACTTTTTCGTAAGTGGTGAAACGGCGGCCGCAGTTGATGCATTCACGGCGGCGGCGAATGGAATTACCGTCATCGGTGGGGCGGGAGTCTACAACGCGGCTGTCAGCGCAATTACAGAACTGGCATTTCATACATGTACCATCCTTTGTTTTGTCGGTCTTGAAAGCAGGTAATATTCATTATAGCTGTAAAAATGAGATTTGTCCAGCGAAATTCTGATTTTCAAGTGTTTTTCAACGGTTTTCTGTTTCCGTTTCCAATTGCACCAGAATCACATTTTCGCCGATCTTGCAGATATGGCACCAGGGGATCACAAGCCCGGCCTTTTCGCCGCGAATGGCATCGGTCAGCCTGAAATCACCGGGCACCACAAGGGCCTGTACTTGTCCGGTATATGCGTCGAATTCGATGTCCATCACTTTGCCAAGCCGTTTGCCGTCCAATGTATTCACCACATCCTTGGTGCGCAATTCGGAAAGGCTCATATTCATCCGCTCCCTTCGCATTCAATGTATGCGAAGAGGAAGGATTAGTTGACGATGGATTCGATGCCGCGCAGCACTTCGGGCTCCCGGGTGTCACGCTCGTTGGTGAACACCTTTCTGGTCAGCAGGGCACCGTTGCGGTAATACAGGCAGAGGAAGGGGCAGTCATCCGCATACTGCTGCTGAATATCATAAAGCAACTGGCGGTACTGATCAAAATCCATGGTGGTGCGCAGCTGGTTGAACAGTTTATCCATGGCGGAGGACTTATAGGACACATAATTGCCGGTGTTGTTGCTCATCAGAAGGAAACCGGGGTCGGGCACGGTGTCCATCTGGTATGCTGCCAGGCACAGGTCAAAATTGCGGGCCTGCAGACGTTCCTTTACCGTGTTGAAAGGAAGCACTTCCAGCTTGATTTCAAACCCCACCTGTTCCAGCATGTGCTTGATCTGGGCAGCTGCCTGTTCACGGACGTTGTTGTCCTGCTCTTCGTAGCACCACAGCCGCAGGTGCAGACGCTTGTTGGCATCGTTGACGATCTTATCCCGCACACCGTCGCCATACAGATCTTCCCATCCGGCTTCCTGGAGCAGCTGCTTGGCCTTTTCGGGGTTGTATTCATACTGGAATGCGTTTTCGTTGTACATCCATGTATCCGAGGGGAAAGGGGTGTTGGTGCGGGTGGCCATGCCGGAATAGACATTATTGCAGATGGAGTCGATATCGATGGCATAGCGCACGGCCTGGCGGACCAGCGGATCATCCAGCGGGAATGCAATTTTGTTGCTGTTCATCAGCAGCGTTTCCAATTGCCGGGTGCGGAAGGTGATGTTCAGGTTGGCAATACCGGTGCGGTACTGACCGGCGGTGGCAGCCCGGGTAATGGCGGCATCCACACGGTTAAATTCGTATTCATCGATCAGTTCCCGGTTGGTTTTTTTGAAGGTGACGTTGATCCGTTTGACATAGGGGGTGTCCTCGTGCCAGTTTTCATTGGCGGTGAGGTAAAGGTAGTCGGTGGGGGAAAAGCTGTGCACCATGTAAGGACCGCAGCCTGCCGGGAAATCAGCCTGCACCTGAGAAGCAGGAAGCACGGGGAAGGTGAGGGCATAATAGACACCAAGGTATGGGCGGTTCACCTTCAGGATCAGGTTGGTGGCATCGTTGGCACTGGCTTCGGTGATGATGTATTTCAGCT
>JAFWYZ010000092.1 GCA_017517465.1 Clostridia bacterium | reverse complement strand
GATTTTGCCTTCATGCTGAGGCAGGGGCAGCACTTTCCGTCCCAGATGCTCCACCGCACCGGCTTCATGGCCGTTGATATGGCCCGTCACCGCGGACACCACACCCTCATAGCTTTTCAAAAGGGCGGAAATCACGATGGCGTTGGTCTGGGTGCCGCCGGAAATGAACCAGATGTCCGCTTCGGGGCAATCGCAGGCCTTACGGATCTTTTCCTTGGCCGATTCGCAGTATTTGTCGCTGCCGTAACCGGCCAGATGTTCCAGATTGGTTTCCATCAGCTTTTCCAGCACTTTGGGATGGCAGCCTTCGCCGTAGTCATTCACAAAAAACAGCTTTTCGCTCATCAGACTCCGTTCCTTTCAAAGAACAAATTTCACCGGAAATTATAACAAAAAGAACAGGCGATTGCAATAAAAAGCACTGTTCTTTCCATGGCTGATGATGTATTTTTCGTGTCTTCTGTCTGCTGTACATTTCGCAATCAATCAAGCACGCGTGTTGCAACCAATCACAACAAAGATGATTGCTGCAATCTTCGCCTTCAAGTCATCCTTACGTGCGTGTTGCAACTGGTGAGTTATTACCAGTTTTGCAAAAAGACTTCCTTCAAGTCATCCTTATGCGCGCGTTGCAACGCGTGACCCGGAGCAGGACGATCCCAACGCAAAACCTTCAAGTCATCCTTATGCGCGTGTTGCAACAAACAACCGCATGAAGATGCAGCAGCAGCAGCAGCCTTCAAGTCATCCTTATGCGCGTGTTGCAACAAAAGCTACAGCGGCTTGATGAATGACCCGAAGCTCCTTCAAGTCATCCTTATGCGCGTGTTGCAACGGCAAAACTGCACAAAAATGACCCATGCACGGATTACTATGTGCATCTTAACCTCTTCGAGTGTATTGTCTGCGCAAAAAAGATGCGTCTTATGACCACTTTCTCGATTTCGGGGCGGGAAGTCGCCCCCAAATTCAGGTGCGAACCTGCCGCATCAGCGGCGTTCACTTCGGGTTCGCACCGATGGTTTCCTGTATAAGCTTTTCAATATCCTTGATGGAAATATTCTGGGATGCGTTGAAATCCGCATTGCAGGCATAGCCGCATTTCACGCATTGAAATACTTCCTGCTTGGGACGGTTTTCCGCAGCAATATGGCCGCACCGGCTGCACCGCTGTGAAGTGTGTTTAGGATTCACTTTTACCACAGCAATGCCGTGTTCCTTGGCCTTGGCCTCAATTTTTGATTGCAAATCGTAATACGTCCAATGCTGTAAACGCCGTGGAAACTGTAAGTTTTCCTTGATGCCTGTCAGGTTTTCCATTTGAATGGTGCCATAGCCGTTTTTCACAGCATATTCAATCAAGGCTTTACTATAACGATGGTTAATGGTGCTGCGGAAATTGGCAATACGGTCTTCCTCCCGGTACACCGCCCCCACCCGGGTTTTGGTGCCATGGCCAATGCGGCCTTCTCCGCAATACCGGGCCTGCTGCTGAAGGGAACGGCGGCGTCTCTCCAACGCCTTGGCATATTCCGTCACTTCGCTTCCCTCTATCTTGAAATGGCCATATTCCCCGAATGAACTGGCATAAAGGGCAAATTTTTCGCCCATATCCACGCCCAATATCTTTTCTGGGTCAAGGGCGTGTTCGGCCGGGTTAAAGCTGTATGCCAAATAAAGGAACCATTTTTTCTTATCATACACCAGCTGGGATTCACTCAGCTTGTATTCCCCATTCCTTAATTTCTGGTAGATGGTACGCTGGGTGTTATCGTGCAGGGTGATGGCAAACTGTACATTGCCGGATATTGCATGTTCCTTCTTGAATTTATTGGAAAACAAGGAAAGCGTGACTGCTGCAGCCCGGTTATCCCCGGAAAGCTTGATTTGTTTTGCATGCAGCACGATGGGCTGGTCACTCTTATACGACGGAAGGGACATTTCTCCCTTCCACACATCCGCTCTGGATGATTTATACTTTTTCCAAGCTTTTTGGATGGTGGCATTCACGCCGCTGCTGGAAAAATCAGGGTAATCCGGCGCAAGTACATGATAAATATACCCATCCAGCCGTTTATACCCTGTTTCTTTTAGCAAATCGGGATATTCACCTGTTTCTTTCTTTTTTGTTGCTGAAAAATAATCCCAATGATAGGCTTCCTGAATGGTGCGGTTCAGAATTTCTCTGGTTTGCCGCTGCAAAGGCCACACGGCATTTTGCATGGCAGAAAAATCCGGAAATCCATCCAGATAACGAAGTTCATATTTCATGATTTTCGTCAATGCGCACATATTTTCATTCATCCCCTTACCGCTCTTCCCCATTATATCCCAATTTTCGCAAATGCACAAGCTTCCTTTTTTAGGCTTGCCCTGCAATCCCGATAATTTCTCGCTTTTCTTGCCTTTTTGCTGCATTTCCGTTATAATAGGATGGTTATGAATGAAGGAGGAATTTCCTGTGGCTAATGACCGTTTGAACCACATTCGAAATTTTTGCATTATTGCCCATATTGACCACGGCAAGTCCACTCTGGCGGACCGCATTCTGGAAAAAACGGGCGTATTTGAAAAGCGGCAGATGACCGAGCAGATTCTGGACTCCATGGAGCTGGAGCGCGAAAGAGGCATCACCATCAAGTCCAAGGCCGTGCGCATGAACTATACCGCCAAGGATGGCGAAGAATATACCCTGAACCTGATCGACACCCCCGGCCATGTGGACTTTTCCTACGAAGTGAGCCGTGCCCTGGCCGCCTGCGAAGGGGCCTTGCTTGTGGTGGATGCCACCCAGGGTGTGGAAGCCCAGACCCTGGCCAACGTGTATATGGCATTGGAGCATGACCTGGAAACGGTGCCCGTCATCAACAAAATCGACCTGCCCTCCGCCCAGCCTGAAGAAACCAAGGCCGAAATTGAAGAGGACATCGGGCTGGATGCCAGCAATGCTCCCCTCATTTCCGCCAAGATGGGCATCGGCATCGAAGACGTGCTGGAAGCCATTGTCACCCAGATGCCGCCCCCCGAAGGGGATGAAAGCGAGCCTTTGCAGGCGCTGGTATTCGATGCCACCTACGATAACTACCGCGGTGCCATCTGCTTCATCCGTGTCATCCACGGCCGGGCATACCCCGGCATGCGTATGCGCATGATGCAGACCGGTGCGGAATTTGACGTGGTGGAAGTGGGCACCTTCTCCCCCTCCTACACCCCCTGCAATGAACTGCTGCCCGGCGATGTGGGCTATATTTCCGCCTCCATCAAGGATGTGCGTGATACCCGTGTGGGTGATACCATCACCAATGCCGCCGCCCCCGCTGCCCAGCCCCTGCCCGGCTACAAGGAAGTGCAGCCGGTGGTGTTCTGCGGTATTTACCCCGCCGACGGTGCCGATTACGAAAACCTGAAGGATGCGCTGGAAAAGCTGCGCATGAACGACGCTTCCCTCACCTTCGAACCCGAAACCAGCGTGGCCCTGGGCTACGGCTTCCGCTGCGGTTTCCTGGGTCTGCTGCACATGGAAATCATTCAGGAGCGGCTGGAACGTGAATTTGATCTGGGCCTTGTCACCACCGCCCCCAGCGTTATCTATGAAGTGGTGAAAACCGACGGCGACGTGGTGCGCATCGATAACCCCACCAACCTGCCCTCCCCCAACGAAATTCAGGAAATGCGGGAGCCCTTCTGCCGGGCCACCATCTATACCCCTCAGGAATTTGTGGGCACGCTGATGGACCTGTGCCAGGACAAGCGGGGCACCTTCATCGACATGCAGTACGAAGGCAAGCGGGTAAAGCTGCTTTATGACGTGCCGCTCAACGAAATGATTTTCGACTTCTTTGACCAGCTCAAGAGCCGCTCCAAGGGCTATGCTTCCTACGATTACGAGATCACCGGCTACCAGCAGAGCGACCTGGTGAAGATGGATATGCTGCTCAACGGCGATATCTGCGACGCGTTCACCATGATCGTCCATCGGGACAAGGCCTACGGCCGTGGCCGCGCCATTGCGGAAAAGCTGAAGGATGTCATTCCGCGCCAACAGTTTGAAATTCCCATTCAGGCAGCCATCGGCGGCAAGATCATTGCCCGTGAAACGGTGAAGGCCGTGCGCAAGGACGTGCTGGCCAAGTGCTACGGCGGCGATATTACCCGTAAAAAGAAGCTGCTGGAAAAGCAGAAGGAAGGTAAAAAGCGCATGCGCCAGTTCGGCACGGTGGAACTGCCCGGCGAAGCGTTCATGGCCGTGCTCAAAATGGGCGACGACTGATCTTCCCCAAAATGCAAGAAAATTCCCCTGTTCTCCGTTCATTCCATGTAGAATGTACACAGGAGGTGATCGCTTCGTGAACCTGATCGATATTGTTATTCTGGCTATTCTTGGCATCAGCGTGGCATACGGGATTTACAAAGGCTTCATCCATGCCCTGCTCTCCATGGCCTGCGGCCTGATTGCCTTTGTGCTGGCGTTTACATTTGCCCCCAGATTGTCCGCTTACCTCAGCGAAAGCGCCGGTGTCTCCTCCACCCTGGCCACCTTTACCGATGCCGTTGCCCGGGTGGGCGACTATAACCTGGCCTCCGCGCCGGTAGATAGCCTGTCCGCAGATACCGTCACCCAGATCCTGGCCAATGTGGATCTGCCCGATACCATCGAGCATGTGCTGGAACAGAATCTGATCAGCCGCACCTTCCTTTCTGCGGGGCTGACCACCGTCAATGACTATGTATCCAACACCATCGTGGGTGTGGCGCTGAATGTGCTGTGCTTTATTGTCTGCTACATTGTGGCATATCTGCTTTTGAGCGTGGTGATCAACCTGATTCATCATGTCTTCAAACTGCCTCTTCTCAAGCAGATGGACTGGCTGGCCGGCGGCATTTTCGGTTTGCTGCGCGGCGCACTGATCCTGTATGTGGTTTTCCTGGCCCTGCCCCTTGTCAGCACGGTCATCAACCTGGAGGCATTGGATACACTCATCAGTGAAAGCACCCTGGCTGCCATTTTCCAAAGCGACGGGCTGCTGGCCCGGGTATTGTCCGGCCGGCTGTAAAGCATGTTTCCTGTCTGAATAAGGCGCTGTGAACACAGCGTCTTTTTCTTTATGCTTCCTGTCGATTTTTGCCCCTTTGCGGTTGACAGTGGGGCAGAAAAAAGGTATCATATTTAATGGAAAAAATTTTGATAACAGGCAGGGATATGATATGACCATTCAGGATATTGTTACCGTTTTGCACGCACAGGTGCTGTGCGGAGAAGAAAAGCTGTCTCTTCCCGCAAAAACCGCCTGCTGCTCCGACCTGATGAGCGACGTGCTGGCTTTTGTCAACGAAAAAACCGTGCTGATCACCGGCCTTACCAATCCCCATGTCATGCGCACCGCCGACATGCTGGATCTCAAGTGCATCGTTTTTGCCCGGGGCAAGGTGCCCACGGAAGACATGCTGGAACAGGCAGAGGAGCAAGGCCTGGTTGTGATGACCACCAAGGTCACCGCCTTTACCGCCTGCGGCATGCTGTACGAAGCCGGTCTTCGCGGTGTACCCATCGACTGGCCTAAGGAGGACGCACAATGAGCGCCATGATTCATGCCGTCTACCCCGTCAAGGCAGATGATTATACCTTCGCCGGCGAAGCCTCCACCGATATCAAGCGCAAGCTGAAGCAGCTGGGTGTGGACAGTAAGGTGCTGCGCCGTGTTTCCGTTGCCAGTTACGAAGTGGAGTTGAACCTGGTCATCCACTCCGACGGCGGCGAGCTGATCATGGACGTGGATGAAGGCGGCATCACCCTCATTTCCAAGGACGTGGGCCCCGGCATCCCCGATATCCAGATGGCCATGCGGGAAGGCTATTCCACCGCCGATGAAGAAGCCCGTTCCCTGGGTTTCGGCGCCGGCATGGGCCTTCCCAATATGAAACGCAATGCCGATGATTTTTCCATCGAAAGCGAAGTGGGCAAGGGCACCTGCATCACCATGCGCTTTAACCTTGCCTGATTGAAAATATAGGAGCCATAGATCAAATGGATAAAGTAATCCGTTATCATTCCGTGCGGCTGGACAAGAGCCGCTGCAAGGGCTGCACCAACTGCCTCAAGCACTGCCCCACGGAGGCCATCCGTGTGCGCAACGGCCGGGCACATATCATCGACGAAAGGTGCATTGACTGCGGTGAGTGTATCCGCATCTGTGATTATCATGCCAAAATCGCCGTGACGGACGATATTGCCGCCATCCACGGCTATCCCCACACCATTGCGCTGCCCGCCCCTTCCCTGTACGGCCAGTTCCGCAACCTCAAATCCGTCAGCCCCATTCTGGATGCGCTGAAGCTGATCGGCTTTGATGAGGTGTTTGAAGTGGCACGGGGGGCAGACATCGTCAGCCGCGCCATCCATCAGAAGCTGCGGGAGCCCGGCCTGCCCCGGCCCCTCATTTCCTCTGCCTGTCCGGCGGTGGTGCGCCTGATTCAGGTGCGCTTCCCGGATCTGATCCCCAACATCGTGGACGTGCGCCAGCCCATGGAAGTGGCAGCCATGATTGCCCGGCAGGAATACTGCAAAAAGCATGACTGCCTGCCGGAAGATGTGGGCGTGTTCTTCATCACCCCCTGCCCCGCCAAGATGACCGCCATCCGCACTCCCCTGGGTCAGGAAAAATCCTCTGTGGACGGCGCCATTTCCATGGTGGAAATCTACGGTGCCCTGCGTTCCTTCATCAATAAAAACGTCATCACCCCCACCAAACCCCAGGCCACCGGCTTCGGCCTTGGCTGGGCTGCCTCCAGCGGTGAATCCTCTGCCGTATGCCCGGAAAACAGCCTGTCCGTGGACGGCATTCAGAACGTGATCCGGGTGCTGGAAGAAATCGAAAACGAAAAGCTGAACGACCTGGTGTTCTTCGAAGGCAATGCCTGCTCCGGCGGCTGCGTGGGCGGCCCCCTTACCTTCGAAAACAATTATGTGGCGAAAAACACCATCCGCAAGCTGGTGGACATTTCCGATAAAACCCACCCCATCGAAAGCGTGCCCCCCTCCATGATGACCAAGTATCCCCTCTATTTCGATACCCCCATCACCCCCAACAGCGTCATGAAGCTGGATGACAACATGGCCGTTGCCATGCAAAAGCTGGAGCAGATCGAAAAAATTCTGGAAAATCTGCCGGGGTACGACTGCGGCTCCTGCGGCTCTCCCACCTGCCGCACCTTCGCCGAGGATATTGTCCGTAATTTCGCCGGCGAAATGGACTGCATCCACATCCTGCGCGATAAGCTGAAGGTCATGGCCCAGCAGATGGTTGAACTGGCCCAGACCAAGCGTGAATAAAAGGAGGTTTTTCCCTTGAAAGTATCCGAACTCATTCCCCTGATCCAGGCCGAATACATGACCCCCACCGTTTCCACCGACAAGGAAATCACCTGCGGCTACACCTGCGACCTTTTGTCCTGGGTAATGGCCCATGGCGATGAAGGCATGGCCTGGGTCACCGTGCAGACCCATATGAACGT